>JAGQOU010000437.1 GCA_020427145.1 Planctomycetales bacterium | reverse complement strand
CCGCGTCGGCCATGGCAATGTATTGATCGGCGTCGAATTGACACACAGCGAGCCCAGCCACGGTGGGGGCGACGGATTGTTCGACGGTAGCCATCCTCCCATCATACCGCCCCGCGGAATGCATGGCCAAGATCGCAGCGGCCTCTGGCTGTCGCGCGGTTTGGATGAGGGGAGTGGATGGCTGGGGACGAACACCGGGAGCCCCCGTGGAATCCCTGGGGGCTCCGCTTCGCTGGTGTCCCCAGCCACCCTCCAACTTGTGCCAACGATAGCGTTCGCCAGCGCCAGTCGTCGTTGTTGGGCTCGGACGTGGCAACTTGCGATTCAGGGCCCGAAATCTCCATCTACCCGGGGTGCGCTGCCCCGGTTGGGCGGCAAATGACCGCCAAAAGAGGGTCGTTGGACGTCTTCGGCGGGGATTCCCAGAGCCGCTGCGTCGGTTACACTAGTGGATTCGTCAAACCCCATTCTTGCCCGCTAACAGCGACGCACCGTCGATCGGCCCCGTTCGCCGCCCCGCCATGATCATCATTCTCAAAGAAACGGCCACCGACGAGCAGGTCAATCACGTTGTCGAGCGGGTCGAGGCCCTGGGCTTCTCGGCCCACCTGAGCCGGGGCACCTACCGCACCGTGATCGGGGTCATCGGCGACGAGTCGAAGATCGTGCCGCCGCAGCTCGAGGCGATCGCCGGGGTGGCCCAGGTGGTGCCTGTGATGCCGGCGTTCAAGCTGGCCAGCCGGCAGGCGCATCCGCAGCCCACGATTGTCGAAGTCGGCGCCACGAAGATCGGCGGCGGGAACCTTGGCATGATCGCCGGCCCCTGTGCCGTGGAATCGGCCGAGCGGCTCGACTCGATCGCCGGCGCCGTGGTCAAAGCGGGCGCCAACATCCTTCGCGGCGGAGCCTTCAAGCCGCGGACCAGTCCTTATTCCTTTCAGGGCTTGGGCGAAGAGGGGCTGCAGATTCTCCGCGACGTCGGCAAAAAGCACGGCGTCCCCGTGGTCACCGAGGTGGTCGACCCGCGGCACGTCGATCTCGCCTGCGAGTACGCCGACATGCTGCAACTGGGCGCCCGCAACATGCAGAACTTCGTCCTGCTGACCGAAGTCGGCAAGACCGACAAGCCGGTGCTGCTGAAGCGCGGCATGAGCGCCACGATCAAAGACTGGCTAATGAGCGCGGAGTACGTCATCGCCCAGGGCAACACCAACGTCGTGCTGTGCGAGCGCGGCATCAAGAGCTTTGACTCCGCCACGCGGAACCTGTTCGACGTGGCGGCCGTACCGCAAATTCACGAGCTTTCACATTTGCCGGTGATCGTCGATCCGAGTCACGCCACGGGGCGTCCGGAGCTGATCCCCGCCTGCGCGCTGGCCGGTGTGGCCGCGGGGGCCGACGGCGTGCATATCGAAGTTCACGACAAGCCGGAAGAGGCGATGAGCGACGGTCCGCAAGCCCTGCTGCCGCCGCAATACGCCGAATTGATGGACCAAATCCGCAAGGTTGCCGCCGCGGTAGGGAAGAAGATTTGATCTGTGATGTTCGATTGTCGACGTCCTCGCGCGGTTGCTCGCTACGAGATGACGCCGCCATGGGACTCGACGCCGGTATCGCAGATCAGAAATCAAATATCACACGTTTCACATTGCAAAAGAGGAGCACGTCGTGCGTAAGCCCTTAATCGCCGGCAACTGGAAGATGAACACCACCGCGGCCAGCGGCGCCGAGTTGGCGGCGGCCGTGGCGGCCGGAGCCGGCGACCTGGACGCCGTGGACCTGTTGGTGTGCCCCCCCAGCGTGTACCTGGCCGCGGTGAAGTCCGCGGTGGGCGACGCCGCGGTCGCCGTGGGCGCCCAGAACATGTACCACGAAGCCTCCGGGGCCTTCACCGGCGAGCTTTCCGCCGACATGCTCAAGGACGTCGGCTGCACGTACGTCATCCTCGGCCACAGCGAGCGGCGCACCCTGTTCGGCGAAACCGATGAATTGATAAACAAGAAAGTCAAATATTCCCTGGCAAACGGATTGCGTCCGATCTTTTGCGTCGGCGAAACTCTGGCAGAAAGGGAAGCAGGCCAGGTGGAAGCGGTATTGACCCGCCAAATAAACTACGGATTGTCCGGCGTGGATGATGCCGGCCTTGCCAAAACGGTGATCGCCTACGAACCGGTGTGG
>JAGQOU010000023.1 GCA_020427145.1 Planctomycetales bacterium | reverse complement strand
TACCAGGCGTCCACGGCTGGGACCGACGCGGCAGCAGGGGGAGCCGGCGATGTGGTCGGCGGAGCGGATGCCGTTGGTGCCGGCGTCGGGGAAGGGGGGGGTTGGGCGGGAATTTGGGGCGCTGCAGCCTGGGGCGCGGGCTGCACGGGAGTCGCTGCAGGCGCTGGCGTTGCGGGCGCCGACGCCGCGGTGCGGATGGCCGATTCGCCGCTCGCCTCGGCAATCTCCGCGCGGCCGCCGCTGTCATGGGGCACGACAAACCGCACCTGACACTCGGGGCAGATTCCCCGCCGTCCGGCCAGTTCCGCTTTCACGTGCAGTTTGTGCCCGTTGGGACACTCGAATCGGACGCCCATATCAACTGTCAGGGTGCGTGGCAGACGAGTCGCGGCAAGCGACGCTCGGGAAGCCGGCAGCCGGGTCGTTGGGCCCCGCCATCGCCCCAATGCCGCGCTGCCCCCCCGCTAGCTACCAGTCTAGCAGCCCGCGGAAGCAGGGGACAGACGCGCCGCCCGGCACGGCGGCCGACCGCGTGGTACAGTGGTGCATCGCCCGGCGGTTTCGCGCGGCAGCGGCGTCCCGTGTGGGTTGTTTCCTGTTTCTGCTGGCTCCCGATTGTCACTCGCCGATGTCGCTGATCGAGATTCTGATCCTGGCGGTCCTCCAAGGGGCGACCGAATTCCTCCCGGTGAGCAGTTCGGGACACCTGGTGGTGGCCAACGCCCTGATGGAGGCCTGGGGCGCTTCGCCGGTGGAAGATCTGCTGGAGGTGAGCGTGACGCTGCACCTAGGCACGCTCGCTTCGGTGCTAATTTATTATCGTCGGGAGATTCTGCGGCTGCTGTCGACCGACCGACGGGTGATTCCGCTGCTGGTCATCGGCACCATTCCCGCCGCGGTGCTTGGCGTGTGGGTCAAGAAAATCGCCCCGCCGGCGGTCGAAGACGCGTTTCTCAAGAGTCCGTTGGTCGCGGGGCTCATGTTCCCCGTCACCGCGGTGCTGCTGCTGTGGGCGATGCGCCGCAGCGAAGGCGAGACGGCCGAAGTCGACCGCAATCGCCTCGACTACCAACAACTCAACGTACGGCAGACGCTCATCATCGGCGTTCTGCAGGCCTTTGCCTTGTTGCCGGGGGTGTCGCGCAGCGGTTCGACGATTGCCGCGGGGCTGGGCGTGGGGCTGCGGCGGCAGTCGGCCGCCACGTTTGCGTTTCTGCTGGCGATTCCCGCAATCCTCGGCGCCGGCGTGCTCGAAGGTTACGAAATCTACAAGAAGGGATCCGCCGGCACGCCGGCCGTCAACCTCGCCCTGGGGTTCGTGGTATCGATGATCGTGGGACTGGCGGCGCTGTCGCTCTTGATCCGCTGGGTCGAACGCGGCCGGTTGGCGCTGTTCGCCTACTATCTCATCCCCCTGGGGATCGCGGTCACGGCATGGCAGCTATCCGCACGCTAGCAACGCGGCAGGCGATCGCAAGCCCTCTGCTAGCACGGGACAAAGAATCTTATGAAACTGCCGTTGGCTAACCGTCGGCGGTCGCGGTAGGTTGATAGTCGCACAACTCCCGCGGCGCACTCACTGGAGAGGGACCTCCACGACGAGGCGCACAACTTTGTCACGCCCACGGGACAGCGGCGCGATTCCAGGACGGCATCGCAGCACGCGCGAGTGCGTTGGCAGTTATTGAGTGGGGATCGGCGAGGATGTCGCACGCCTCGTCGGTTGCGAGCCCGGGGAGGGACTCGTCCGCCACCGCGCTTCGAAACTCTGCCGGCGCTTGATTGAACACGGACCGCTTCACCGCGGCGACGAATCGCCGGTCGGTCCCAATCGCCACGTCGTGTTATGTGAAACGGAGGTCCATCATGTTGGTGCTATCGCGCGGAGCCAAAGAAAAAATCGTCTTCCCTAACTTGGGCGTCAAGATCGAGATCCTGCGCGTCGCGGGCAACCGCGTCCGCATCGGCGTCGACGCCCCCAAGGACGTGCGCGTGCTGCGCGAAGAGATCGCCAGCGACGAAGATCTCCATGCGATGCCGGATAGCGAAGTGGCCCGTCACCGGCGTCACGCGCAGCGCAACGAACTCAACACCGCGTCGCTCGCGCTGCGGCTGATGGAAAAGCAACTTGCCGCCGGCATGAGCGACGACGCGATGACCACGCTGCACAAAGCGCTCCGGTCGCTGGACGCGATCGACGCGGAGATCGGCAGCGAGCACGCGCCTCCCAAGAAGATCAGCGCGGGCAAACGGCGCGCGCTGGTGGTCGAGGACAACGCCAACGAAGGCGAACTCCTGGCCGGCTACCTGCGCATGAGCGGCTTCGCGGTCGACGTGGCCGGCGACGGCGTGCAAGCCATGGTGCAGCTCTCGCGGCACGATCGGCCCGACGCCGTGCTGTTGGACATGAGCATGCCGCGGATGAACGGCGGCGAGACGGTGCGCATGATCCGCCGCGATCCGGGATTCGAAGGCGTCCGACTGTTTGCCGTCACCGGCGCCAATCCGGGCGACTTTGGCGTGCCCATCGGACCAAGCGGCGTCGACCGTTGGTTCACCAAGCCCATCGACCCGGCGGCGTTGGTCCAGGAGTTGCGCGGCGAACTCGCGCTGGCCGGGCCTTGCTGAGCAGGCCGCGCGACGCCGTGAAACGAACCGGCCGCGGCGCTCCGTTGCGATCGCGTCAGTTGTTGCTCTTCGCTGGTCGGAACGCGTTGACGAACGACAGAAACGCGTGAACGTGCCGGGTTTGAATCCAGACCCGGCCCTGGCCGGCGAAGCGGCACACAAAGCCTTCGCCGCCGAAGAAGAACGACTTCAGCTTGCCGCCCGCGCGCAACCCCGGCAACGTGGTCACGTTGTATTGCAGCGTGTCCTCGAACGCCACGATGTAGCCGGTGTCGACGATGTAATCTCCGTCGACGTCGACCTCCAAGATGGCGCCGTACGAGTTGAACACCAGGTCGCCCGTGCCGGTGGCCTTGAGCAGCACGAGCCCTTCGCCGCTGAAGAATCCTTTGGCGCCCTGCCACTTGCCGGTGACTTCGACCCCGTGGCCATGGAGCATGAAGGCGCCGCGCTGCAACATCAGGGCGCTGTTGTCGAGCCGGTAGTGGACGGCGTCGCCCATTTGCCCGGCGGCGAAGATCACCTCGCCCGGCACGTCGCCCGCGGTGAAGGTGTTGATAATCAGACTCTCGCCGCCGAACGCCCGCCCCAGCGTTTTCTTGAGCCCGCCTTTGAACCCGGCCTTGATCGTCACGGTGGTGTCCATGGCCGCCATCGCCGACGGCTCGGCAAACACCTGCTGCCCCGGCTGCAATCGCACGGTGGCCATCGCGAACTCGGGGCGCTGGGAGAGTTCGATATCGAGATCAGAAGTCATGGCGACGGACATGGCTGGTACCTGGAACTACCGCGGCTTGAGTTTCGGCCCCAGCAGTTTGCCGAAGCTGGGGGGGTTGTGGCTCTGGCAAAACAGACTGCCCTGACCTTGGAACCGGCAGACGAAACCTTCGCCGCCGAGAAAGCTGCCGACAAGGCTCTTGCTGGCTTTGGTGATCTTGAAATCAAGCGTGTCCTCGAACGCCACGATGTGGCCCGTGTCGACGACGTACTCGCCGTCGACCGCCACGGCGTCGATCACGCCGAAGCTGCTCAGGAACAGGTTTCCGGCGCCGCTGCATTTAACCCAGAACATCGACTCGCCGCTGAACAGCGCCTTGCCGAAGCCCTGCCAACTGGCGTCAATGTCGATGCCAGGATCGGACGCCAGCCAGCTGGAACCCTGCACCACCAGCGTGCCGCCGGCGAGGCGATGGTGCATGACGTCGCCCAGCAATCCCGGGCCGATGATGAGCGTTTGATCGGGCGCGGTGGCGGTGAAGTGGTTCAGGAACAGATTCTCGCCGGCGAGCATCCGCTTGAGCCCCTTCATAATTCCCCCGCCGCCGCCCTTCTTGCGGGTGGTCGTCTCAACGGCGAACCCCGAGGTCATGGCGATCATGGCGCCCACCTCGCAGGTGACCGTCTCGCCGGCGGCGAGGGTCAGTTGCGCGACGGACGCGGCGGGGCGAGCGAGAAGTTCGTGTTTCATGGCGTCAATGGGTTCGTAGCCGAAACGGCCAAAGGCATCAGACGGAATTCAAATGGGGAAGGCGGAATGCGGAATGGGGTGAGAGTGTAGTTCGAATCGTGCGCGTCGTTGACGCCTTTTCCCATTCCCCATTCCCCCCTCCCCGTTGGCCCACGCGCCGTCGTCGTGTTCCGTAGGAGTCAAAAACAACAACGCTCTCCTACCACAGGTGCGAGTTAGTCCACGCCGCCAGGGCGCTGAAGTTGCGGCTTTGCATGTAGATGCGTCCCGGGCCCTTCACCCGGGTCACGATGCCCTCGCCGCTGAGGAAGCTGTTGATGATTCCGCCGGCCATGCCGACGCGGATCTGGATCGTCGGCTCGTAGGCGATGAGGTGCCCCGAGTCGACGATGTATTCTTCGCCGATTTCGCGCTGGAAGATGCCGCCGTAGGCGCCAAACCAGACGCGGCCCTGGCCGCGCACTTTCAGGCGAAACAGTCCCTCGCCGGCGATGAAGCTGCGCCAGCCCGCCCAGCCCAATTCGAGTTTCACGTCGGGGTCGCTCGCGATGTAGGCGCCCGGCTGCAGAAACAGGGTGTTGCCGGCCAGGGCGAGGCACTCGATGTCGCCGGGCACGGCCTGGGTCAGCACGACCTCGCCGCCGGAGTTGGTCGTGAATTCGTTCACGAAGAGCGATTCGCCGCCGAAGATCCGCTTGAGAATCGCCCGCATCGGCCCGCCGCTCCAGCGGGTCGACATCTCGATCGACGCGCTCATCGTGGCCATGGCCCCCGCTTCGGCGACAATGCTCTCGCCGGGCTCCAAGGTCACCAGCACGTTGGCGAACGCCGGGCGATCGCGAATCTCTGCCTGCATGTGAAAAGCCCCTGGCCAACGGGTGAGCGAAGCTGCGACGGCGACGCCCCTGCCAGCGGTCGCCGCGGTCGCAATATAAGCCTATCGCTAGCGGATCGCCACCATTTTCCTGGACGCTCCGCGCTCTGGGGAGACCGTCCGGTCGCGCATGCCGCGTGCTCCCTCACGGCAGAACCCCAATTCCCTTAGCCGGTCGCGCAAGCGACCGGTTGGCGCCGCGAACGAACCGCCACGTTGAACCCCCGGCTTGCGCCGCGGGCTGGGGGGCGAGTCGCATGTAGAGCGCCACCTGCGACGGCGAGTCGCGATCACATCCGATCGACGACTTCGATCCCCAGTAGTTCCAACCCGCGGGCGATCGTGCGGGCGGTGAGGTCGCACAGCAGCAAGCGGCTGGTGCGGACCTCGTCGTTGGGCGCTTTCAGCACCGGGCAGTTTTCAAAGAAGCTGGCGTACTTGCTCGCCACGTCGAACAGGTAGTCGGTGAGATAGTTCGGCCGATAGTCGGCCGCCACGCGATGCAGCGCTTCGCTGAACTGCACCAGGGCCACCGCAAGCGCTCGTTCGGCTGGTTCCGCCAATTCAATCCTGGCGCCGCCGGACCGCAGCGCCGCGACGTCGACGTCGCCCTTGCCGAAAATGCCGCGCACCCGAGCGTAGCTGTACTGCATGTACGCGGCCGTGTTGCCGGTCATGGCCAGCATCTTGTCGTAGCTGAATTTGTAATCGCTGGTGCGATTGTGCGACAGGTCGGCGTATTTGATGGCGCCGATGCCGATCCGCTTGGCCACGGTGCGGCGTTCCTCGTCGGTGGTCAGCACGTCGCTCTTCTCGGCAATGGCGTACGCCCGCTCGACCGCTTCGTCCAACAGTCCGGCCAGCCCCACGGCCGAACCGGTCCGCGTTTTGTACGGCCGCCCGTCCTCGCCCAGCACCGTGCCGAAGCTGATGTGCTGCAGCTCGACGTCGTCGTAGCCCCACTTGCGGGCGGTGGCGAACAGCTGATCGAAGTGAAACGACTGCCGATGATCGACCACGTACAAAATGGCGTCCGGCTGCCAGGTTTCCATCCGGTAGGCGATGGTGGCCAGGTCGGTGGTGGCGTACAGAAAGGCGCCATCCTGTTTCTGCACGATGAACGGGGCGTCGAACCCGTCGAGGAACACGCACTGGGCGCCATCGCTTTCGGTGGCGAGACCCTTCTGCTTGAGGTCCTCGACGACGCCGGCGAGCTTGTCTTCGTAAAAACTCTCGCCCAGCGCGTGGTCGAACGTCACGTTCAGCCGGTCGTAGGTCGCCTGCATCTCGGCCAGGCACGCCGGCAGGAAACGCTCCCACAGTTCCCGGTTGGTTGCGTCGCCCGCGTGCAGGGCAGCCGTCTCGGCGAGCACCGCTTTGCCGACGTCGGCGTGCGCGGCGGCCGCCTCGGCCAACGCGGCGTCGCCCTCGACTTCGGCCAGCTTGGCCCGCAAGCCGAGCAATTCGTTGTGCAGGTCCGCGAGCGCCCCCTCCGCCTGGCGCAGCTTCTTTTCCTCTTTCTTCGCCTCCTTGGCGTCGAACGGCATCGTGGCGTGGCGTCGCTCATCGATGGCGGTTTGCGCTTTGGCGATCTTCTCCTGCAGCGCAGGGATCGTCGTGTTCTTGGTCGCGTGATAGTCGACAAGCCTGTTGACGTACCGGTACAAGCGTCCCAACTCGGCGACCGGTGACTTTTTGATCGCCTCCTGGTCGACGAAGTGCTTGTAACCGTAGATGATCATGCCGAACTGGGTGCCCCAGTCGCCGATGTGGTTGTCGCTGATCACGCGGTGCCCGAGAAAGGCGAGCACCTTGTCCAGCGCATCGCCGATGACCGTACTGCGGATGTGCCCCACGTGCATCGGCTTGGCGACGTTCGGCGAGGAGTAATCGAGCACGTAAGTCCGCGGCGCGTCGACGGGAGCGACCCCGCCGCGCTCGGCGTCGGTCGCGGCCGCGGCCAGCGCGGCGGCGAGCCACTCGTCGCGCAGCCGCAGGTTGATGAACCCGGGCCCGGCGATTTCCGGCGGTTCGCAGAACTCGGCCACGTCCAGCTGCTCGATGAGCGCTTGGGCGATCTCCCGCGGCGGCTTGCCGAGTCGCTTGCCCAGCGGCATCGCACAGTTGGCCTGGTAATCGCCAAACTTCGCGTCCTGGCTCGGGAGCACCATCTCGGCCAACTCGCCCACCGTTGCCTCGTCGTCAGTCAAGGCAGTCAGCGCGGTGCGAAAGCGTTCTCGAAGCGTCGCGAGCAGATTCATTCGTTCACTCGGAAAGCGATGTCGAGTTTTGTGGCGCGCCAAGGCGCAACGACGCCAAGAAAGAGATGTCGCTCGCCCTGCTGAAGCAAACGCCGACGTGGCGACTTCCAGGGCGCCTGAGCGCCTTGTCGCGAGACATGTCAAACGCTGCCGGACGATTCATCACCCTCGGGCGCCCACGGCAGCTTGACCCGCACGCCTTGGCTCCAGAAATCTTCCAGGGCGTAGTAGTCGCGCGTCTCGTCGTCGAACAGATGAATCACGACGTTGCCGTAGTCGAGCAGGATCCAACGGCTTTCGTTGTACCCTTCGATGCCCATCCGCTTGTCGCCCAGGTCGTCTTCCAGGCAGTGGTCGATCTCTTCGCTGATCGCGTGCAGCTGCCGACGGCTGTTGCCGGTGGCGATCACAAAGTAATCGAACACGGGCGTCACTGCGCGCATATCGAGCACCACCACGTCCTTGCCGTTGTTGTCCTCAGCGGTGCGGGCGGCGGCGAGGGCCAGCTGCAGGCTCCGCTCAGCGGGCGTCAGGTCGGGGGGGGCGGGAGCGGCGATCGGATTGTCCTCGAAAAAAACGGGCTGTGGCATGCGGGGCTGATGCTCCACGGACGGCGGTTAAACTCCGCCCAAAGTCGCAGATTCTACTCCAGCGAAGCCATTCGGGCGAGGGTCGCCGGCGGCGGCGATGCGGTCCCCCGCCGTGCCAATCCGCTGGCCGGGGCACGCCCGGGAGACCGTTTTTTTTGGTAAAAGGTTCGCAGCTGCACGCCCCCGATGGCCTGCTTCCTGACTTGCCAACTCCAACTCTGAGAGGAATTCCATGGGCGATTGGATCGAACCCGGCAAAAAAGCCCCCGCGTTTACGCTCCCGGCCGACGACGGCTCGAAGGTGAAATTGGCCGATTTGGCCGGCCAACCGGTGGTGCTCTACTTCTATCCCAAGGACGACACGCCCGGCTGCACAAAAGAGGCCTGCGCGTTTCGCGACCGGAAGAAGGAACTCGAAAAATTGGGCGCCAAGGTCTTTGGCGTGAGCCCCGACGGAATCGCCAGCCACGGCAAGTTCCGCGACAAGTACAAGCTGAACTTCCCGCTACTGGCCGACGAGGACCACAAGATCGCCGAAAAGTACGGCGCGTGGCGCGAGAAGAATATGTACGGCAAGAAATCGATGGGGATCCAGCGGAGCACCTACCTGATCGGCCCCGACGGCAAGGTCGCCCAGGTGTGGAAACGCGTGCAGGTCGACGGCCACGACGAAAAGGTGCTCGCCGCCCTCAAGGAACTCGGCTAACGCCGGGAGACAATGCCCTCAGCCGCGATGGGTTGGGATACCGCTTGACCGGCGAAAGAGGGTGGCTGGGGACGACCGAAGGGAGCCCCCAGTGGAATCCCTGGGGGCTTCGCTTCGCTACGTCCCCAGCCACCCAACTCGCTTCGACAACCGGTATCACCGGCCGCGACCTGACGAGGTCGCCGGCAGCGCGCCGCCAAATCCAGCCCCCACCAACTGGCGATCGTCAGTCTTTGCCAACGCGGCACGACCGTGGTGAAACTTTGCCGCGGGCAGGGGTCGCCCCGTTGGCAGCGGCCATTTTGCACTCCGCGCGGCGGCGGAATCGGCGTGCTCGCGCTGCCCTGGCGTGTACGCTTGCGGTGGAGCCAAGCCGTCGCGGTCGGAGCGGGTGCGCAATGTTCGCGAACCACAGGACCCGGCGGCGCGTCTGAGGGGTGTTGTTGGGGGAGTTCTGCGGTGTGGGGCGACGCAGCCGTCGCCGCTTACCTTGCCGCGAATTCTCCGACGCCGCGGCTCCGTTTCGCTCACCCGAACCCGGAGTCGCCCATGCAAATTTCCGCCTCCGCCTGTCACGGACTCTTGGCTATGAACGCCGCCCCCGCTGCCTACGATTTGCACCGCGAAGTCGACGCCCTGGTGGCCCGCTTGCGCGGTCTGTTGACCCACACCGACGAACGACTCGCATTGACGGCGCGGATCACGCCGCTGGACGCCCGCGGCCCCGGCGAATCGCGTGAAGTGCGGCTGGCCGATTTCAACGAGCGCGGCGTCGCATTCGAGCATCTCTGCCCGTTGGCCCAGCGGCGAGCCATGATCTCGCTGGAAGGTCCCGGCCTGGGCCGCGTCACGGCCGAGGTCGATCTGTCATGGTGCCGCTACCGCGAAGGGGGCCGCTACACCAGCGGCGGCCGCTTCGTCCAGGTGTGGGAGGGGCGGTGACTGGTGACTGGTGACTGGTGACTGGTGAGGAGTGTTCGTTTTACTTCGCAAATCGCAACAGCCCCGGCCGCAAGGCCGGGGTTTTTTCGTGGCCCTTTCGCCCCATCGCCAACGCTTAAAACCGCCTCTTTCCCGCCGTTTCCGCTGGTCTTTTGACATGCGGCGCCGCGCCCCGTTACGCTCAACCGCGTGGTAGCGAGCGCTCGACCGGAACCGAGCCTCGCGGGGAATCTCTGATCACCGGCGCGCTCACGCTCTGTGGTGTTGCGCGCCCAACGAGGAGGCATTGCAATGCGCGGGTCAATGTGGGGCTATTTCTGCGCGCTGGTGGCCGTGGTCGGACTGGCGCACATCGAGCGGGCGTACGCCCAGCGCGAAGGGGGCGGCGAGTTTGGCGGTCGCGGCGGCGGGTACGGCGCAGAGATGGGCGGCGGGTACGGCAGGGGAGGCGGTTATAGCGCACCGGAGGGACACGCTGCTGGTGAGATGGGCGGCGAGTTTGGCGCCGGCGGGTACGGCGGCGAGATGGGCGGCGGATTTGGCGGCGAGATGGGTGGCCGAGGGGGCTACGGCGCGAGCTCCACGCCTGACGCCGACGACACCTTGGGCGAAAGCCGGGAATCAGCCAAAGAGCTCGCTGCCCAAGACGCACCCGCGACGACTCCGGCCAGAATACGCAACCTGGCGCGGGCCGCCGAACGCATCAACGCCGTCCTCGATCAGCCGCTCAAGACGCCGTTGGAATACATCGACTCGCCGCTCAACCAAATCACCGCCGCCTTGCAGGAAGACTACGATTTGCCCATCGTGTTCGACACTGCCGGCCTCGACGCGGTGGCCATCTCGCCTGAAGTGGAGATCTCGGTCCGTTTGTCCGGAGGGATTTCGCTCCGTTCGGCGTTGGAGTTGATGTTGCGCGACGTCGAAGACCTGACCTACGTCGTGGACAACGAAGTCCTGCTGATTACGTCGGCAGACGAGGCAGCCGAACGACTTGAGACCCGCGTCTACAACGTGGCCGACCTGATCGACGCGACGCCGATGGCGCACCTGCTAGGCGGCGATCCGACCAAGACCGATTACGACTCGCTCATCGATGCGCTCATCGCGTCTGTGGAACATGACTCTTGGATGGAAAACGGCACCGGCAACGGGGAAATTCAACCGCTGGCGCCGGGGATGCTCTTGGTCACCCAGACCCAGCGGATTCACGACCAGGTGGCGGCGACGTTGGCGGATATTCGCCGCACGCGAGACGCCATCGTCGCGTCTAGCGAGGTCGCCCCCTTCGACCCGCCCGTGGCGATCACCGTCACCTTTCAACTCGACCGCCAAACGTTTCCCAATTCCGACGCTGCTCGTACGACGATCAGCCAGGCGCTGCAGGGTACGGTCGACTGGCAGAACTTCCCCAGTACGGCCGGCGAGCCGTTCTTGCACGTGCTTGGCAATCGCCTGCTGGTCCGACACACGCCGGCGACGCTTGCACAGGTCGAGCGAGCGCTGATCTCGTTGGAACTCATCGACCCGGCGACGCGTCCGAGCTTGGCGGCCGGCGAGGCGGGCGCCAAGGACGGCGATGATCGCGAACCCCGACGCGGAGGTTTCTAGGCGTCGCCAAGCGATGGCGGCGGCGATGGAGGAAACTCGCTGCTTGTTCGGCCAGCGAATTCGGGCGATGATAGCGACCGCGTTGCGGCGACGCGCACTTCGCGAGTCCGCCGCAACGCGGCTTTCAGACACTCGCCGACTGGCTGCTGCCGTGCAACTTGATTCCACGCTGATTGTCGACACGTTTGCCGAAGCGTTTCGCATGCGCTTTGCGCGGCTGGTCGTCACTGCGGCCGATGACCACTGGCTCGACGCCGCGTGCCGGGCGGCGTGCGGGTATGGGTGTTCGGTGATTGGGTGCGACGCCGAGGCGGGCGTCGAGCGGCGACTCGCTGCCGAAGAAACGCCCGACGGCCGGCCCGGCGCCGCGCTGTTGCTGTTTGGGTTCTCCACCGACGCCCTGGCCAAGGCCGTCCCCAACCGCGCGGGGCAGTGCCTGATGACCTGCCCGACCACAGCCGTGTTCAACGGGCTGGCCGACGCCGAAGAGTCCGTGCCGCTGGGCCGTCATCTGCGGTACTTCGGCGACGGGTTCCAAAAGAGCAAGCTGATCGCCGATCGTCGGTACTGGCGCGTACCGGTGATGGACGGCGAGTTTCTGGTCGAGGAATCGGTCGGCGTCGCGAAGGGCGTCGCCGGCGGCAACATCATCATCCAGGGCGTCGACCAAACCACGGCGCTGGCCGCGGCCCGTCGAGCCGTTCAGTCGATCGCCGACGCCGCCGGCGTCATCACGCCGTTCCCCGGCGGAGTGGTCCGCAGCGGCAGCAAAGTCGGCTCGAAATACAAGCAGTTGGTAGCGTCGACCAACGACGCGTTCTGTCCCAACCTGCGCGGCCGAGTCGACACAGAGTTGGTCGCCGACGCCAACTGCGCTTACGAAATCGTGATCAACGGCGTCGACGAACCGACCGTTGCCGCGGCGATGCGCACCGCCATCGAGGCCGCCGCCGGCGCGGGCGTCCCGGCCATCTCCGCCGGCAATTACGGCGGCAAGCTCGGCAAGTTCCACATCGCCCTGCGCCGCCTGTTTGCCTGAGCGGCGACGCCATCTCACACAGAGACGCAGAGACCCGGAGGAAATCTTGAGAATGGCCTACGACCAAGCACCGATGACCAGGAGATTCTGCGGGACAAATGGGATGAAATGCCGGCGTCGGCCCTGGGGACTTGCTCGTTGGTCGTCGCTCCTGCTGTTCCTCTGCGTTTCGGCGGCGCTGCGGGAGAGACTCCACGCCGCAGAACCGCCGCTGCTCGATGGCGCCGACGGACGACCGTTGGCGATTGATCAGTTTCGGCCGCAATCGCAGCTGGTCGTCCCCGAACACCGGCCGCGGCGGGCGAAGTTTCCCGTGGTCGACGTGCATGTTCACGGCCGCTACAAGCTGCCGCAGTCGCCCGCGGCGCTCGACGAGTTCGTGCGACTGATGGACGATCAGAACATCGCCGTCTGCGTCAGCCTCGACGGCGGACTCGGCGAGCAGCTTGAGGAGCACAAGAAGTTTCTTTGGGAAAAGTATCGGGACCGCTTCGTGATCTTCGCCAATGTCGACTGGCAAGGCGACGGAGCGGACGACGACCCCGCCGCCTGGGACTGTCAGCGGCCCGACTTCGGCCACCGCATGGCGACGGCGCTTGCCGACGCCAAGCAGCGCGGCGCGGCAGGGCTCAAGGTCTTCAAGACGTTCGGCCTGGGCGTCAAGAACCCCGACGGCTCGCTGGCGGCGGTTGACGACGAGCGTTGGGATCCCATTTGGGCGGCCTGCGGCAAACTGCACCTGCCGGTGCTCATCCACGTGGCCGACCCGGTGGCGTTCTTTGAGCCCGTGGATCGGTTCAACGAACGGTGGGAGGAACTGAGCCGTCATCCCGACTGGAGCTTCGCCGGCGAGGAATTCCCGTCGCACGCCGAGTTGCTTGCCGCGTTTCGCCGCGTCGTCGCACGGCACCCCGACACGGTGTTCATCGGGGCGCACATGGCCAATTACCCCGAGAATCTGGCCGAGGTCGGCCGCTGGCTCGACGAGTTGCCGAACCTGCACGTCGAGATTTCCGCCCGCTTGGCCGAAATCGGCCGCCAGCCGGTCACCGCCCGAGAGTTCTTTCTGAAGTATTCCGACCGGATTCTGTTTGGCACGGACGGTCCCCGCGATCTGTCGCGGCTCGCCCCGCATTGGCGGCTGCTGGAGACGCGCGACGAGTATTTTCCATACGCCGAAGGGCAGTATCCGCCGCAGGGATTGTGGAATATCTACGGTCTCGACCTGCCGGACGACGTGCTGCAGCGAATCTACCACCAGAATGCCGCCCGGGTGATCCCCGGCGTCGCCGAGCGATTGAAGGAAAACGCGGCGAACGCGGCAAAATAGCGAACCTACGCGAGCCGCTGTTGGCACTCTGCCAGCCGTTGTCAGCCCGAATGGCAGAATTCTGACGAATGCTCGCCGATCGCAATGAGATTCGTCGCGGCCCAAACTCTTTATTCGCAGCCCCGCGCACAGTTGCACCCGCGGGCGCTCGGCTGGTACACTTGCGTTCCCGCCCCACTGCCTGTGCGTGCGGCGCGTTTATGCGATCGTATCTGCCGTTTCCGTGCGAGGCTTTGTCGGCGAAGGAATGCGTCAGCCGCGAGACGGCTTCCGCCGAACGATTACCAAGCCCCGACTCTTTTGGAAACTGGCCCTCGTCAGGACCTGCTTGCTATGACTTCTGATTCAGACGCTACGCCTCCGGTGGAGGCGACGTCCGACGCCGCCGTGGCCCAAGAGCAAACTTCCGCCGAGGCGAGCAGCGCAGGAGCTCCGCCTCCCAAGCCGCCCGCGCCGGCGCCTAGCGAAGAGGCCACGGGGCCTGTGCCAGGCAACGTGTCGGACCAGGTCGCCGCCGACGTGTCGGGCGATTCGGTTGGGGCGCCGCCGGCAGAGACTCCGGAGCCCGCCGCGGAAGTCGTGGCCGAAGCGACCGAGGGCGAACGTCCCAGCGCGCGAATCCAGATTGGTTCACAGCGTCCCGCGGTCGAGGGCGAAGCGCCGGCGGCTCCCAAGCCCCTGCACCCGGTCGGCGACCACACGCCCGCGCCGCCGCAAGCCAAGAGCTATCCGCCGCCCAACAAGCGCGGCCAACTGACCGACGATCTGCAGGCTGAGTTCGAAGCGGCCGTGGCCGGCGGTTCGGTCGAGGACATGCTCGAGCAATCGGCGGCCGACGCCAAAGCGTCGCAGATCGCCCCCGAGACCAAGGTGACCGCTCGGGTCGCCAGCCTGCACGGCGACGACATTTTCTTGGACCTCGGCTCGACCCACCAAGGCGCAATTCCCGCCAAGCAGTTTGAAACGCCGCCCGAAGTCGGAGCCGAGCTGGAAGTGGTCGTCGCCCGGTTCAACGAAGAGCAAGGGCTGTACGAAGCGAACCTGCCGACCGCGGCAGTCGACCTTGGCAACTGGGACGAAGTTCACCCCGGCCAGGTGGTCGAGGTGACCGTCGAGGGCGCCAACAAGGGCGGCCTGGAATGCACCGTGTCGAACATCCGCGGTTTCATCCCCATGGGACAAATCTCGATGTACCGCGTCGAGAACCATGAGGAGCTGGTGGGGCAACGGCTGGCGTGCGTCATCACCGAGGCCAATCGCAAACGCAAGAACCTGGTGCTCAGCCACCGCGCTCTCATGGAGCGCGAGCGGAAAGAAAAACGCGAGCAGTTGCTGGAAGAAATCGCCGCCGGGCAAATTCGCGACGGCGTCGTCCGCAGCCTGCAAGATTTCGGCGCCTTTGTCGACCTCGGCGGCGCCGACGGGCTGATCCACGTCAGCCAGCTCAGCTGGGAACGCGTCGGACATCCCAGCGAGGTGCTGCAGGTCGGCCAGGAAGTGAAGGTCCGCGTCGAGAAGGTCAACAAAGAGACCGGCAAAATCGGTCTCTCCTACCGCGAGGTCGGCGAGAATCCCTGGGCCAAGGTCCCCGAGAAGTTCCCCGTGGGGACGACCGTCAAAGGCACGGTCACCAAGATCATGCAGTTCGGCGCCTTCGTGAAATTGGCGCCCGGCGTCGAGGGACTGATTCACATTTCCGAACTGGGCCACGGCCGGGTTCATCGCGTGACCGACGTGCTCAGCGAGGGCCAAGAGGTCGAGGCCAAGGTGCTCACGGTCGACGTCGACGCCCAGCGGATTAGCCTGTCGCTCAAGGCGCTGATGGCGAAGCCCGAGAGAGCGCCCCGCACGCCGCGCGATCCCACGCCTGAGGTGACCGCCGAAGAAATCGAACGCCGCCAGGCTCGCAACCGCGATCGCGAGGGGCTCAAGGGCGGCCTCGGCGGTCCCAGCGGCGGCGATAAGTTCGGCCTGCGGTGGTAGAGCGGCGGCTGACGCCTCAACCGCCGCGCGCCACGCGCTAGTCCTCCAGCTGCATGAGTTCCACCTTGCGGAACTCCACGGGGTGACTTTCCGATTGCAGTGAGATCGTGCCGCCGGCGAGCATCTTGTCGGCTCCCGCGGCCAGCAGCGCCTGGGCGTCCTTGTCGCGCTCGTCGAGTTGCGGCTCGGAATACTCCATGACGGTCTTGCCGTTGATCTTATGGCGGATCACCTTGCCGCCGTGAACTTCCACCTCGCACGCGACCCACTCGTCCTGCGGATAGGTGTCGCTGGTGCTGTTGGTGCAGTGGTCCGTGTGCAGCTTGCCCTGGTAAACCACGTTGGTGCCCGGCGTGCAGAGATTGCCCGTGGGGCGCGGGTTCACGCCGTCGCCGGCCAGCAGCTGCACTTCCAGCGACACCGGGAAGTCCTGATCCTTGCCCATCGTTTCGGGCGTCTGGCCGTGGATCATCACGCCGCTGTTGCGCGTCGCCCACCCGGGCCCGCCGGGGGCCTGCTCGCCCACGAACCGATACTCCAGCCGCAGCACATAGTGGGAAAACGGTTCGTTGAAAAACAGGTGGCCGAACCGCCCGCGAAACGGCCCCTCGTACTTGTCGTACCGAGTGACAATCTTGCCGTCTTCCACGCGGAACGTGTCGGCGTAGTTGTCGCCAACTTCAAAGCCTTTGATCTTGACCGTCCAACCGTCGAGATTCTTGCCGTTGAACAGCTGGATCCACTGACCGTCCTGCGGAGCCGGCGCGTCTTGAGCCGCCCCCAACGTGGCGCCCAGAGAGATTGCCGCCGCCGCAAAGGTCGCGGCGAAGTTGAGCCGTCGTCGAATCATAGGAATCCGCCGTTGTTGAAGTCCCAAGCAACAAGCAAGGAGATAAGAGCATTGAGCGCAGCGCGGCTTACGCCGATTCGCCGGCCAAGCGGCCGGTGCTGAACGCTGCTTGAAAATTGTAACCGCCGATCGGTCCGTCGACATCGAGAATCTCACCGGCGAGATACAGGCCCGGCACGAGTTTGCTTTGCATGGTCCGCGAGTCGACTTCGCCCAATTCAACGCCGCCGGCGGTGACCTCGGCTTTTTTGAATCCCTGCGACCCGGAAACTGGAATCGCCGTGGCCTTCACGGCGTCCACGAGGGCCGCTCGCTCGCGACGGGGCAGCTCAGCGAGTCGGCGCTCGTGCGGGATCTCGGCGCCGTCCAGAAGCGCCTCGGCCAGTCGTCGTGGCAACCGCTCAGCCAGCCAGGTGACGACGGCGCGGCTCCCCCCGGAAGTCGCATCGCTGGCGAGGCTCGCGGCGAGTTGCTCGGCGGGAGTCTCGGGGAGAAAATCGCAAACCGCCTGCCAGCCGCCCGCGTGGGGCGACGACGTGACGATGCCGCTGGCGTTCATCGGCGCGGGCCCCGACAGGCCGAAGTGCGTGAAGAGGAAGGAGCCGCGACGGGTGCGCTCGGCGCGCTGCTTCTTCGCAGAACTGGCTTGCGTTTCGGCGCCGCCGGTGGGGCGCATCTCCACGATAACGTCAGGCAGCGTGACTCCCCGCAGCTCGGCCACCCAGGCGGCGGGCGAAACCAGCGGCGCCAGCGCCGGCCGCGGCGGCACGATCTTGTGCCCCAGCGACTTGGCCCACGCGTAGCCATCGCCGGTCGTGCCGCAGCCGGGATACGATTGCCCGCCGACGGTCAGGATCACGGCGGCGCACTCGACGTCGCCGGCCGACGTGGCGATGACAAACTGCTCGCCTCGCTTCTCGACGGCGGTCGCCGCGACGCCCAGTCGCAACTCGGCGCCGCTCTCGGCGAGCGTCGCGAGCAGGGCCCGTTGCACGTCGACGGCGCTGTCGCTTACCGGGAACACCTTGCCGCCGGGTTCCAATTTGGTCGCCACGCCGGCGGCGCGGAACATCGCGATCACGCCCTCGGGATCGAGCCCCGCGAGGGCCGAGCGAAGGAACGAGCCCTGTCGGCGCCCAAACGCGGCGGCAATCCCGGCGGCGTCGGTGGCGTGGGTCAGATTGCACCGCGTGCCGCCTGACATGAGGATCTTGGCGCCCGCCTTGCGGTTTTTCTCCAGCAGCAACGTCCGCCGCCCGCGCGCGGCGGCGTGCGTCGCGGCGACAAGCCCCGCGGCGCCGGCGCCGATCACAATCACGTCCCAACGATCCATGCCGGGTAGCGTATGCCAACCGCCCCTGGGTGGCTACTGCACCGGAGCCCGTTGTTCGCTGCTGCGTCGGCCAAGATTGCCGTAACGGTGGTACATGTGAGCAAGCGACTGCTCCTGGAAGTACCACAGCAGTTCGACCCGCCCCTCGGGCAACACGGGCGCGTCGGCCACGTACACAAAGGCCTGCGTCGCCGCCTGCCGCACCGCAGCGGGCACGCGCCCCGGCGCCGCGTAACGCAGGCGGCTGATCGGACTGGCTGCGTAGGGGCCGTCGTCGACGTCGCCGCTGTGGCCCAGCAACTCCACGATCTGCTGGTCGGTCTCCTCAACAAACTCGATCGCGCCCGCCCAGTCGCCTGTGACGTTGTCCAGCAGCTCCACGGCGGGGTGATCGAGTTCCGGCGGGCTGCTCACCACGACGCGACATCCGGCCGCTCGGGCCGCGACCACTCGCGCCGCCACGTCCCACGCCGTATCGCGGGGGTGAATGCGGATCCACAGATTCGCCACGGGCAAGTACCGGCGGTCGTTGTCTTCGCCGACGAGGCGGAAGTGATCGTGCGTCGCATCGAACTCCACGGCGCACCACTGCAGAAAGTTGTCCATCGCGGCGCCAAGGGGTTCGCGCAATTCCGCCATGAGCTTGTTCGCGGCAAATCCCTCGTCGAGCGCCGCGCGCAGCGATTCGAGTTGCCCGCGGCGGGCGGAAAACGACTCGTGCGGCAACGCCAACGACCCGGTGAGCGTCGGGCGCAGGTCCACATCCGCGACGGAAATCACCGCCGAAGCCCGCGGCGGCTCGGCGCGGTGCGTCGCTCGCGTACCGCCGCCGTGGTCATGACTGACAGGTTCAAACTCCATCAGCGGGGCCACGTAGTTTGGCCCGCCCGCTTTGATCCCCGGCCCGAACGCGCTTTTGCCCATCCCGCCGAAGGGTTGCCGCAGCACGATGGCGCCGGTCGTCGAACGATTGATATAGAGGTTTCCGGCGCACACGCCTTCCTGCCAGAGCTGCTGCTCGCGATCGTCGAGGCTTTCGAGCCCCGATGTCAGTCCGTAACCAGTGGCGTTCACCAGGTCGATCGCCTCGTGCAAATTGCGCGCGGACATCACGCCCAGCAGCGGTCCGAAGAACTCGGTGCCGTGGGTGAAGCTATGCGGCCCGACGCCCCATTTCACCCCCGGGCTGACCAGATGCGGATTGTCGCTCACATGTAACCGCGGCATGACCGCCCACGACTCGCCCGGTTCTAGCTCCTTGAGGCCGCGCTCCAACTCGCCGGCTGGCGGACGAATCAGCGGCCCCACCTTTGTGGGCAGATCCCAAGCCGAACCAACGGTCAGGCTCTCGACCGCGTCGCACAGCGTGGTGCGAAACGCGGCGTCGCGGTACACCTCCTCTTCAAGAATCAGCAGCGACGTGGCGGAACATTTTTGCCCGCTGTGGCCGAAGGCGCTGTGCAGCACGTTTTTGATCGCCAAGTCGCGATCCGCCAGCGCCGTGACGATCGTCGCATTCTTGCCGCCGGTCTCGGCCAGCAGTTCCATCGTCGGGCAGGCGTCCAGCATGGCCAACGCGGTGGCCGTGCCGCCGGTGAGAATCACCGCGTCGACCGCCGGGTGACTCGCCAACTGCTGCCCCACCGTTCCGCCGCGACAGGGGACGAACTGTAGAGCCTCGCGCGGGACGCCGGCGGCCCAGAAGCACTCGCACAGGGCGAACGCCGTCAGCACCGTATCGGACGCCGGTTTCAAGATGACTGTGTTGCCGGCGGCCAGCGCGGCCGCGACGCCGCCGCAGGGTATCGCCAGCGGAAAATTCCACGGCGAGACGACCACCACGACGCCTTTGCCGCGGGCGCGCAGCGTGGGCAGGGCGGCGAACTGCTCCGCTGCCAGCGCGTAGAACCGGCAGAAGTCGATCGCCTCGGACACCTCCGGATCGCCCTCGGCAAGCGTCTTGCCCCCCTCGGCGAGCATCGCCCCCAGCAAGTCGCCGCGACGGGCGGCAATCACATCCGCCACGCGATGCAGCATGCTCGTCCGTTCGCTGGGCGGCATGCGTCGCCAGCCGCTGGGGTCTGCTGCGGCGCACTGCACGGCCCGCTCGGCGTCGTCCGGCGCGGCCAGTTGGAAATTCGCGACCACCGTGCCGGGACGCGACGGATCGTGCGACGGGTTCGTTTCACGGCCCTCGGACAACGCCTCGCCCGCAATCACCAATGGCACGTCCGCCGCCCGAGCGTCGCACCGCTCGCGCCACCGCGCGACAATCGCCTCGCCCCACTCGCCATTGGCGGACAGCGCCCAATCGGTATCGGGCTCGTTAGCGAAGTCGCGAAACGCAAAGCCCGGCCCGCTTGCATCGTCAGTCGACTCCGCCGTCGTTGCGGCCGCGGACCCCTGGCTTGCGCCAGGGGCTGTTGGCTGTTCTGATTTCACATCGCATTGTTCTTCGAGTGCGCGATCTTGCGTGCGACGCGGCGACTCTGCGGCGCTGGCGAAGCGTGCGAAGCTGGCGACGAACCCGCGCTGAAAGTGCTCCCACTCGTCGCTGCCGACGCTCAAACTGAAGGCGTGCCGCAGGAAGTTGTCCGGCCCGGTATTCTCGTCGAGCCGCCGCACGAGGTAGCCGATCGCATTGATGAACTCCTCCTGCCGACACGCAGGGGCGTACAGCAGCAGGTTTTTGGCCACGCTGAACAGGGCCCGCCGCTGGTGGTTGGCCATCCCCTCGAGCATCTCGAACTGCACCCGCTCGAACTGCCCGAATTCGTGGGCGAGCACCAGTCCGTACGCCAGCGAGAACAGGTTGTGCGACGCCACGCCCAGATGCACCGCCTCGATATTCTCGCCGCGCATGCCATAGGCCAGCATGCGATGAAAATTGGCGTCGGTGTCGGCTTTGTCGCTGTAAGTTGCCAACGGCCAACCGCGGACGCTCGCCTCGACGCGCTCCATTTCCATGTTGGCGCCCTTCACCAGGCGAATGGTGATCGGCGCCCTGCCGGCGACCACGCGCCGCCTGGCCCACTCGGTCAACTGCCGCTGCGTGACGAACGAATCGGGCACGTACGCTTGCAGCGCGATCCCCGCCCGCACTTGCTCCAAACCCGGCCGATCGAGCGTCGCCATAAACGCCGCCGCGGTGATTTCCTTGTCGCGGTACTCTTCCATGTCGAGGTAGACGAACTTTGCCACGACCGTGCCGTCGGCCCGCGTGAAACGGTTCTTCGCCGCGGCGCGGAACAGCAGTTCCAGCCGATCGCACAGCACCTCGACCGTGTGCCGTCGGGCCAGCGGCGCGATCTGCGAATAGATCGTCGAGATCTTCACCGAGATCACTTCGATCTCCGGCCGAGCCAGCGCCTGCAAATACGACTGCAGCCGCCGCTGCGCCTCGCGCTCGCCCAGGAGCGCCTCGCCCAGGAAGTTGACGTTCATCCGCACGCCTTCGCGGCGACGCTCGTGCAGATGTTCGGCCAGCAACTCTTGCTCGGCCGGCAGCACTACGTTGGCCGTCTCTTCGCGCATCTTCTCTTTGACCAACGGCATCGCCACGCCGGGCAGATACCCGCCAAACGACTGAAAGCCGCGCAGCAGCGTGCGGTCCAGCGTGCTGAAGAACCGCGGCACGCCCTGCACGTCGAGGATGTGAATCAGCTGATCGGCCGCCCGCTGCGGCAACCGGGCGCGAAACGCCTGGTCGGTCATCTGCATCAGCGTCGCCTTGTCGTCCGGGGCGCCGATCATGCGATCGAGCTCGGCCTGTTGCCGCCGCTCGGCAGGCGTCTGCAACTCGCCGGCCCGCCGCTGCAACTCCGCCGCCAAGAACACAGCTTGCTGCACGTCGCGCGGCGCCGAGGATGCGGGGTCGGCGTGAAAATCCGCCAAAATCGCGGCGACTTGGTCGGCGACGAGCGGGGACGAAAGTTCGGGCATGGTCGGTGGCGCTAGAGTCTTGGGAAATACCGGGGCGTGTGCCGCACGTCGCGCAGCGTACCGCATGCGGCCTCTGGTACTCAAGGAAGAAAGGCCAGCAATCGCAAAAGCCGGCGCGACGAGCGCCCCCGACATTTCCGTTCGTGGAAAGCAGCCCAACAGAGCCGCCCCTTGGCACGAAGTTTGCAAATCAGCTCTAATGAACTCAACTCGTGCGGTACACCTCGTCCTCCAACACCGTGAAAGGAGGCAGGACCATGAATACGGACTGCTTGGTTGCCGTATTCGATTCGAAGGAACTGGCCCAACAGGCCGTTCACGTTCTCGACCGCGGCGATTTTCCCACCGATCAGGTCTCGCTGGTCGCGACGGGGCTTCCCGACCCGCCGCATCTCGCCGAAGACCTCTCGCTGCAAGACGACTCGGGGCGAGCCGCGGCCATTGGCGCCGGGCTGGGGGCCATCGTCGGCGTCCTGGCCGGCATCGCCGTGACGATGGTTTCGGGACTCGGTTTGGTCTTTTTGGCCGGGCCAATTGGCGGCGGACTTGTCGGAGCCACGACCGGCGGATTCCTGGGCGGATTGAGCGGCTGGGGCGTCCATGGCGAGCGGATTCGCCACTACGAAAAGCTGGTGAAAGCGGGCAAAGTCCTGGTGATCGCCCACGGCAATCCCGGCGAGTTGGCCCGCGCCCAGCGGATGCTCGGCGAAACAAACCCCGACGAGATGCATATGTACGGCGCCGCTGACACCGAAGTTCCAGGCGCCGGCGTGTAGAGGACTCGCACACCGAACCTTGTGCAACCGCGCGACGCGCGGAGGAGGACGCGATGGCTCACGATGCCTTTTGCCAACGCCTGCAACGAGCCGTTGGCATCCTGGTCAGCGAAAAGGACCGCGTGAAGGAGCGGCTGCTGGTTGCCTATGCCAGTCAACTCAGCAACGTGGATCCCGCCCGCGACGTGCCCGAGGCGCTGCTCGGCGAATTTGACGAAATCCGCTACGCGCTGAGCGACGCCGGCATGCCGTACGGTTACGGCGAACACGCCGCGAGAAAGCTGAACAACATGACCGAGGACGAAGCCAGCCAGTTGGCGCGGCGGATTTTTGCGCTGTCACTGCGGGCGCAAGAGCGCATCTCGGCGAGCGTCTGACTCGAGCCGCGAACGCTGCGATCGCCAGCGGTACGCGGCGGCAAGTCAATTTACAAAATCACCGGCGCCGACCGGCGAGCTTGCGCGACAAGACTTGCGCGACACGGCGAGCGGCGGCGCCAGCGCCAGCAGCAGGAAAATCGTCGACGGTTCAGGAACGGCGGCGGCAATCGACGTCACCGGCGCCGTCGCGCCGTAGTGGGCCTGCCACAGGGCCAAGCTGGCGGCGCTGGCTCCCCCGGGCGACGCACCTCGCTGCCAGATCAACAAATCACGACCGTTGACCGCGCCGTTGCTGTCAAAGTCGCCGGCCAGCGGCGGTGCGCTGTTGTTCAAGGTGAGCGCCGTGAAGGCGAAGTCGACGTAGAGCGTCACCGTATACTTGTCGAATCCCGTGAGCAGGGCCGTGCTACCCCAGACATTGGGCGTCGTGTCGTAAGAAAACGATTGTCCGTAGTACCCGCTGGCGGCGAAATAGAGCGGATCGTTGAAACCGTCTTCGCCGTCGAGTTGCGGCATGATCTCGATGTCGGCCCCCGCGCCGGCCGTGTTGGCCAGCAGCTTGGCCGTGAATGCCCTCAGGTCGAACACGCCGCCGTCAACGCGCTCGACAACCAAGCGAGCTTTGTGATCCGTCACGCCTGGCGGCGGAACGGTGACCGCCTGGGCCGTGACGCCGGCCGGCCACGGCACCCCCACCGACCGGCCGATCGGATCGGGACCGATCCCGCCGGTGAACAGCTTGTCGCGGGTGTACGTGAACTGGTAGCCGTTGCAGCTGATCGTGTCGGAAGTGACGCCCGAGGCGACCAGCGCAGCTGTTTGCGAGTCATCGAAAAACTGCATCGTCGCCGCGCGGGCGAGCGGGCCTACCCCCAGTCCGCTCAAGACCGCGACAAGGACGACGCGGACGACCAACGCACCGCACCGACGTTGAGAAACGACGCACATGATCTCTCGCCGAGGTAAATGGAGAATCGAAGTCGAATCGAAGTCGCGAGTCAAAGAACCGCCGCCCTGCGCGGATAAGAGATAGAGCTGATTTCGCGGCCCCGCCCCGCCACAAATCGCGTTGCTGGCGGTGAGAAGCCGCGTTGCCGAGCGTTTACGCTCAGTGCATAACGCAATCCGCACAGGCAGGCTGAGACGCACCTCTCGCGCCGCCGCGAAAATCGCGGTCCGGCGGGTACGGTCTCCGAATTGCAGCGTCGCGCACCAGGATTCTCTGCAACTTAGGTTCCAGCCGGCCGCCCCCCAGCGGCAAGGAGTCGACCCATGTCCAAAGCGCTCGTCTGGGACTATCCCACGCGGCTGTTCCATTGGACGCTGACGGCCGGATTCGCCGCCGCGTTTGGCCTCGCCCTGGCAACCAGCCACCGCAGCCCGTGGTTCCCGATCCACATGCTGCTGGGACTCGCGCTGGCATGGATCGTTCTGCTGCGCGTGATTTGGGGAGTGATCGGTTCACGCTACGCGCGGTTCGCGTCCTTCGGTTATGGTCCCGCGGCGCTCGCCAAATACCTCCGCGGCGCCGCGACTTCCAACGCCCCCCGATTCGTCGGCCACAATCCGGGTTCGGCCTACGCCACTTATGGCATTCTCACGCTGCTGCTGACCACCGCCGGCACGGGCGTGCTGTGGTCCCGCGGCTATGAAGCGGGCGAAGAGCTGCACGAGATCTCCGCCTGGGCGCTGGCCGCCGTGGTGGTCGCCCATATTCTCGGCGTGGCGTGGCACTCCTGGCGGCATCGCGAGAACCTCGCCGCGTCGATGGTCACCGGCCGCAAAGAGGTCGCCGATCCCGACGCCGGCATCGCCGCCGCGCGCCCCTGGGCCGCTGCCGCGTTCGCCATGCTGATCGCCGCGTTCGCGACCGGTTTGTATCGCAACTACGATCAACAAACCCGCGACACGCACCTGCCGCTGATCGGCACGAAGATCCACCTGGGCGAGGGCGAGCATCACTGAGTGCGCTGCGTGAAGAATGCGCTCCGACGACTGCGCCGCGGTCCGCTCACCGGTTGGGGGCCGGCAGTTTCTTGATCAGCAACGCGCTGACGTTCACCCACCGGTCGCTGCCCGCCTCGCCTTGGTAGAACTGCAAACTGGCGTGGGCGCCTTTGCCTTCCGGGGCGACGGGCAACTTGCACCGTCCCGCCTCGGTCCACTCGCCGCCATGGGCGCCGCGGAACGAGCCGACGATCTCGTTGCCGACGACGCGCAAGCGCAACCGGACCTGCTCGTGCGGATAAGGCACAATCGCAATGGTTTCGGTCTTGTCGCCTTCTTCCCGGCCCATCACGACGTTGGTCCTGCCGTATTCAATCTCCAGGCCGAGCTTGACCATCGTCGAATCGTCGTAGTACCACGCCAGATCGGCTTGCTCCCAGCGTTTCCGCGGCCGGTGCGACAGTTCCGCGACAATCTCGACCGACTCGCGCCACGCCGGGGGAATCTCGCGGACCAGCACGTTGCGGGCGTCGTTGTCGCCGCCCCACATGTTGCCCGGCTCGACCAACACCTGCAGCCCCGCGGGCGAAACGCGCCACGCCCCGCGATGCTCGCGAATCCACCGCCACGGCTCGGCGAGCGGCTTGGTGAAGTCGGCGACGATCGCATCCCGCGGCGCCCGCGGCTCAGCCGCAACGGCGACGCAAGCAAAGGCCGCCGCGACGCCCGTGGCCATGACCCACAAGAGGTCACGACGAACTCGGCACGTGCGACGGCACTTGGACACTGACGAGGCAGGAAACTCGGTCATCATTGTCAGGACCCTTCGCAAGCCTTGGGCGCCATGCCTACGACGATCGACTTGAGGTAGGCTGGATAGAGTTTTACAGCTAGAATACAAGTCGATCATGACCACTGAGAAAGGACGATCTCGTGAGACTTTCAAAGATTCGCCGCCAGATGGCAGCTGCTGTCGCCGGCTTGCTCGTAGTCGCGACATACACGCTGCCGGCGAGTGCGGCGGCCCCGCTGGCGACCTTGGACATCCGCGCCGAGCAATTCGCCGAAGCCCCGGTCGGCAACTACGTCTACGCCTCGGAGATGGGGACCGACACGGTCTATCAGATCAATCTCCACACGCTGGCCATCGAAGACTCGTTCTACGCCGGCGACGGCCCCAACGGCATGGCGTTTTCAGAGGACGGCAGCCGGCTCTACGTCGCCAACATGTACGAGCCGACCATCTCGGTCATCGACACGAGCAACCACGCCCTCATCAACCAAATCACCCTGCCCACCGGCGCGTTCGACCTAGAAGTGGGATACGGCGGACAGTTGTACGCCACGCCGTGGCACGACGACGTAAGGATTATGAAAGTCGATACATTAGGCAACTCGTATGCGGGCGACTTTCACAGCGTGAGCGCGCGCGTCGGCGATGAAGCCCTTTTGCAGATTAGTCCTGACAAGCGGAATCTTTACTTTGCCGATACGGATGGCTCGCTTGGCACAGTCGCTGCGTACGATGTCAGCGGTTCGGAACCAAAACTGGTCTGGACGAACGAACGGTCAAATCTCCTTGAACAATATTCTCGGTTTGACTTGGGAGGCAACGGGCAAGACCTCGCTCTTAGCAACGACGGGCAGTGGCTAACCTATCTCACGGGCGGCGGCAACGGTGTCAACGGCGGCGACGACAATGTTGGCGTCCTGCGGACCAGTGACTTCGCCGTCGTCGACGACTTCGAGTCCGGGCGCCCGCCCTCCGAAGGAGTCTTCAGTCCAGATGCGGCCGTCTACTACGCCGTGCACACCGATTCTAACATCACCATGCACGTTCTTGATGGGGACAAGTATCTCGCTGCGCCCCGTTACGGCGATTGGCCTTCGTTTCGGACGCCCTATCAGCCTGGGCTTGCCTTGGGCGGTTCCAAGGCGAGGGAGCTGTACGTCGACCCGACGGGGCGCCATCTGTTTGCGGCGTCAGGCCTTAAGGTGCTGGTATTCGACACGGGCCGCCGCGTCACCCCCGAACCTGGGGCATGGGCGCTTGCGGCAATCGCGTTGGCGATGCTGAGCGCAAATCGCAATTCTGTTTGTCGATAGGAGCGACGCGGATCTCACCCCGTCGCCGCGTGCCGCTCGGTGAGGTAGTTGAGAATATCTCGGATCGAGATCACTCCCACCAGTTCCTCGCCGTCGAGGATCGGCAGGTGGCGGTAGCCGCCGACGTTCATGCGTTGCAGGGCGACCGCGATCTTGTCGTCGGCTTTGAGCGTGGCCGGGTTGGGAGTCATCACGCTGGAGATCGGCCGGTCGGCCAGCTTGGCGGCGTTGATGTTCACCCGCAGCAGGGCGTCGCGCTCGGTGAAGATGCCGACCAGGCGGTTCCCTTCGGCCACCACCAGGCAGCCGATCGACTCGGCCACCATCTTCTTGAGCGCTTCGTCAACCGTGGCGGTCGGCGACACGGTGAGCGGCTCATGCGGGCTGAGCACCGTCACCAGATCGCGGAGCAACCCGCGCTCCACGTCGGACGCGGGCTCGGGGAGGCTCATGTCGGTGAGCGAGTGCTGGCACTCGTCGCAAACGTCGGAGCCTTCAATCACCTCGGCGCCGCAATAGGGGCAGAGATCAGACATGTGCGGTGGGCCTTGTTGTGAAATTCAAATCAACTGAGGGCGGGATTTTGGAAGGCTCCGTTGCCCGCGCGCCGCGAGCCTGCGAGCCGTAACACCGAAGTTGGTGCGCGGCGGCCAGGCTTCCCTGGGGGCTCGCTGCGCTCGTCCCCAGCCACCCGGGTCAGGGGAAGCTGCTGCACACGGGGGCTACGAACTTCCGGCGGATCGCCGACCGCGTGCTTACGCTACCGTCCAGGTTTCGCCGCTGTGGAACAGCTTTTCCAGATCGCCGGGGCCCTTGGCCTTGATCGCCTCGTCGATCTGGTCGTTGACCATGATGTCGTACCGAGGCGCGTCAATCGCGCGGAACACGCCGATCGGCTCGGGGAAGCCGTCCTCGTACCGCATGCGGGAGAGCAGGTAGGCCAACGTCGGCTCGGGGCACTTCTCGTCGTGGAACAGCAGGTCGTCCTCGGTGATGCCTTTGCCCAATTCGACGACTTCGGGGTTCATGCCGTTGAGCCGGATGCCCTTGTCGCGATTGGCGCCGAAGATCATCGGCTTGCCGTGCTCCAGCTCCAACGTGGTGTCGGCCTTGGTCGCCTTGTCCTTGGCGTAATCCCAGGCGCCGTCGTTGAAGACGTTGCAGTTTTGGTACACCTCGATGAACGCCGTGCCCTGGTGGTCGGCGGCGCTTTTGAGCGTGTCGGCCAGATGCTTGATGTGGGTGTCGATCGAGCGGGCGACGAACGTGGCCTCGCAGCCGATGGCGATCGACAGCGGGTGCAGCGGGTTGTCGACCGCGCCCATCGGGCTGCTCTTGGTCTTCTTACCCGCCGGGGACGTGGGCGAGTACTGGCCCTTGGTGAGACCGTAGATGCGGTTGTTGAACAGGACGATGTTCAGGTCCATGTTGCGGCGGATGCAGTGCATCAGGTGGTTGCCGCCGATCGACAGCCCGTCGCCGTCGCCGGTGATCACCCACACCTGCAAGTCGGGCCGGCAGGTCTTCAGACCCGAGGCCACCGCCGGCGCCCGGCCATGGATGCTGTGCATGCCGTAGGTGTTCATGTAGTACGGAAACCGGCTGCTGCAGCCGATGCCGCTGATGAACACGATGTTCTCGCGGGGGATGCCAAGGGTCGGCATCACCTTTTTCATCTGGGCCAGAATGGAATAGTCGCCGCAACCGGGACACCAACGAACGTCCTGATCGCTGGCAAAGTCGGTGGGCTTCAGAACAGGCAGCGGAGCTTCAATAGCCATAATAGTCAGGGGGACCTTGGCGGCTGACCGTATTGCTCGCCACAGGGAGCACGGAGCGGAAAATAACGAATGCCGAAGCACGAATGACGAAGTGAGTTATTCGGCATTCGTCATTCAGATTTCGTCATTCTCTCTGTGCGTCCTCGGTGGCGAAAAACGGCGTCAGCCAGTTTCAGTGTTTGATGGATGAAGTGTGGGTTTACGAAGCCAACAAACTTTCGATCTTCTCGGTGACCTCGGCCACGCTGAACGGCTTTCCTTGCACTTTGTTCAGGCCGACGACGTCGATGAGATATTGAGCGCGAATGATCATGCTCAGCTGGCCGAGATTGAGCTCGGGAATCAAGATCGTCTTGAAGTTGCCGAGGATCTCGCCCAAGTTCTTGGGGAACGGATTCAGGTACCGCAAATGGCAGTGCGAGACGGCCTTGCCGGCCTTCTGCACGCGATGCACGGCAGTGGCGCAAGCGCCGTAGGGACCGCCCCAGGACAACACCAACACGTCGCCCGTGTCGGGGCCGTCGATCTCCTGCAGCGGGATGTCGTCGGCCACCAGCGCCGTTTTCTTGGCCCGGGTGTCGATCATGTGCTGGTGGTTCAGCGGGTCGTAGCTGACGTTGCCCGTGCCGTCGGCCTTCTCCAAACCGCCGATGCGATGCATCAGCCCGGGCGTCCCGGGAATGGCCCAAGGGCGTCCCAGCCGCTCGTTGCGGGCATAGGGCAGAAACGGCTCGTCGACATCCCCGTTGGTCAAGTCACGGCCTGCGGGGTGCTTGACCTCGGTGGCGGTCAACTCGCTGAGTGCGGGAACGCGCCACGGTTCCGATCCATTGGCGATGTAGCCGTCGGTCAGCAGCATCACGGGCGTCATAAATCGCACCGCGATCCGCCAGGCTTCCTGGGCCACATCGAAGCAATCGCCGGGACTGCGGGCGGCGATCACCGGCATGGGGCACTCGCCGTTGCGGCCAAACAGGGCCTGAAACAGGTCGGCCTGCTCGGTCTTGGT
>JAGQOU010000436.1 GCA_020427145.1 Planctomycetales bacterium | reverse complement strand
ATGCCGCCGACCCCTTCGTCTTCGCTCAGGACGACTTCGTCCCCGGCGCCGTCAAACCGGATGACTCCGCGACTCGACTGCGGAAACCGCATGACCAGGTCGGATCCCACTCCCCCCACGAAACTAAACGTGTGTTGCGTGCGGATCGGCAGGTTGATCGTCAAGTCCTCCCCAGCAGCGGCGGTGTAGGTTAGATCGCGGTTGATCACGAAGCCGGAGTTGAAGCGACCGGCGTTCCGACCGAGAGAGCCGTCACCGAGTTCGAGGCTACCGCCGCTCGAGTGGGTCAGGTTGCCGTCGGCGTTGACTTGAATGAGCTTCAAGTCGGCGCCCGCCCCCGGCGTCACGTCCAACACGCCGTTGTCAACGATTACGCCCTCGCCGGCAAACCCTGCGGACGCTGCGGTGACGACGTCGCCGTCAACAATTCGGTAGAGATGGGCTGCACTGGGGGCTCCCCCTTGCCACGTCCCCGCCCCGTTTAGCGTCCCGCTGGCCTGCGACTCGACGACGTCAAAGGTGTAGAGCCGCGCAGGCGTCCCAGCGTTCTCTTTCGTATTGAACCGCAGACGGTTCGTCTCGGTGCTGGTGATCCCAAACGTCGCAAACGTGTTGCCGTTGACGAACGTGGCGAGGTCCGACCCGAGAATCGGCACGCCGATCGCGGCGTCGGCCTGGGAGGGCTCAGGAGCAAAGAACACTCCGACGAGCGAACCGGCGTCGCTGAAGTTCGTGAACGATGCCGTCGCGTTCGGCGCGTTGTTCTGGAAATCGGCGTCGGCGTAGTGCCAACTGAACGTCGCTTCGTTGAAGGTTTGGGTCGGGCCGTCTGAGATCGAGTACAGTCGGAACGTGTCGTTGGAGTTGCGAGCGTCGTCGGTGGTCACCTCGAAGAAATAGGGCAGGTTCGGATCAATCGACGGGGCCGCCCCCAAATCAAACCGCACCAGCGACTTGGAGGTCAAACTCAAGCTGTTGAACGGATCGCCCCCGCGAACCTCCATGTAGGTGAGCGAACCTCGCGGCGTCCCGCCGATTCCGCCGTTGGAATCGTAGTCGACGAACGTGTCCTGCGCGACGACGCCGAGCGTCTGTTCAGCGGCGTCCGCGGGCGAGCAAGCCGCCAGTGTCGCGAGGGTCGCAATCGTGACGGCGAAGCAATTGAAGTGACGCATGGCTGGGGTCTTAAAAAATGAGTTGCTGGGAGGACGCAGGCCGTTCGAAGTTCCACGGCGAGCGGCGATGCACGACCTGTTCGACAGAATCACAGTCGCGCACGATGACCGAGAACCTCGTCGGTCGGCGCGTGGACGAGCCCCGCAATCAGGCAGCGGCCGGGATTGCCGCCCGCTGCCTGATATCATGGTAGTCAAGCCGCTATCGACGCTGTCGATCGAAAATGCCGAGGCAGACGATAGCGGCGCCCAAGAGACAGACCGTCGTGGGCTCGGGGACGATGGCGAATTGGGCGACTCCGTTGCGAGACCAGTCCCGCGTCGGCGCCAACTGGTCGTCATCCGTCCCTTCCCAATTGTTGACATTGGCGATCGACGCCAAGAGCGACGCCTGCGTGCCGGTCGTCGGCCCGACGTACCGCACGTTGTCGAATTCATCTTGTTGGTTGGGGCCTGCGCCGGCCGCGACGGCGTTCACGCCGTCGGCTAGGCCAACATAGAGACCCGTCTGGTTCGAATCATCCTCCAGGACCCCGTCATCAGGATCCCACTTGGATGAGGCCGTCGTCACGGCAAAGATCGCTGAGAACCCCGCCGTGTCGCTGACATCACTATCCTGAAACACGACCAGTTGGTCGCCCGCGGCAGAGAGATTGATATGGCCGCCTGCCGAATAGCCCGACGTCCCGGTCGTGTAGCCGGTCCCGGCGGTTGCCAAGTCCTGCAGCGACAACGAGTTGGGCGCGGTGTCATTCGAGGCTGTCTGGACGACGCCGGCGGCGATTCCTCCAGCCGGGACCGTGAAAGTCAGAAGCCCCTCAGTGTCGCCAAATCCGTTGTTCGTCGCCTTGCTGGCGAAGTACCCGGTGTCGCTGAAGTGAATGACCTCGCCGGCAGACAGATTGACGAGCGGCACCCACGCGAACGAGTCGCCTCCACCGGTCGCGTCGGTGGTGGTCCCGTCAGTGTAGACTCCGATGACGGCAACGTCGCCGGGCAAGAGAGCGGCGAAAGTCTGGCGACTGCCTCCGCCAAGGACGCCGGCGACAATCGCAAGCAGTGACAGAACGTTCAAAACGCGAGGTTGCATGAGAACTCTCCTCGCGGCGGCCAGCGGACCGCCACATCTTGGTGAAAAGGCACGTGTTGACGAGGTTGAGGACGGCCGCATGAACTGTCGGCTCGCGGAAAGCAACAGCCCAAAGCGCCGCCCCCTCTGCTAGGCATCGCGCGGGAACCGGCGGATTTCCGAAAAAAATGCCTTACGCCGCCATTTGTCGCCGTAAATGACG
>JAGQOU010000435.1 GCA_020427145.1 Planctomycetales bacterium | reverse complement strand
GTGCGCAACTTGACAGACGCTACCCCCGTCGCGAATTTCGACCATGTTGATGCGCGGGTACGCCCCCGCGCCGGGACCGCCGGACACGCCGTCGAAACGGACTTCGCCGCTTCCGTCGAGCGACTGCTCGCCCCGAAACGACAGTCGAGCATCCGAGAGTTGGCCGTTGGCGGCGTCGCCGATGGTGACCACCGACTGGTCCAGCGTCAGCCCGTCGGCGATGTTCGTCGAGCGCGCCGCCACCCGCAACGGCGCCGCCAGCGTGACGCCGATCAGATCACTGCCGTAGCCTTGGACTGCGCGAAGTTCCACGCCGGGATCGCCTTCGATGCGCCCCCCGTGATGCCCGTGCTGCGAACCACGTCAAGCCGCCACTCGGCGCCCGCTTTGAGAAAGAGCGTCCGCCCCGTGTTGTCCATGGGCCCATAGATTTCCACGACGCTGCCGGCGGCTCCCGCGGCGGGCGTCGCCATGGCGACGACGTCCGACAGGACGGGTAGCCGTGTGGAACGAGTGAGGTTCGGGTGGGAGCGGGGAAGGGTCGACGGGCGATAACGACGGCGGTAACCGAGCCGCCGCCCAAAAACTATGATTTCAAAACCCGCGTGCTCGGCGGCTTCGGTTCACCGCTTTGTTCGCACGCTCATCGCGGGACGAGTTGCTTCTGAATTGTAGTAATGAGCTCCGATTCTATGTTGCGGTCTGTGCCGATCATCAATGCCAAGTAGTGTTGAAAGTCGTGCGAGTCGAAGTTGGTGTTCATCAGAGCAAACCAAACAACATCATGAATTGTCTCGTTATCGTGCCACGTGGTCATTACGTGACGATCATCGGGCGGATTGAAATCGGGATCGGTTTCTATGAACGCGATGTCAACCGAATCGTCCCATGACGTTGCATTGATGCCCCAAGCGAGCATGTATCGACAGTCATTTGCCACGAGTTGGGCACTGATGTTGGCTTGTTGCGCAGGAGCAATAGATGAGTCGCACGCAACAACGACTGCAACAAACGGTGCTCCGAAATCAGGAACCGGTGTGTCATACGGAGGCTCCAGTCGCAGGAACCAAAATCGACGGTCTTCGTGTTGTGCGATCAGTTCCATTGTGAGTGCGAACGTTACCGATCAGCCGGCGGCGACGGTTGATCATCCATTTCAAAACACCCAACCTCGCCGCTCGGTTGCATCGGATGGTTCGCCGAGTATCTGGTGGAATTCCGTATGAATTGTACGAGCACAAAAAGCATCATGCATCCACTGACAAGAGCCGTGACTGTCCAGGCTGTATCATCTTGACGATAGTATTTTACAGATGATAGGAATGCACCGAACAAGCTAAGGACCATCCCGGCAATTCCCACGATTCGAAGTATGCGACGCGCGGCCGAATCGCCATTGGAAACTGTCGATTGGGGCGAGTCTGACCCAGTAGTTGGTGTGGCGTATGGGTTAGTCATTCCGATTTGGGTTCCCGTCGATCGTGCGCGTCGTTTCGTAGATGAAACGTGAGCCGCACGCAATCAAATTTAATCGGCGAACGATCAAGCTCAGCGACCGCCGCCGACAACGCCCGGTCGACTGCAAGCGTCGCGGACAAATCATCTAGACCGTCCGGCTGCAAAGCGGGGCGGCGGTTCGCTGCAGCGCCCTGGTTAGGCTCGTCGTTTCTGGTCTGACTCACTTGGTGAATCTCCAATCTGGGACTTCAGGTATAGAGCGTAACACCAAGCGACCGCACATAAACTGAATAACCCGACACACGAAATGGCGACTGCCAGATTCGCTCCGACACTCAACATCCAAACGCCAGCAGCAACGAAAAGAAGCGATCCCATAAAACCGAGGACGAGCGCCCCTCGACTGTGCCGCTGCGCCATCTGACCATAGAACGAGTGTGGACGTAATCGAACTGGTGCGCGCCGTAAACCTCTCAAGTCGGGAGCGAACACAAGCCGACCAACAACCCAGAAAACCAGCATCACGACAACGAGGTAAACGAGAAACCAATACGGCTGGTGGAGAACTTCTGGACGCAGGATGAAGAGGAATGGCTGCCCGATAATCAACCCTCCAAGAAGCAATCGAAGCATCCACGTCTGCTTCTTGTAAAGCCTCCGCTCCGTATCGGCATCTGGAATAATAAATGGCCGTGACCAAAGCCCGCCGCGATAGAAAAGTCGCTCGCCAGTGGCGGAAGCCTTGAACGCTTGCTCCGCGATGTATGTGAAGTAGCGCATGCGAGCCTAACGCCCGAGTTCACGCGGCGGGCGCGTTTGACGTTGATTTCAAAGCAGACACTGCCGGCCGCTCGCGTGCAACGACTGGTTATGCTGCGTTTTTGGCACCGCGGTCACGAAGAGCGGCCCACGCGCCAACCAATAAATTAACAATGGATATCACCAAGTACTGAAAGCCCCGCCCCGAGATCCAAGCAACACCGAAGACCGCAGCAAACCCAAAGATGGCGAGGATGAGAATGCGTTTTGAGGACTGCTGTTGCCGCGCCCTTTCGGGCGAATTCACGAGAAAACGATCATGGAAATGATCCCAGTTCGTTTGGCGATCACTGGCAACGCTCTGATGCAAGTAGGTGATGAGTTCTGCTTTTTCAGCGTTGGTGAAGTTGTTGAATTCGATCTTGAGTTTCGTGCCAAGAGAGGTGAGAACGCAACTGCCGCCTTGTGGAAATAGACGCCATTTGAGTTCGTGGATTGCGTTCAGAGCAATGCTTTTGGTCTGCAGGACGCCGACTTGACAGATTGCATTGTCATTGAGGAATAAACGATACTTTAGATAAGCGAGGATCAGCCAAACGCCGAGGAGTGTGAAACTGCCAAAAACGACGGAGAAGAAGGCGATTGCGAGTGCCGGTCTTGCGAACGAGCCTTCGATGTTGAAGTACGCGGCGAGGACAGAGCCAACCAATGCGCAGAGGAACAACGACGTACAAACGATTCCGACGTTGCGGAAGTAGGGTCGTAGCCGGTAGGTATGGTCCCATTGTTCGTACATCGGCCAACCAAGGTGTGACCTTCGTCATTGCAGTATAACGGCGGCGGTAACGGGGCCGCCGCCAAAAAACTATGATTTCAAAACTGGCGTCATCGGCGGCTCCCGTTCACCGCTTTGTTCGGGGCTATTTCGACGGCCGATAGACGCTGGCAGGCTGGGAAGACCGACGCCACACAGGTTTGCCACAATGGATATGACACGAGGTCGTCGAATGGATGCCCAAACGGTGTATGATCCGAGATGTACACGCCGACAAACATGAAGGCTGCCCCGAACAATGCACCAGCAACTGGCACAAAGAGCAAAGTGCGTATCAGTGACATTGACGAAATAGTGAGCAGGATGCCGACCGCAACGATCATGGCACCAGTCGTACCTGCAATTGCCCCCGCATATGTGCTGTATAGTAACCCATTGTCGAAGCCCGGAAGCCGTGCAGACAGCAAACAGGCGATACTTGCCGCGACGAAGCCGGTGCTCGAAGCAGCGATTATGGCGGCCCGCTGCCCGGTCGATAGGCGTGTGACAGATGTGTTCAATGAGTATGTGAGCGCAAAGCCAAAAAGGATTCCGGGGACGAAAACACCGAGCGGCGGGACAACGACCGAAATGCCGGAGCAGACGCCCGAGCAAAGCCCGGCGACTGGAAAGACGAAAAAAGCCGGTTGAGTGTTGTTCATTTGAAGATGACCGCAGTTCTGAGCCGTATTGCCACAGAACTTGTTTATAGACTGATCAGCCTATCCCGCTGTAGGCTGCTAGGTTGTCAGCCTAACGCGCGGCTGCCCAAGTGCGGTAAACGCAATGATATCCGTTACTTACGCCCATGTCACGCCGATTCCTGCGTGTTAGGCTGTTTCAGCCTAGCGCTCAACGGGACGGCGGGCCAGTTCGTCAGCTGGGCTGCGGACGCCGCGTCAGTGGGCCACGAGCGCTTCCTCGCCCACCGGCACGTACGCGCAATCCGGTTCTTCCTCCAGCGGATCGCCGTACACGGCGTACGCGCGGGCGCGGCTGCCGCCGCAGACTTCGCGATAGCCGCATGCGCCGCAGCGGCCCTTGAGCTGCTCGGCGTCCCGCAGCGCGACGAACGTCGGATGCGTCTGGTAGGTTTCCACCGGCGAGACCTCGGGAAATCGTCCGCACTCCAGCGGCAAGAAACCGGCGGGATAGATTTCGCCCCGCTGGCTGACGAACATGATCCCTTTGCCGTCGCGGACGCCCAGCGGAACGCGCCGCCCCGACGCGCCGCGCCCGGCCTGCGGGTCGCCACCCTGCTGCAGCACGTAGCGCCGATAGTGCGGCGCCTCGGTGGTCTTGATGGCGAAACTACGCCGTTGCGTTTCCTCCCACAGTTGCGCGAACACCGCCTCGCACTCGTCGGCCGACAGCCGCGGCTGATCGACGCCGCGGCCCACCGGCACCAGAAAAAACACCGACCACATCATCACGCCCCACTGGTCGAGTTGCTCGGCCAGCGCGGCGATCTCGCCGACGTTGCGGGCGGTGATCGAGGTGTTCACCTGCACCGGCAACCCCAGGTCGCGAGCGTGCCCCAGCATTTCGAACGTGCGGGCGTAGCTCCCTTCCCAGCCGCGAAACGAGTCGTGGGTCGCGGCCGTCGCACCGTCCAGGCTAATGCCCAGCGCCATCACGCCCGCCGCCTTGAGCCGCTCCAACGCCCCGCGATCAGCCAGCGGCGTGGCCGACGGCGTGACCGCGACCCGCAGGCCGAGACCCCGCGCGTGGGCGATCAGGTCGAACAGATCGGCGCGCTTCAAGGGATCGCCGCCGGTGAGCACAATCGTCGGCGGCGACGGGAAGCGCGCGACCTCGTCGATCAACGCCAGCGATTGCCGCGGCGAGAGCTCATCGGGCGCCGCGGCCTCCTGGGCCGAGGCCCGACAATGCTGACACACCAAATCGCAGGCCTGGGTCACCTCGTAGTAGAACATCAGCGGGCTGAGGTCGAACGGCCCAGGCGAGGCGGGAGTCATGGCAGCGTGGGGGGTTGATATTAACTCGGGATGGGCGTCGGCGCTTCGGCCAGCAGCCGCTGAACGGCTTGCTGGGCGCCATGGATGCAATGCGGGATGCCAACGCCGCGGTAGGCGTTGCCGGCCAGTTCAAGTTGCGGCAGCGCCGCCGCGCGGGCCTCGACTTGAGCGACCCGCTCAAGGTGCCCCACGTAGTATTGCGGCATCGCATCGCGCCAGCGCGCGATTCGCGTGAAGCGCGGCGCGGCCGTCGCGCCCAACAGGTGGCGCAACTCGTCGCTCACGAGCCGAGAGATTTCCTCGTCGCTGGCGTCAATCAATTCGGGGCGCGCCGCGCCGCCCAAGAACGCCCGCAGCAGGACCATGCCCGCGGGGGCGCGGCCGCGGTACTTCACGCTGCTGAACGTGCAGGCCGCAATCGGCCGGCCTTCGACGTGCGGCACAATCACGCCCGCCGCGTCGAGCGGGTGCGGGACCTCGTCGCGCGCGTAGGCCGCATTCACCACCACGCAACTGGTCGTGGGAATGCCGCGCAGCAGGTCCGCCAGCTCCGCGTCGGCGTCGGCGAGCATCGCCCCGGCGTGGCGTGCGGGAGCGGCCACGATCACTTGATCAAACGACTCCGCGAACTGCTGGCCGTCGCCGCGCCCGGCGACGCGCCAAGCGCCGTCGCACCGCGTGATGGATTCGACGCGCTGCCCGGTGCGGATCGTCCCCGCGGGAAGGTGCGCACAGAGCGCTTCGACCAGCTGGCCGAACCCCCGCCGCAACGCCGCGAAGAGCGTGTCGCCGGGCGCCGGAGGCGTCTTGGCGGCTCGCGCGGCGGCCTGTCGTGTCGACCGGATCAGGCTGCCGCACTCGCGCTCCGCGGCCAACAGTTGCGGGAACGCCGCCTGCATGCCCAACAGCTCCGGGTCGCCCATGTAGATGCCGCCGGCCAGCGGCTGGATGATCCGCTCCAGGGCCTCGCGGCCGAACCGCCGGCGCGCGAACTGCGCCAAGCTCTCGTCGCCGTCGGCGCGGCGCCGCGGAAGGAACCGCTCGGCCCCCATCCGCACCTTGCCCGCGGGCGAGAGGAGCGGCGTGCGAATCATCGGCCAGATGCGACGCGGAGCCATCGCGGCCAGCCCTTCGGGCATCTTCAGCAGGCGACCGCGATAGACCGTGTATGTGCCAGCGGCCGCCGGGTCGGTGGGGATGATCTCCTCGCCCAGGCCCAGCGACTGGCAAAGCCCGATGGCGTACGGCAAGCGGCGGAGGAAACTATCGGGCCCCAATTCCAGCGTGAAGCCGTCGCGGTGCTCCGTCTGCAGCACGCCGCCGAGGCGATCGCCCGACTCCAACAGCGTGACCGCGGCCTGCGGGGCCCGGCGGGTCAACTCCCACGCGGCCGTCAGCCCGGAGACGCCGCCGCCGATCACGGCAACGCGAGGGCCCGAACAGCGGGGATCATTTGCAGACATCGAAACCAACCAAACCTTTCGGCGAAGCAAGCGGCGGCGTCCCGCGCGCTGCGTCCGGCGGAACCGAGCCGTCGCTGCATGCCGAGCACCCAGCTAAGAAAGGAGACGGGCGCTCTCCACGGCGTCAGTCCCCGGTGTTCGCGGCGACGCGGGGTCACGACG
>JAGQOU010000434.1 GCA_020427145.1 Planctomycetales bacterium | reverse complement strand
TGTCCTTACCCCCGTACCGCACGCGACGTGTTTTAAACCAGATTCGGTCCAAATCACTGCCTGGGACGAGATGTGATAAAACCTAAGCGCTAGCCGCGCCAACGTTAAACAACGCGTTGGCGCAGGTCGATGGCGGAGTGGGTTCGCACCGCAGATCTAGCAGGTGCCGACTGGACATTCCGCTAGGCCGCAGTCCGTCAACGCCGACCGGAAAGCAAAGTCAATGTTTCAATCAGGCACTCGCTGCACAATTGCAAACCTGGTTCTCGCCTGGCTGGCGGCGATACTGTGCTGCGTGTCACTTGGTTGTCATCGACAGCAACCAACCAGTCCGCCGGCGGCAACCAATTCCTCTGCCGGCAAGGAAGCGATGGTAACGGCTCCGCCTGCAAGTGAAACGGATTCAGTCAGCGCGGACGAGCCTGCAATGCCGCCGGCACCCACGGCTTTGAACAGCGACAGGGAACCTGTCACCTTTGAAGAACTCAAGGCCCAGCGCGAACAGCTTGATCGCACCGTCTGGTCACCCGAAGTGGAAGCGCAACGACACGAAGACCGGATTGTTGAACTGTGGGATCGATTGCGAGCGGCCGACGATCCGTGGCAAGTGTTCGTCGAGTTCGAGTTGGATGCACTTCAGGCGTACTCGCCGCAAACGCCGCGGACCCACGAACTGGGCATCACCGAGGTGCGTTTCGGCGGCGAGCCCCACACACTGGATCGTGACGCAATTGTGTCACACATCAAAGCCTGGCGCGACGCGGGCTATCATATTGTCCAGACTGAATGGCACCACACGCGGTTTGAACGCCAACAGGACGGGCCACCTCAATCGCTCGTGTCATTCGCCATCGATCTGCAGCGAGATGATCCCATGGAGCGCACAACCGTACGCGGCAATCTGCGAGTCACTTGGCGTTACGGCGCGGCGGCAGGCGCGACGCCGCAAGTCGCTGCCGTCGATACGGCCGATGTGGCGATTTGGTCACGGGGTGGTACTCCTGCGTTTGAGCGGACACACACATTCGAGTCTGAAAGTCGATACCCGCGTTTGATGCCGCTGTTGCTCTACGACCTCGACGGCAATGGACATTCCGAGATCATTTTGGGTGGCAACAACCGCATCCTTTGGAACGATGGAGGTGGCAAGTTTCGTCCGGATCGAATGTCCTCGGAGAATCTCGAGATCTTCGATACGGCGGTACTGGCAGACTTCAATGGCGACGGTCGCGTCGATCTCATGTGCGTCGATCGGCATCGACATCCGTTGCTGTTAGCGGGTGACGAGAATGGACGGTTCGGCCCATCGCGGCGGTGTGCAGAATTTGAGTTTGAGTTACCCAAAGTGTTCACGGCCGGTGACGTCGACGGCGACGGCGACCTCGATCTCTACGTCGTCAACTTCGCCACGTTCGATCCGAATCGAAAATGTGGAGCGGGCGACGACGCAGCCGACCCAGATTACTGCGGGCCGCACGTGTTCGACGGATTGCTCGATACCCTGTGGCGCAACAACGGCGACGGCACTTTCAGCGACGTCACCGAGGAAGCTGGCATTGAGTTTCCCGGACGAGGGTGGGGACTCGCATGCGCCGACGTGACAGGCGACGGCTGGAGCGACGTCTACGTTGCGAATGACGAAGAACCGGCGCAGCTATGGGTGAATCAAGGCGACGGAACCTTTGAAGAGGAAGCCGTACTGAGAGGTTGCGCCTACAACGGCGCGGGCCGCGTCGAGGCCGGCATGGGGGTCGCCATCAGCGACGTCGATGCCGACGGCAAATTCGACCTGTTCAAAACGCACATCGGAGGAGAAACCAACACGCTCTACCTGTCAGGCGGAGCCGCCGACCTATTCACGGACCGCACCGCCTCGGTGCGGATGGGAGCCGTCGATCGTCCCTATACGGGCTGGGGTTGCGGTTTTTTTGACTACGATCACGACGGCGACCTCGACATGGCGGTCGCCAACGGGCGCGTCAGCAAGGGAGTTCCTCAGCCGATTTCGCCGCTCGGCCCCTTCTGGAGTCGATTCGCCGAACGGAACTTGCTGTTTCGCGGCGATGGAAAAGGGAGTTTTGAGAACGTCAGCGCTCGGGCCGGAGCCTTTGCCAATGAGCCGCTCGTGAGTCGCGGCATGGCATTCGGAGACCTCGATGGCGACGGCGACCTCGAGGTGGTGGCGGCTGCTCTCGACCGCCACGTCTACGCGTGGCACCACGACGGCAGCCCGGTGAGCGGGTTCCCGGTGCTGGTCGTCGATCCGGCCACCGTGTCCGCCGTCGACCCGGTCACCCACCACGTCACGTTCGTTGCGGGCACGGGCGTGCGCGAAGGCGGGGAGCTCACCGCCACGCCGACCCTTGCCGACCTGACCGGCGACGGCAGACCGGAGATCGTCGTCGGCGCGCAGGAGCAGTACGAGGGCGCCCCCAACATCGGCGCCGCCGCCGACGTGGTGGCGCTCCTGGGCCTGACCGGATCGGCCGGGAACAGCCGCCTGTACGCGATCTCGCCGGAGGGCAGCGATGCCGGCGCGTCGCCGACGTCGCCCGTGCACCCCCACGCGCAGGCGTACCTGCCGGGGTGGCCGGTGCCGTTGGCGATGGCCACCACCAACCTCCTGCCGACCATCGGGGACGGCGTCGCCATGCCTGCCGCGGTCGGCGACGTGCATCCCGACGACGGCCCCGAGATCGTCGCTGCGACGGCGGCCGGGCCGCTCTACGTGCTCGGTCCCGACGGATCGAGCCGCTACGGAGCGACCGCCGCCGGTGACGTGCCGCTCCGATGGAGCGCCGGGGTCGACCTGTCGGGCATCGACGTCTTCGGCGCGGCGCGCACCAGCGATGACCTGGTGGCCAGCCTGGTCGGTGTCGGCGGGCCGAGCCTGGGCGACCTCGACGGCGACGGC
>JAGQOU010000433.1 GCA_020427145.1 Planctomycetales bacterium | reverse complement strand
GGGTCGGATGTCGCATCGCCGGCCACCGGCGGCGCGGCGTTGGGGCGTGCCGCGAGCGCACCTCCGGCTGAACCGGCCGGCGGCCCAACGGCCGCCGGCGGCTGCGAAACCGCCGGCAAATCTGGTAACGAGGGCGCCGACAAGGGCCTCTCCTCTCGGCAACGGCTGGACACGCCCGGCCGCAAAGTGCTTTGCAGGCCGAGTTTAAGTATAACCCCTCGGTTGGGTTTTGGCCCGCAGGCATTTCTGCCCGGCGGCTCTGGTGCGATCGGTCGGAGAGCCCTAAAATGCCGGGTCATGCCCCAATTGCCGGGGCTCGCCGGGCGCCGGCCAAGCCGCGTCGCCCCGGAACCAACCGCGACAGTCCGTTCCAGGCCGCACGTTTCGCGGCCGTTATTGATACATCGAGCGTCTACGGAGCCCCCTGCCATGGCCAAGAGCGGTGGAAAGAAAAAGAAGAAGGTCGAGACGGTGTTCCTCGTCTGCGAGGAGACCGGCGACTACAACTACACGTTGCGTCGCAAGGGCGGCGGCGAGAAGCTGAAGCTCAAGAAGTACTGCCCGCGACTGCGTAAGCACACCACGCACGTCGAAAAGAAGAAGTAGCAGCGGCGCTTGCGCGACTCGTCGCGACCGCCCCCGAGGCAGGTCGCACGGGGTTTGCTCAGTGCGCCTGCGCGGCCTCCCTGGAGGCGACAGGCAGGCGCGAACTGCTGGCCGCCTGAGGTTCGCGCCGCACGCATGTGCGCCCTCAAGCCACCTCCCACGGACGGCCTCTCATGCCCAAACGTTGGCGAATCGCAGCCTACGATCGGCAACGAGTCGCCGAGTTGGAACGCGCCGCCGGCATCCCCGCCGTGGTGGCCCAGTTGCTGATCGCCCGGGGGATCGCCGATCCCAACGAGGCCCGCGACTTTCTCGACCCCAAGCTCACAGGGCTGCGCGACCCCGACCAGCTGCCCGGCGCGGCGGCCGCGGGGGACCTGCTGTTCGCCGCAATCCGAGCGGGCCGGCGCATCACCGTCTACGGCGACTATGACGCCGATGGCATGACCGCCACGGCGATTTTGCTGCGCTGCCTGCGGCTGCTGGGGGCGAAGGTCGACAGCTACATCCCCCACCGCATCGATGAAGGCTACGGCCTGAACGACGACGCGCTCCGCAGGCTCGCCGAGCGGAAGGCCGACGTGGTGGTCACCGTCGACTGCGGCATCGCCAGCATCGCCGAGGCGCAGCTCGCGCGCGAACTTGGACTGACGCTGGTGGTGACCGACCACCACCAGATGGCCGAGCGGTTGCCGGACGCCGCGGCGGTGGTGCATCCGGCGCTGCCGGGCGCCGACTATCCGTTCCCCGGCCTGTGCGGCGCCGCGGTCGCCTTCAAGCTGGCCTGGGCGCTCTGCCAACGCGCCGCGGGAGCCAAACGCGTCACCGAGCCGATGCGACGGTTCCTGCTGCAGGCGGTCGGCCTGGCGGCCATCGGCACTGTGGCCGACGTGGTGCCGCTGATCGACGAGAACCGCATCCTGGTGCGCGAGGGGCTCAAGGCGCTGCTCCACTCGCCCACCGTCGGCGTGGCGGCCCTGCTGCGGCAAACCAAACTCGACGGCAAGCAAGCCCTGGAGGGCGAAGACATCGGCTTCACCATCGGCCCGCGACTCAACGCGGCCGGTCGGCTGGGACAGGCGGAGCTGGGCGTCGAGCTGCTGACCACCGAAGACGAAGCCCGCGCCGAGACGCTCGCCGCGTTCGTCGACGAACTGAACGCCGAGCGGCAGACGCTGGAGCGCAGCATCTACCGGTCAGCCGACAAGCAAGCCCGCGAGCGGTTCGATCCCGCGCGCGACGCGGCCCTGGTGCTGTCCGATCACACCTGGCACCCCGGGGTCATCGGCATCGTCGCCGGCCGCGTGGGCGAAAAGCATCATCGGCCCGTCGTGCTGGTGGCCGCCGACGAATTGGGCGTCAAGCCGGGCGTGGGGTCGGCCCGCAGCGTGCCGGGCTTCAACCTGCACGCCGCGCTCGCCGAGTGCAGCGAACACCTGGAAGGCTACGGCGGCCACGCGGCCGCGGCGGGCCTGCGCGTGACCGAGGCCAACCTGCCGGCGTTTCGCCGCGCGTTCTGCGCGGTCGCCGCTCGCGAACTGGGCGACGGAGCCGCCGTGCCCGACCTGCGCGTCGACGGCGAGGCGGCCCTGTCGATGCTCACTCACCAAACCGTCTCGCAAATCGAAAGCCTCGCCCCGTTCGGCCACGGCAACAGTCGCCCCGTGCTCTGCACCAGCCACGTGCGCCTGGCCGAGGCCCCGCGACGGATGGGGGGCGCGGGTCGGCACCTGTCGATGACCATCGACCAGGGGGGCGTGCGGATGCGGGCCGTCGCGTTCGGCGGCGGCGACTGGGAAGACGAACTCGCGGCGATCGACGGCGAGCTCTCGATCGCGTTCCGCCCCGTGATCAACCGCTACCGCGGCCGCGCGAGCGTGGAGATTCACCTGGCCGACTGGCGCGTGGACTAGTGGCCGTGAATGGCGGACAATAGCGCTCGGGGAAGCGCCAGTTCTCGAACCGGTGCGGCGCCATGACGTTCTGCCCCGCTGCCCATTCTCCTCGATCATTCAACAGGACCGCGCACCAAGCAGGCGTGGCAGAAGATGAAACCATTCGGGACTCTCTCGCACTGCCAATCCCCAAGGGTGGCTGGGGACGGAGCGCAGCGGAGCCCCCAGGGCGCCGCGTTCAACGCCGCTGCAACTGGGGCCGCTGCAACTGGGGGCTCCCGTTGGTCGTCCCCAGCCACCCGCCGTCGCGCTTGTTCGCAGCTGGCACGGGTTCTTGCTTTCGCCATAACCGGCGTCTGCCTTGTTGCGTCGGTCGCGGCTGCCGCCGAGCACGCCACCAACCCGATCATCTGGGCCGACGTGCCGGACGTGGCGGTCATTCGCGTGGGCGACACGTACTACATGAGCAGCACGACGATGCACATGAGCCCCGGCGTGCCGATCATGCGTTCGCAGGACCTGGTCGACTGGGACCTCGTCGGCTACGCCTACGACACGCTCGCCGACAACGACGCTTTGAACCTGGCCAACGGCCAAAGCGCCTACGGCGCCGGTTCCTGGGCGAGCAGCCTGCGCTACCACGACGGCGTGTACTACGTCTCGACCTTCTCCTCCACCACCGGCAAGACGCATATTTACACGACCAGCGACATTGAGAACGGCCCGTGGATGGCGAACTCGTTCGCCCCCATGTTGCACGACGGCTCGCTGTTCTTCGACGACGACGGCCGCGTGTACATGGTCCACGGCGGCGGCGACATCCGGCTCACGGAACTCGAGGTCGACCTCTCTGGAGTCAAGCCGGACGGCGTCGATCAGGTGATCATCAAGAACGCCAGCGCCGCGGCCGGCCCGAACGTCGGCTTGCCGGCCGAGGGCTCGCAGCTGGCGAAGATCGGCGACAAGTATTACCTGTTTAACATCACCTGGCCCCGCGGCGGCATGCG
>JAGQOU010000432.1 GCA_020427145.1 Planctomycetales bacterium | reverse complement strand
TAGAACGCGGCGTACAGCAGCAGCGACGCCACGGCCGTGCCGGCAGCGGACTGATCGCGACCGACCAGAGCCACGGCGGCCGCGGCGGCCATCATCATGTAGCCGGCATGGGCGATTGTGGAGTAGGCCAACATCCGCTTGATATTCTTCTGCCCGTAGGCGGCCAGATTGCCGAACGTGCAAGTGACGACGGAAATGACGCCAACCAAGATGACGAAGAAGTTGCGCACTGGGGACAGCGGACCGGCGTCGGCCGCAGTCGGTCCAGCTGCCGTTTCGCCAGCGGCGCTGTCGCCGGCCGTCTCCTCGGCGGCAAGCAGGAATTGAGGTTTGGATTCAACGGCGGTCGCCGTTAACTGAACGGTCGTCGCTGGCCGGTTCGCTGAGGCAAGCGACTCCGGCGTCTCGCCCGGCACGTGGCCGAATCCCATGCCGACGCGAACCAGCAACGCCAGGGCAGCTGCCTTGGAGGCGACCGACAAGAATCCGTCGACTTCGGCCGAGGCGCCTTCGAACACGTCAGGGCACCAGAAATGAAACGGCACGGCGGACAGCTTGAACGCCAAACCCACGCCGAGCATGAGCCCGCCCAGGGCGAGCACCAGCACCTGCATATACTCGTCGCTGGCCAGCTTGCCGGCGATATCGAACTCAGCCAGTTGTTGCGCCATCGTCGGCAGATGCGCCGAACCCAGGATGCCGGCCAACAGGCTCGTGCCATACAGCATGACGCCCGCGGTGCCGGCGCCGTAGATCGCGTATTTAAGAGCGGCCTCGCTGCTGCGGCGCCGACCCTTCACCGCGCCGGCGAGCACGTAGGAGGGAACGCTCGCCATCTCCACGCCCATGAACAGCATCAGGAGATGATTGGCCGAGGCCATCAGGCACATGCCGATGATCGAACCGAACGCTAAGCAATAGAAATCCTGCCCGTCCTTGCGATCGGCGAGCCCCGTGAGCCGCGCCAACACGACAAACAGTACGGCGAAGGCCATCAGGAACATGCGTACGTAAGCGGTGACGCCGTCGTACACCAACATGCCGGTGAACAGCTCTTGTCGCTCGATGGCGTTCCATTGGGCGAGCCCGTCGCGCGGTATGGACGCCCACAAGGCCACCAACGCGCCGACCAACGCCAGCACGAACGGCGGGATGCGGTTGAGCCCGGGAAACAACCGCGTGAACAACAACACGACGATCGTGCCGCACAGAACCAGCTCCGGCCAGAAGTGCGGCAGGCTCGCGTGCACAGTATCGCTGACGAGCGAATTGACGATCGTTTGCAGGTTCACCGCGGAGTTGTCCGTTGCGATTGGTTGAGTTGTCGGGGTCGTGGCGCCGGCGAAGGCCGGCAGCGAAATGGCGGATATCCGCCGCAACGGCAGCGCTAGTCCAAGGCTGCCATTTGTTCGCCGTCGTCGCCCAGCGCCTGATTGACGGTTTCGCGACTGTCGTCGAACTTCTCGGTCCAGGCTGCCAGTTGGGTGACCTGGCGGTCGACTGACGGCTGCATGTAACGGAACAGCGCGTTGGGGTACACGCCCAGGATGATCGCCAACGCCATCAACGGCGAGGCGATGGCAAGTTCGCGCATTGTGATGGGAGTGAGCGCTTCGGGGTGCGGGCCCTTGTACTCGGCTCCCAGGTACACCCGTTGGATCGCCCACAGGATGTACGCCGCGGTCAGAATCACCACGGCGGC
>JAGQOU010000431.1 GCA_020427145.1 Planctomycetales bacterium | reverse complement strand
GCCTGGGACTGCAACTGCCTGGAAGAGGTCTGCGGCGCCTGCACCATGCTGGTCAACGGCAAGACCCGGCAAAGCTGCTCGACGCTGGTCGACAGGCTGCTGGAAGAGAACCCCGAGGGGTTCGAGCTGCGGCCGATGAGCAAATTCCCCGTGATGCGCGACCTGTGCGTCGACCGTGGCCGGATGTTCCGCGCTTTGGAGAAGGTCGAAGCGTGGGTCGAGGTGGACGACTACGCCGACCGGGGCGCCGGGCCGCGAGAGTCGCAGGCGATGCAGTCGACGCGGTATCCGCTGTCGGAGTGCATGACGTGCGGCTGCTGCGTCGAGGCGTGCCCGCAATACACCAAGGTGGAGTTGAGCCGCCGCGCGGACGAGACCGACGCGGAGTTCGCGGCCCGTGAGAACGCCGCCTACGACCAGGAGTTCATCGGCGCCGCGGCGATCAGCCAAGCGATGCTGTTCAACGACCACGGCACGGGCCACATGAATGCGGACCGTCGGCTGGACGCCCTGATGGGCCCCGGCGGCCTGCAGGTCTGCGGCAATGCCCAGAACTGCGTGGCGGTGTGCCCCAAGAGCATCCCGCTCACCACGAGCATCGCCCGCGCCGGCCGGCAGGCGACGGTGCGAATGATCAAAAAGTGGTTTGACCGCTAAGCAGCGGGAACCCGCGCGTCCTAGCGCCCCGGCGTGCTCCGGCTCTGCGAGCGTTGCGCATCTGACAGCCCTCCCACGACGTTTTGCTGGCATGTCGTGCTGCGTTCCCGTGGGCGAATGCTCTCCCCACGGGGTGATTTGTCAGTTGACGGCCCTTTTTCTGGGTATTTTTCGACTGCGCAGCCAATTCTCCCAATTCCGCAATCCCCCAAGTCCCCCCTTGACAAACCGGGTCTAAATTCTCTCGACATTGGATTTTGCCGCGGTACAATACGCGGCGCCGGGCGTCTCTTGCGTTTCGGGCGTCGACCGTGCGAGTTCTTTGTCACGGCGGCGTCTTGCCCCGCTGGCCGCGCCCTTTGTTCAGTCGCACGAGGTGGGAGTTTGCAATTGTAGATAGCGCGAGTCGGCAACTCTCGCGGCGCATTGGGGCTCGCGCCGTTCCCTCCCGACTCGCCTACCGGCCGATCCTCTTCTTGCCTGCGCTGGGTGGTCCGTTTGGCGGCGGTCCCCTGCGCGGTCCAGAAAAACCGGCACGGCGTTTGGAGTATTAGTTCGATGAAGCTGTACGTGGGAAACCTCTCTTATCAAACCACGCAAGACACGCTGCAGAACGAGTTCGCGGCCTTCGGCCAGGTGCAGGAGGTCGCAGTCATCAACGACCGCGAGACGGGCCGACCTCGCGGGTTCGCCTTTGTCACGATGACCAACGACGAGGAAGGCCGCGCTGCCATTGAAGGCATGAACGGCAAAGACGTCGACGGACGCACACTCACCGTCAATGAAGCCCGTCCCAAGGCCGAACGCGGCGGCGGCGGTTACGGCGGCGGACGTGGCGGCGGCGGCGGTGGACGCGGCGGCTACGGCGGTGGTGGTGGTGGCGGCGGCGGATACGGCGGTGGCGGCGGCGGAGGTCGCTGGTAACCCGTCATTTTCATAGTCAGAAGCGATCGATCGCGGCCCTTGGAACGACACTCGTTCCAAGGGCCGTTTACGTTGGCGATGGGGTCGTAATCAACGCAGCGGTTTTACGGCGGGTCCTGATTAGGCCGGCCGTTCGCGGTGCACTTGCCACGCCGGGACACCGCGAAGAACCGCGGTTTTCACGCGGATCGGCCCGGTCGTCGGCCGCCCTGGCCGCCCTGGCCGCCGCGGCGCGTGGCGATCGATTGGCACAAACGCCCCAGATTTGCCGGAGATCTTCGGCCGGCGCAGACTTGTCCCGCGCTTTGCCTCCTATGCTTGCTGTATGCGCACACCAACCTGTTTCACGCCTGAAGCCATCCATCAACAAGTCCGGTTGATTGCCCTGTCCGTCGTCGCGGCGATTGCCGCGGAGTTGCCGGCCGCCACGGCTGCCGAAGCTCGACCGGCCGGAGTTGCCGCCGCGCTCGCCGACGTGGCGGAGGTTGGCTCGGCCGCTGCCGAGGACGCCGTCGACGAGGCGGCCAAACCGATCGCCGAGATCGAGCCGACGCTCTTGGAGCTGGCAGCCAAATTCGGCGGCGATTGGTTTGCGCCGCTGGTCGATCGCCCCGTGCGCGTCAGCTCGCCCGTGGCGCGCACCGTGCTGGGGACCCGCGCCCGCGGCACGGCCCTGACGACCGGCCACGTTGCGATGCAAGAACTCGAAGCCGAAAGCACCGAGCAGCGGGTGACGTTTTTGCTGACGTTGACGGCGCGGATGGTCTCGAACACGGTGGGAACCAACGGCCCCGTACAGTTGCATAGCGAGACGACGATCCCGTTCACTTCGACCGTGCGAGTTTGGTTCGACGGGGAGAGTTTCACAGCCGGAGCGGTGAGCTTTGCGGGCGAGGCTCGCCTGCGGGTCACCGCGGTTCGAAGCCGCCAGGAGTTCGGGAGCCGCCTGATCAAGCAGATCGCTTGGGACCGGATCGACGAGTCGCGGCCGTGCGTCGAGCAAATCGCCCTCGACGCGACGCGGCAGCGGGTGGTCGAGTCCTATGCCGAAAGCGTGGCCGACCATTTGGCGCATCTGAACCAGCGAGTTGCTAAAATTGACCTGGCCGCCCGGTTCCGCCAGGGGGCCCTTCCCGCCTCCACCCCCGCCCCGCTCGACGCCCAAGCTCGCTCCAGCGAACAGACCCTCACTGAGATGACGCCATGAATTCGGTGACCCGTCGGACCACCGCCAGTGATCGGCCCCGTATCCTCAACAAGATCCTTGCTTCTGCGGCGACGACTTTCCTGTTGGTGATCGCCGACAGCTCGATGGCCGCCGACGGCAGCGTGCGTCTGCAGGACGGACGCCAGCTGTGTTACAGCGAATACGGCGACCCCCGCGGCCAGTTGGTGCTGTTCTTTCACGGCACGCCCGGCTCGCAACGCGACGCCGCGGTCGTCCACGAGGAGCTGCGCGCGGCGCACATCCGATTGATCACGCCTAGCCGGCCCGGCATGGGACTCTCCACGTTTGACCCCGGGCGGCGGATTCTCGATTGGCCCGCCGACGTGTCGCAGCTCGTGGCCGCGGTCGGCGAGCCCGACCAAGCGTTCGGCATCCTCGCGATGTCGGGCGGCACGCCGTACGCGCTGGCGACGGTGCGTGCGATGCCGTACCGCATCACGCACGTGACGATCGCGTCGGCCTTTGCGCCGCCCGAGGCTTGCGTCCCCAAGACGGATGCGAACCAGACGCTCGATTTCATGGACCGGCGTCCGCGGTTGGCGCGCTTGGGCGTAGGGCTCATGGGCCGGCGGCTCGACACGAAGCCCGAAAAGGTGCTCAAGCACGTGGCCCATGGCTGGTCGGAGACGGATCGGCAGCTCGTGCTCTGCTCGCCGAAACTCAAACGCGAGGTGATCGCCACGCTGCGCGAAGCGACCCGCTGCGGCCCCGATGGGGTGCTGCACGATTCGCGACTGCTCAGCTCCTGCTGGGGCTTCCAGGTGTGCGAGGCGCAGGGACCGCCAATCTGCCTGTTTCACGGCGGCGAGGACGAAGTGGCCCCGGTGCAGATGGCGTACTGGCTGCAGGCCCAACTGCCCGGCAGCAGCTTGACCGTCGACCCCCGCGCCGGCCACCTGTCCACGTTGTGGTGGCATGCCGAGGAAATCCTCGACACGTTTGACGCTCCGAGGGCAGTCGTCCCCACGCTGCCCGCGCCCGAACTGGCCGAACCCGAGTTGGCCGTGCCGGTTTTGCCTGGTCCGGTACAATAGGGGCATGTTGGTCGATTACTTCGTTGCCGTGTGGGACATCTTGCTTGAGCTGGCCCCCTGGCTGCTGCTGGGGGCGGCCGCGGCGGGCGCGCTGCACGTGCTGTTGCCCGCGGATTTCGTGAAGCGGCATCTGCAAGGCCGCGCCGGCGTGGCCAAGAGCGTCTTTCTCGGCGTGCCGCTGCCGCTGTGCTCCTGCGGCGTCATTCCCGTAGGGCTGGGGATGAAGCAGGACGGCGCCAGCGACGGAGCCGCGGTGGGGTTTCTCATCGCCACGCCGCAAACGGGCGTCGACTCGGTGCTGGTGACCGCCTCGTTTCTGGGCTGGCCCTTCGCCGTGTTCAAAGTGTTCGCGGCGCTGGTCACGGGACTGGCCGGCGGGTGGCTGGCCGACGGGCGAGCATCGGCCCCCGCGCCCGCGCCGTCATTGCTGCTGCCGATCATCGATCGCGATCCGCCGCCGCCGCGACCGCGCGGGTGGCGGGCGTTCTTCGATCACGCGCTGATGATCCTCGAGTCGATCTGGCGGTGGCTGGCGATTGGCGTGTTGGCGTCGGCGGCGATCACGGTGCTGCTGCCCGATGCCGCCTTGTCCGCCCTGGGCTCCTACGGCGGGTTGCCGGCCATGCTGGCGGCGCTGGTCGTCTCGTTGCCCCTGTACGTGTGCGCCACCGCCAGCGTGCCGATGGCCGCGGCGCTGGTTGCCGCCGGGCTGCCCACCGGCGCGGCGCTGGTGTTTCTGATGGCCGGCCCCGCCACCAACGTCGCCACGATCGGGGCGGTGGGCAAGACGCTCGGGCGTCGCGCGCTGGTCGTGTACCTGTCGACAATCATCGTCGGCAGCATCGGCTTCGGGTTGGTGTTCAACTGGCTGCTCGCCGGCGTCGGGGAGCACGCCCTGGGGCATGTCCACGCAGCGCCGTGGTGGGCGGTCGCTTCGGCCGTGGCGCTCGCGGCGCTCATGCTGCGATTTGCACTGGGCGATCTGCGCCGCCTGCTCGCCGGGCTCGCCCTGCACGCACACGGCTCAGCGGCGAACGTGGGCGAGACATCGCCAGCGAAAACGCACCAACCCGACCGCGCCATCGAAGTGGCAATCGACGGCATGCACTGCCAATCGTGCGTCAACCGCGTGGCCGCCGCACTGAACGCCGAGCCCGGCATCGCCGCAGTGCAAGTGACGCTCGACCCGCAGCGAGCCACCGTCCACGGCGACGTGACGCCGCGGCGCGTCTGCGAGATCATCGAATCCACCGGCTTCGCCGCCAAGTGACCCACCGCGCAAGACAGCAACACGAGTGCTGATTCCTGTGCGGCGGTTCTCACGGGCCGCCATCCTCCGCAACGGCCAGCGGCTCGCCAACCTCCGGCCAGCCGTCGGCGTTCCACGTCAGCGGGCGCACCTGCAGGATCCGCTGCGCCTCGAGATTCTGCATGTCGTACGTGTGATGCACCATCCATTGCCCGGCGTCCGTGGTAATCACGCCGTTGTGCCCCGGGCCGCGCCACCGCTCGCTACTGGCAAGCACCAGCGTGCCGCCGCCGGCGAGCATTTGCTTGCCGTCGGCGTCGACGTACGGCCCGGCGGCGTCGCGGCTGCGGCCGACCATCACCTTGTAAGTGCTGTCCGCGCCGTCGCAGCACGCGTCCCACGAGACGAACAGATAGTAGTATCCCTCGTGGAAAACCACGAATGCGGCTTCAATGGCGTGCGACGGCACGTCGGGTCGCGCGGCCACGGGGCGAATCTTGGCGTCCGCAGCGAGCTTGCCGGTGGCAGGATCGATCTCCGCCACCTTCAATCCCGACCAGTACGAGCCCCAGAACAACCACCAGCGGCCCTCTTGGTCCACTAACAGCGCGGGATCGATGGCGTTGAAGTCGTTGTCGCGGGGGTTCGACTCGACGACCTTGCCGCGGTCCTGCCACTGGTAGTCGTCGCTCTCCGGGTCGAGCGACTTGTTGACGGCCAACCCGATGACCGACCGCTGGCTGCCAAAAGTCGAGACGCTGTAGTACAGGTAATACAGTCCGTCATGGTAGCTCAGGTCGGGCGCCCAAATGCCGTGCGTCCCCGGCACCTCGCGGCGGGCCCAGTCGGGCACCGGTTTGTCGAACACGCTCCCCACGGGTTGCCAGTGTTTCAAGTCGGTGCTGCGCAACAGGTTCACGCCGCGCCCCGTGGCGGCGACGTAGTACACGGTCTCGCCCGCTGCATTGACGGTGGCCACGCCGGTTGGGTCGGGAGCGCCGTTGAGCAGACCGTCGCGCGGCGCGGTCTCGGCGGGCTGAGCGCATGCGGCGGCGGTCGGCAGAATCGCCGCCAGCACGGCGACGAGACGCCACCTGGTCGACGCGGCGGATGCGGATCGGAAAGCTGAAAGCATGCGTGTTCGTCCTCGGTAGCCGAAGCGGTGAATGAGTCTGGCGAGCGCAGGTCGGGACTTTTGCTTTGCCCGAAAATTGAATTCTCCGAGCAAAACTCTCGGTGGGCGGCCCAGCGAAAGGGAACCGTACTGCCCTCCTGTCAACAACTTACGCGCGAAGCGGCCGGACGCGAGGGGGCGAGTTCTGCAAAC
>JAGQOU010000430.1 GCA_020427145.1 Planctomycetales bacterium | reverse complement strand
GCGGCGGCGTCGCCGGCGGTGATCGCGGTGCGCAGCTTCCGCAGTTTCGAACGCAGGGCGGACCGAGTGGCCCGGTTGCGATCGCGACGATCAATGCTCTGACGGAGGCGTTTCTTGGCGGTCGGTGAATTGGGCATAGTGAGCTGGTTAAGCGGGGGTCACGAAGCGGGCCAGCCGGATTCGCCAGGACTCTCCTGGCGTCCTCTGGCGATTGGCGAATCACCCACTATCGCGAAGTTTGTTGATTTTGTCCAGCCGCTCCGACACGTCTCGGAAGCCAAAATCGATGCCCGCCAGGGCCGTGAAGTGCCGCTCAGCCCGATCCAGCTCCCGCAATCCCGTGGCCAGCACGCCGGCCCGGTACAGCGACAGTTTGTGGACCTCCGATTCGGGCTCCTCGGCCGCCTCGATGGCGGCCTCGTAGTTCGACATGGCCAGCTTGTATTGCTCGATTTTCTGAAAGCACTCGCCTAACTCCAGCAGCACCAACGCTTTGCGCTTCGCGTCGCCACGGGCGGCCTGCAGCGCCGTGATGGCTTCCTTCCACTTGCCAGCCTTGCGCAGCCGCAGGCCGAGCTCGAATTTCAGCCACAGGCTCTGCGGATCGCGATCGGCCCGGGCGGTATAGACCTCCAACTCGACCTGGTTGGCGTGGGCCCGGGCTTGCTGCAGGACGTGCGCCGATTCCTCGCTCTGCTCGTGGCCATGGTGTTGCTCGGCAATTTGCACCTGTTGGGCGGCCTGGCGGATGTGGAGATCCTCGATCCGCTCGCGCACCTTCAAGTCGCCGCCGCCGGTGGCCTGGTTGGCTTGTTCCAGGACCTGCTGCGCGTCATCCAGCGCGCCGGCTTGCGAAAGCACCTCGGCCAGTTGGAAGTACGACTGCGTATCGGACGGGTCCGCCGCGATCGCCGCGCGGAGCCGCTGCTCGGGCGTTTGCGAAGCGCGAAGGGCGTCGGCCGCTTCGTCCACCGGCCCCGCGCCGGGCATTTGCGCGACGTAGTCCTTTTTGCCGCTGCCGAGCAATTCGGGATCGTAGCCGCCGTCGTGGATCGTCTTCTCCACGCTCAGCCGCGAGACTGCCAAACTGGCCTCTTCGTCTTCCGGTTTGGCCTCCTTCACGCGGCGCCAACAGGCGATCGCCTGATCGAACTGTCCCATCCGCTGCAGCGCCATGCCCGCGGCGCGGTTGACCACGGGGTCTTTCGGCACGGCGCTGAGCGCCCACCGCAGGTAGTACAGTTCGGTCTCGGGGGCGCCGAGCTGGCGGCAGGCGTCGGCCAGCAGCAGCAGCGTGGCCGAGTCCCACGGGTTGATCGCCAAGGCGGTGCAGCCGGCTTGAAACGCGGCTTCCCACTCGCCCTTGGTCACGGCCTTCTGCAGAGTGGAGCGGTGGCTCTTGAGCTTCAGCGAGCCGATGGCGGACGGTTTCTTGGTATCGCCGAACTTCTTCTGCAGCACGCTGAGAAACGTCTGCAGGTAGATGAGATTGCCCGGATCCTCTGCCACGCACTGCGACAGGAGCTTCACCGCGTAGTCGTGGTCGTGTTTGTCGATGCTGCGCTGGGCGTGATCGAACAGCTTCTGCAGCCGCTGGCGCACAGCGGTGGGCAGGGGTCGCAGCCCCCGCGGCGTCGCCCCCGCGGTCAAATTCTCGGTTGCCATGATTCGCCTGTTCCGTGCGTGTGCGTCGGACGAGCGCCGCGGGTGCTCCCGGGACTGGGCCGCGCTTGCCTACGCAGCGGGCCCGCCGACGGTTATTCTAACAACTGTCGCGTCGCAACGTTTCGCAATTGAGCGGCGCCGGCGCCAGGCCGCTGCCGCATTTCAAGCTCTCGCTGCTCCCCCATGACAGTCCCCCCGCCAGCTCTAGTGTACCTGATCGGCGCCGGTCCGGGCGATCCCGGACTGCTGACGTTGCGGGGTCGCGATCTGCTGGCGCGGGCCGATTTGGTGCTCTACGACTATCTGGCCGACCCCCGCATGCTGATCCACGCGCGGCCCGGGGCCGAGCTGATTTGCCTGGGCCGGCATGGACACGGCCGGCTGCAGGGGCAGGACGAGGTGAACGCCCAGATGATCGCCGCCGCTCGTGCCGGACGCGTGGTGGCGCGGCTCAAAGGGGGCGATTCGACCATCTTCGGGCGGCTGGCCGAGGAAGTCGCGGCGCTGGAGACGGCGGACATTCCCTACGAAGTCGTGCCCGGCGTCACGGCCGCCGCGGCAGCGAGCGCCTACGCGGGCGTGCCGCTCACCCACCGCGACGCTGCCTCCTGCGTGGCCTTTGTCACGGGCAGGCAAAGCGACGACCGGACGGGCGATGCGCTCGATCTGGCCGCGCTCGCGCAATTCCCCGGCACGCTGGTGTTTTACATGGGCGTGACGACCGCGCCGCTGTGGGCTCCGGGGCTGATCGCCAATGGCAAGCCGGCGTCGACGCCCGTGGCCATCGTGCGGCACGCCAGCCTGCCGAAACAATGGATCAAGCACACGACGCTCGGCGAGTTGACCGAGGAGTTGGCGCCCGGCAAGGTTCGTCCGCCGGCGCTGGTCGTGGTGGGCGAAGCGGTCGCCGCCGCGGGCGCCAGCGCTTGGTTTGCGCGGCGGCCCCTGTTTGGCAAGACCGTGCTCGTGACGCGTCCCGCGCAGCAGGCGGATGAATTCGCCGCGCGATTCGAGGAATTGGGCGCGAGCGTGCTCCAGCAGCCGGCGATTGCCATTGGCCCGCCGCGCGATTCGCGCCCGCTGGAGGATGCGCTCGCGCGGTTGGCCGAGTTTGGGTGGGTTGTGTTCTCCAGCGCCAACGGCGTCGAGCGGTTCCTCGCTGCGTTGCAGGCCAGCGGGCGCGATCTGCGCGCGCTGGGGCCGATCAAGCTGGCGACGATCGGCCCGGCCACCACCGCGGCGCTAGCCGCGCACGGCTTGCAGGCCGACGTGCAGCCGCACGAATATCGTGCCGAGGAGTTGGCCGCCGCGCTGCTCACGGCCGCCCGAGCGGGGCAGCACTTCTTGTTGGTCCGCGCCAGCCGAGGGCGTGAAACGCTGCACGACGAGTTGACCGCCGCGGGGGGCCAGGTGACGCAGGTGGTGGCGTACGACAGCCAAGACGTGCCGGCGCCGGATGCCGACGTCGCCGCACAGTTGCGTGACGGCCGCATCGATTGGATCACCGTCACCAGTTCCGCGATCGCCCGGTCGTTGGTCAACATGTTCGGCGCGGAGCTGCGGCGCGCCCGCCTGGCGGCCATCAGCCCGCTCACCGCCGGGGTGCTGGCGGATGCCGGCTATCCTGCCACGGTCGTTGCCGCCGAGTACACGGCCGAAGGCGTCGCCCAGGCGATCCTCGCAGCGGTGTGAACTGTTTCTCGAGTTGCTGGCGCCAGCGCTCCGTCCTCAGCTGCGCGCTGTGTGACTTTGCGGGTTGGGTAATTCTTACGGCAAAACGTCTGACGTTTGCAGACAATTGCGTCCCGCGTTCGATACATCACAGGTCGGCCATGCGGTCGGCCCCGGGGAGAACCGCACCCGCGCCGCCCGCGTAGCAGGCTGTGCGCGTCCGTGGCGACGAGCCCTGAAGTGACGCGCGGCACGCAGCGTACGAGGCTGTGCGCGGCGCCTTGAGCCCGCTTCCCAGAGCCTGGTAGGCAGCGCCATGCCCCCCTTTGGTAACGCCAAGATTCGCGCGACGCTGTACTTGCCGGCCGACGTGCTGGACGAGGCGCGCAACGCCGCGGTGCATCTGGCGGGAAATCCGGCGCGGCTCACATTGACCAAGCTCGCCGAGAACGCCCTGCGCGCCGAATTGGCGCGACTTAAAGCTCTGTACAACCAAGGCCGCGATTTTCCGCCGCGCGACGAAGATCTGCGCGGCGGCCGACCTATTGCCGCATAAGGCGCCCCGCTATGTCGCCCGGACATGTCGATTCCGCCGTGCCCTCCGTTTCGACCCGCTGGTCGCAGGCCGTGGTGGCGGGCTCGCGCGACGAGAAATCGAGCACGCCGTCGGCCGATCGCACCGACAAGCCGGCCGCTGAATCGGCGGCGGACTTGCGCAAGCGTTTGTTGAAACTGATCGTCGCCAACGAAAAGTCGCGCCGCAGCGACGCTCAACAGAACCGTTAGCCACCGCCTGCGCCCGTGCTCAGCCGCCTCGACAAACTGCGATCGGCCGGCGCTGCAACTCGCTGGCGGCGTCGAAAAACGCTCCGTCTTGCGGCGGTCTGGCTCGTGGCCGTCGGCGCCGCGCCCGCGGCAATCACTTCTCTCGCGATCGCCGGGGCCTACCCCTCCGACGCCCACCGGCGTTCTGACGCCCCACACCCCGCCGTGGCGCGGATCGTCGTCCCCGAGAACGGGGCGACCTCCTATGGCAGCGGCGTGTTGGTCGACGTCCGCGACGACTACGGGCTGGTGATCACCAACTGGCACGTGGTGCGCGACGCGGCGGGAACCGTCGAGGTGATCATGCCGGGCGGGTTCACGTCGAAGGCCCGACCGTTGAAGGTCGATCCCGATTGGGATCTTGCGGCGCTGGTCATCTGGCGGCCGCCGATGCCCCCCGTCGCGCTCGCCTCGCGCGCGCCGCAGCCCGGCGACGAGTTGACCATCTGCGGCTACGGCCCCGGGATTTACCGCGCCGCGACGGGACGCTGCACGCAGTATTACTCGCCGCGGCAGGACCTGCCGCAGCACATGGTGGAACTCGACGTCGAGGCCCGGCAAGGGGACTCCGGCGGACCAATCTTCAACGACCGCGGCGAACTGGCCGGCGTGCTGTTTGGGGCGGGGCAGGGGACCACGCTGGGGAGCTTCGGCGGTCGGGTGGAGAATTTCATGGCGTCGCTGGCGCCCGATATCGGCCGCAGCTCGGGCGAGCCCGCCGTGCGGCAACCGCCATTTGCCCTGGCGGCGACCCGGGCAGCCGACTCCGCCGCCGCTCAGACGGCCGCCGTCGCCTCGGCCAACGAACCGCGGTCCCCGTCGGCCAAACTCCAGGGGGCCGAATCGCTTGCAGCGCGACTCGACGAACAACCGGGCGATGCGACAGACTTCGCGGCCGCGCCGCAGGGCGCACCGGCCGCGGCCGGTGCGTACCCGGCCCCGGCTTTCTCCGACGCAGCAACCGAACAAGCGGTCAGCGCGCCCTCCCGCATGAGCAACTCGCTCGACTTTGTGAAGAGCGCGCTGGCGGCGATCGGCGTGATCGCCATCGTCGTGCAACTGCTGAAGCTGGTGCGGTAACGCCCGCTCATTCGCAGCCACAACGGCTAGCACGCACCTCAGTGGGCCAGCCGTTCGCGCAGCTTGGGGAGAATCGACCGCGGCACGAACCGCGCAAGTTCCTCGTCGCTGGCCAGCGGGGCGATCTGTTTGATCAGCGAGCTGGAAACGTGCGAAAACTCTTCGTCCGCCATCAGAAAGACCGTCTCGATGTACGGATCGAGCTTGCGGTTGGCGAGCGTCATCGTGAACTCCGCCTCGATGTCGGTCAGCGACCGCACGCCGCGCACGATGACCCGCGCCCCGATGTCGCGCACAAACCGCACGGCCAACCCTGAGAAGGTTTCAATGCGCACGTTGGAGAGGTGCCGGGTCGCCTCGCGGATCAACTCAACGCGTTCCTCGGCGGAGAAGAGCGACTGCTTGTCGATGTTGATGCCGACGCCGACGACCAGTTCGTCAACCAGCCCGGCGCCGCGCTCGATGACGTTGAGATGCCCCAACGTGATGGGGTCGAACGATCCGGTGTAAACGGCGCAGCGAGCCATCGCTTTTGTCCCAGAAAAGTGCGGCGGTCGTGGACGGGGCCCAACAAGGCGCCGTTAACCTACTGTTTGCGTAACGCCGGTGGTAGCGCCGCAGGCGTCAAAACGTCTGCAGAGCGTCGAACAAGCGATCCAAATCCTCGGGCGTATTGTACCCGTGCGGGCTAATGCGCAGCGAGCCGGAGCGACACGCCAGGGCGACGCCGCGTTCTAAACAATGCGACCGCACCGCGTCGCCGTCGGCCCCCGGCAGTTGGAACTGCACGATGCCCGACCGCTCGTCGGCCCCGCGCGGCGAAAGCACCTCGGCCCCCAACTCGGCGAGCCGTCGGCACGCCTCGTCGGTCAGGTCCAGGATCGCGGCGGCGATGTTGTCGACGCCCAATTCGAGCAGCATGGCCTGACTCGCCCCCAAGCCGATCAGCCCGCTCATGTTGCGCGTGCCCGCCTCGAACCGGGCGGCGTCGTCGCGCAGACGGATCTCAATGCGTTTGAAGTTGAAGGGATCGACCATGCTGTTCCAGCCCAGCCCCGCGACGCGCAGATCGTCCAGCCGCTCGCGGCAGACGTAGGCGTAGGCCGCCCCCTCGGGGCCCATCTGCCATTTTTGCCCGTTCAGCGCCACCACGTCGGCGGGGGTCTGCTTGACGTCGAAGGGCAGGGCGCCCACCCCCTGGATCGCGTCGACCACGAACCAGGCGTCGTGCTGTTTGGCGATCTCGGCCAGCGCCGTGAGATCGCGGCGATGTCCCGACAGATACGCGACCCAGCTGACGCTGACGACGCGCGTGCGCTCGTCGCACAGACTGCGCACGGCATCAAGATCAACCCGCCCCCGCTCGGTCGGCGCGAACCGCGTTTCAACGCCCTTGTCCTGCAAGCTCAGCCACGGGTAAATGTTGGCGGGAAACTCGTCGTCGAGCGTCACCACATTGTCGCCCGGCCGCCAATCGAGCCCCTGCGCCACCAAACTGATGCCGCCGGTCGTGTGCTGGGTGAAGGCGATCTCTGCGGGCGTTGCTCCCAGCAGCGCCGCGGAGGTGCGCCGCGTTTGCTCGATTCGCTGCGCCCAACCCATCCATGCCGGGCCGCCGTCGCCGCCCGCTTCGTCGAGCCAGCGTTCGATCGCGGCGCGCGTGGGACGCGGCGTCGGCGAGACCGCGGCGTGGTCGAAATACGCCCACCGCTCGGTCACGGCCATTTGCGCGCGGAACTTGCGGCGCGTTTCGACAATCTCTGTTGGCGTGTCGCTCATGGCGCGGCTACTCCTTGGATCCCATGCCGAGCGTCTTCCACAGAAACGCCCACTTGTCGGCCGCCAGATCGATGCGTTTGCTGGTGGGCGTGCCGGCGCCGTGGCCGGCGCGGGTTTCCACCCGCAGCAAAATCGGCGCGGGGCCCGCCTGGGCCGCCTGCATGGCCGCCGCGAATTTGAAACTGTGCATCGGCACCACCCGGTCGTCGGTGTCGGCCGTGGTGATGAGCGTCGGCGGGTAGTCAACGCCGGGCGTCACGTTGTGGTACGGCGAGTAAGCAATCAACGCGCGGAACTGGTCGGCGTCCTCCGGCACGCCGTACTCGTCGCGCCAGAAGTGCCCGGCGGTGAACTGGTGGTACCGCAGCATGTCCATCACGCCGACGGCCGGCAGACAGGCGCCAAACAGGTCGGGTCGCTGCGTTTCCACCGCGCCCACCAACAGCCCGCCATTGCTGCCCCCCATGATGGCCAGCTTGGGTGTTTGCGTATACTTCTCGGCGATCAGCCACTCGGCCGCGGCGATGAAATCGTCGAACACGTTCTGTTTATGGGTCTGTTTGCCGGCGACATGCCACGCCTCGCCGTACTCGCCCCCGCCGCGCATGTTGGGCACGGCCAACACGCCCCCCATGTCCATCCACACGGCGTATTCCACTGAGAAGTAGGGCGTCAGCGAGATATTGAACCCGCCGTAGCCGTACAACAGCGTGGGATTCGAGCCGTCGCGCACCAGCCCCTTGCGATGCGACACGATGATCGGCACGCGCGTGCCGTCGGCGCTCTGGTAGAACGACTGCTCCGAAACGTAATCGTCGGGATCGAATTGCACCTGCGGAGCGCGGATCCGCTCGGACTTGCCGGTGCGCAGATCGTAGCGATACACCGACGGCGGGGTGACGTAGCTGGTGAACGTGTAGAAGGTCTCGGTGAAATCCTGCTTGCCGCCGAAGCCGTCGGCCGACCCCAGGCCGGGCAGGGCGACGTCGCCCAACGGGTCGCCGGCGGCGGTGAACAACTCCACCCGCGCCGCCACGTCCTGCAGGTAGCGGCAGATCAGTTTGCCGTCGATCAGGCTCGCGCCTTCCAGCGTCGCCTCGACCGCGCCGACGATTTCCTCGACGTGTTCGCGACCCGGCTTGTCCGCCGGCAGCGTGACGAGCCGTTTGGTCGGCGCGTCGAGGTCCGTGATGAAGTAGAGTCGATCGCCGACGTTGCCCACGAAGCTGAACTCGTTGTCAAAGTCGTCGATCAGCTTCGTCCACGCGCCGTCGGAGCCGACGGGGCGGGCGTACACCTTGTTCTGCGGGTCCGTGCTGCGGCCGACAAACAGCACAAGGTACTTGTCGTCCTCGGTGCGCGCAATCCAAAAGCTCTCGGTCGGGTGCTCGGGGATTTCAAACACCAGCGTGTCGTCGGCTTGCGGCTGGCCCAGCGTGTGGAAATAGATTTTCTGGTCGACGGTCGACGCCTGGTACTGCTCGCCCGGCGCCGGCTCGGGGTAGCGGGAGTAGTAAAAGCCCGTCCCCGCGGCGTTCCACACGATGTTGCCCCACCGCACCCATTCGAGCCGGTCGGGCAGTTTCTCGCCGTCGGCGATTCGCTTCACTTCGATGATCGACCAGTCGCTGCCGGCTTCCTTCACGCAGTAAGCGATGAGCTGGCCGTCGTCGCTGACCACCGTCTCGCCGATCGAGATCGTCCCGTCCTCGGCCCGCCCGTTGGGGTCGATCAACACCGTGCCGGCGCCGTCGTAGGCGTCCGACCAGTACAGCACCGCCTGGTCCTGCAAGCCGTCGTTCTTCCAAAAGAAGTAGCGGTCCGCCTCGCGCCAGGGGGCGGAGAACCGCTCGTAGTCCCACAGTTGAGTGAGCCGCTCGCGAATCTCCTGACGCTCGGGGATTGCGTCGAGATACGCCCGAGCCACGTCGCTTTCCTCTTCCACCCACGCGGCCACCTCGTCCGACTCGCGCACGTCGGCTTCCAGCCAGCGATACGGGTCGGGCACCTTCGCGCCGTGGAACTCATCCACCTGATCAACGCGGCGAGTTGCGGGATACGTCAACGGGCCCTCCTTCGCAACAACGGCGCAGGGAATTCCTAGGAACAGCAAAATCGTGAAGCTCAGACGAAGCACGTTCAACTCCTCATTTCAATCAAATCAAAACTCGCACCGCGGAGAGCACGCCGGGGCCAGCGTTCTGTGCGGTCAGAGAGGTTGTCACTCATACCCTAGCTGCTCGCGCTGCGATAGCTGCCCAAAGCCTTCTGAAACACCCACCGGCTGAACGCCAGCGCGGCGATGGTCGCCAGCACCGCGAACACTGCCAACCAGGGGCCGTACGGATTGTCCGCGAGGATCGGCTTGGCCATGATCCCCGCGGGGACGTTGATCACCACGAGAATCGGGATAATAAACGTAAACGCCCACTGCAACGGTTTGCCAAAGGGGCCGTCGTAAATTTCCATCGGGTAGCGCGAAAAATTGGTGATGTAGAACCAAAAATCATACAGCGACTGATTGCGACCCAACCAGATGCTGGTCGCCGCCAGGGTGATCATCACGCTGTACAGAATGAGCACCCCCGCAACGATGTACAGCGGGTAAAGAACCGCCGCGGCCAGTGAAAATTGGTACCCCTCAATCCGCGGCACGGCGTATGCCAGGAGCATGAGGGCCACGAGAAAATTGCCCAACGACGACCAGTTGACCCGCTGCAGCGAAACAAGAAACTGCGTGTCAATCGGTTTGAGCAGCGCGAAATCGAGCCCGCCGGTCCGCACCATTTCGCTCAATTCCTCGGCGTTCGGCATAAAAAACGCCTGCACCAAGCTGTTGACGAACATGGTCGTGGCGATGAACACGAAGAACTCGTACTTGTCCCAGCCGGCAATGTTTTGGGTGTACCGATACACCAACGTGTAGAACCCCAGATTCATCGCCATCCACGACATCGAGGAGATCAACTCGATGATGAAGTTCGCGCGAAACGTCATGTCTCGAATGAGACTGTTGCGCGCGAAGGTGAGGAAGACGCCGAGGTAGGACATTTGTCGAAGGGGGAGGGGGGAAGGCGGAGGGCGGAATGGGGATCGGGGAATGGGGTGTTGGTGACGACGAACTCATTTATGAGTGGGCGGTTGCGGCCTCGCAGGGGCACGGCCTCGATGGCCTAGCTGGTGGAAGACGACACGTGCGTCGGTTTGATAGCCGGCAACTCCTTCCGCCCTCCCCATTCCGCCTTCCGCCTTCCCCATTCCAATCACCCTCCATATCCGCTGTAGCGGTGGTACCCAGCGTTCAGCGCTGTCCGGCAGGCGATGACGAAAAACAATACCCAGCCGGCTTGTATCATCAGGCCGCGCACGAGCTCGTCCGGCGGCACTTTGCCGAGGAAGATCGCCGCCGGGTAGTACGCCAGGTACTTCAGCGGCAAGAACTCGACGATGCCCTGCCACGGCTGCGGCAGTATCTCCAGCGGGAACATGTGCCCGCTGCAGAAGAAGTTGAACAGCATGTAGACGAACAGCAGCGAGGAAACCTCCAGGAACCAGAACGAGATCATCCCGATCGTCAGCTCAAGAAAGAACCCCAGCAAAAACGCCATCGTCAGCGAGGCGAAGAAAGCCGCCAGCACCGTCGGCTCGGGCCACCCCGCCGTGAAATAACCTCGGCACAGCCAAAACACCAACGCAAACGGCCCGAGGGCCACGGCGTAGTAAATGATCTTGTGCGCCACGCGCGCCAACAGCAAAAAGCCGATCACGTCGATCGGCTGGATCATGAACTTCTTGATCTCGCCCTCGCGCACCTGCCGGGCGAACCCCGACGCCAAACCCGGCATGCTGGCGAAGGCGCGCGTGATGGTTGTCAGTAGGTAGTAGGCAATGATGTCGTTTTGGCTGTAGCCGACGATAGCGCCTTTGCCCGCCCCGGCGAACACCGCCGTCCACAGAAAAATCTGCGTGACGATCGGCAGAAACCGCATGAGCGTTCCCAGCGCGAAATCGCCGCGGTACACGAGCCGCTCTTCCACGCAAATGCGGAAGATCGTCCACCAGGTTTGCACGCGAGCGACCATGGGGCAGTCAGGGGGGCAGTCGGCAGTAGAGAGGGGCAGGGTGAAGCAAGAAGCTATTGAATTCCAAAGCCGCGACCTAACAAGGTCGCCGGCGGCGCCACGCAAAACGCCGCTCAACAAATACGCTTCTCCACTAAGGGCGCGGGGGACGGTCCATCAAGCCCCCTCGCGGCAGTCAACATTCCTCAGCGGTGAACATCAAATCACATTCCCACAGGTTGCAGATCGGTCGCCGCGGGGCCGTCGGAACTGCGGGCGAACATCTCCGCGATCACTTCCTCCAGCGGCGGGTCCTCGACGCTCACGTCGTCTACCGCGTGCTCGGCCAGCACGGCGGAGAGGACCTTGGCGATTTCGCCGCGATCGACCCGCAGCCGCGCTTTGGGGGCGACTTCTTCAAGCACCTCGCCGTAGCGGGACAGGTTGCCCGGCATCCGCTCGCCGCCGAACTGCACGGTCAGCACTTTGTGCCCGCTAAACTTGTCGACGATCCCCGCAAGCGATCCGTCGTACACGATTTCGCCGCGGGCGATGACCACCACGCGCTTGCAGAGCGCCGCGATGTCTTTCATGTAGTGGCTGGTAAGCAGAATCGTGATGCCGCGCACTTTTTGGTAGTGCTTTAGAAACAGCTGAATGTTGTGCTGCGCGACCACGTCGAGTCCGATCGTCGGCTCGTCGAGAAACAGCACCTCAGGCGAGTGCAGCAGCGCCGCGGTCAGTTCCATCTTCATCCGTTCGCCCAGCGACAGCTCGCGCACGGGCTGGGAGAGCAGCCGGCGGATATCGAGCAGGTCGACCAGTTCGTCCCGCGTGCGGGCAAAGTCGGCGGGGTCGATGCGGTAGATTTTCTGGTGGAGTTTGAAGGACTCCTGCGCCGGCAGGTCCCACCAAAGTTGATTCTTCTGCCCCATCACCAGCGCGAAACGGCGACGATAGTCGTTTTCGCGACGCCAGGGGACGTGTCCCAGCACCGTCGCCTCGCCGCCGCTGGGGCTGATGACGCCCGAGAGGAGCTTGAGCGTCGTGGTTTTGCCGGCGCCGTTGGGGCCCAAGAAGGCGACGAACTCGCCCCCCTCGACGTCCAGGTCGATGCCCTTCACCGCGTCGACGGTGCGATACTCGCGGCGAAACAGACCGGCCAGCGACGCCCCCAGCCCCTCCTTTTTCTGGTAGACGCGGTAGGACTTCTGCAGATTGCGGATCTTGATGGCGCTCATGGCAGGCGGCAATTATAGGGGGAGCGGCCATCGCGGGACAGAGTCGCAGTCGCTCGCGGCTCCATCATATGCGTTTGTTCCGCGTTTCCCGCGGCGCCGCCGGCGCAATCGCAATGGCGGAAACCCCGCCGGCGCCCAATAATTGATCGCTTGCCAATTCCTTTCGATTTCCCCCACTACGGCCCGCCGGCCTCATCGCGGCCGACGCCTTGGCACTGCGTCCGCCCGGCCGCCCCACGCAAATCGATGTCATTTCTCAAACGTCTTGAAGCCCGTTTCGGCCGCTACGCCATCCCCAATCTCACGACAGTGTTTGTGGTCGGGCAAGCCATCACGTACTTGGGGGCGCTGGTCCCCAACGGATTCGACATTGGACAAATCGCTCTGAATCCCGCGGCCGTGGCGAGCGGCGAGTGGTGGCGGCTGCTGACCTTCATGTTCACGCCGCCAGCGATGCGGCCGATATTTGTCCTCTTCTACTTCATTCTGTTCCACCTGTTCGGCACGGCCGTGGAGAGCCACCTGGGCGCGTTTCGCTACAACTTGTTCCTGCTCACCGGGTATGTGGCCAGCGTCGCAGCGGCGTTTGTCGCGGCCGCGGCGATCATGCCGGCGGGTTTTCAGGGCGGCGGTCTCTTTGTGCCGATCGCCGCGCCCAACTACTTTCTCTACGGCAGTTTGTTTCTCGCCTTCGCACGGCTGTATCCCGACTTTGTCTTGAATCTGTTCTACGTGCTGCCGATTCGCATTCGCTGGCTGGCGCTGGCGGCGTGGGGATGCGCCGCCTATCTGGCCGTCACGGGCGGATGGATGGTGGCGTTGCTGATCGGCGCTTCTGTGGCCAACTACCTGCTGTTCTTCGGCCCGGGGCACCTCGCCCAGCTCAAGCACGGACAACGCCGCCGGTCGTTTCAGGCCAAGGCGACCAAGGCCACGAAGGCCCCGCGCCACGTGTGCCATGTGTGCGGACTCAATAGCGAAGAGTCGCCGCGAACGCTGTTTCGCTACTGCTCGCAATGCACCGGGCAAGTCTGCTACTGTCCCGATCACATTCGCGATCACGAACACGTGACCAAGGAAGCGGCAGCCTCGCGCTAGGCTTCGTACCGGCTCCATCGCCAGTATCTATTCCGTTCCGGTTTCCTTCCCTTGTCGGGGGAAGGTCAGGATGGGAGTGCGAGGCTCCGGCGAGCCCCGGACTCGGCATCTATCGCCGGGCTCGGCGCCTTGCGCCGGGCTCGGCAGAGCCTCGCTCTCC
>JAGQOU010000429.1 GCA_020427145.1 Planctomycetales bacterium | reverse complement strand
AAGCATGATGCGCCATCCCGTTGGTGTTGTACCCCAGCAACATAAAAAACGCGCAATCCACTATAAAGCCGCGACCGGTGGTCGCGCAACAGCCAACCATCCGCCCAATTATGTCATCGGCGCCCGCCGCGCCGCAATGAGCGTCGGCGCGAGCAGCAGCAGCACGCACGCCGCGGCCGCCCACCCGGCCGCCGCCAGCGCCGCCAGCGCGTCGAGTACGATAAACCCGCGCAACAGGCCGACGATCGCAGCGACCCGCTCGCGCGGCCCGCGTTGGGCGTGCGTCCAGGCCACCGCGATGGCGCCGAACACGACAATCAGCAGCGTCCCCCACGCGTACCGCGGCACGGCCAGGCGGTACTCGTTGACGATCGCCAGCAGGCCGACCAGTGCGGCGACGAAACAGACCGCCGCGGCGAAAAAGGCGTTACGGGCCCGCGCGGGCGACACGTCGGTCGCTTCGTCACGCGCCAGGTAGCTCAGCCCCACCGTGTAGGCCCCCACGGCCAGCGCAAATTTCCACGCCGCGGGTTCTTCGGCCAGATTCGCCGCGACGCTCGCCCCCAACAGCACGTTGAGCAGCCGGCACCACCCCATCGCCCACGGTCCGGCCCAGGTGCGTTTCAGGCCGCCGTCGTACATCACCACCGTCAGCGCCAAGCACCCGGCGACCACCGCCGGCGCCACGGTGCGGCTCGCCCACGCCGCCCCCAACGCGGCCGTCACCCCGCCCCCCAGCAGCAACCACCCCGCGGCAAACGCCGACCGCCGATCGATTCGCCCCGAGGGAATCGGCCGCTCGGGCCGCTCCTCGGCGTCGATCTCGGCGTCGTAAGCGTCGTTGAGCGCCATCCCGGCGAGATAAATGAGCATCGACGCAATGGCCAACCACGCCAACTGATCCGCCGGCGCCCACCCGCGCTGCACGAGCAAAAACCCAGCCGCAATATTGCTCGCCGCGGTGAAGACATTCCCAACGCGCAGCAGCTGCCGCCAGGCAAGTATGCGATCGGGCGGATCAGGCGGGATGGGCATGCGAGGTCGCAGTGACTGGGCGTTGGCAACCGATCGGCGAGTCGCGGTTGGACTTGTAGTCTACAATAGTCCCATGAAACGAAAAACCAAGGCGACCACCCGACACGGCCGGGACCGTCTGCGATTCAGTTTGCGGACGCTTCTTGTGTTATTCACACTTGCGGCTGTCCTCTTAGGCTGGGCAGGATGGAGATGGAGACAAGAGCGGAGTGAGCAGCCCGCAATTGCGTGGGTCAAAAGGGCGGGCGGTGACGTCTCAGACCGAGCCTTATTCAGCGGGAGGATATGGGAAGTTAACCTCAACGGTGCCACGATGGTGAACGACCTGTCGCCGCTGGTGCAACTAGAAGGCCTCAGAGAGCTTGATATATCCTTTACGCACGTCGAAGACATTTCTCCTCTGACGGAATTGGACGACGTCGAAGTTTTGAATCTATCTAGCACGCCGGTGAGCGATCTGTCTTCGCTGGCGAAACTGCAGAATCTCAAGGAGTTATACGCCCCTGACACAAACGTGATCGACGTATCTCCGCTGGCGGATTTGAAGACACTCGAAGAGCTTGACCTCTCCGAGACGCCAGTCATCGACCTTTCCCCTCTGGCCGGTTTGACGAATCTGCAGGGGCTTGATCTCTATAAAACGCTGGTAAACGACCTTTCTCCCCTGGCGGAGTTGAAGAACCTTAAGTTCCTCCGTCTCTGGGAAACGCCGGTTAACGACTTGTCGGCCCTGACGGAATTGCGGAGTCTTGTGGAACTTGATCTCAGCAACACGGAGGTGACTGACCTTTCGGCCCTGGCGAAGTTAGGGCAACTGGAGAAACTGACCCTTTGCGCAATGCGGGTCAGCGATCTTTCGCCTCTTGCGGCATTGAAGAACCTCAGAACACTTGAAATCTACAACACGCCGGTGAGCGACGAACAAGTGCAAATTCTGACGAGAGAACTGCCAAATTGTATGATACTACTGAGGTAGTAAAGGGGACATTCTACTTTTTTAAAACCAGAATGTCCCCTTTTGTGTCCCTCATTAACCCAACGGCAAGCACGTCGGCCGGTTTAGCTTTCGACGGTGTGCGCACTCAAGGCGAGAAAGAGTGCCAGCTAGGCAATGGGGGACGCGACGACGCTCCGGAATTTGGTGGAAAATGATCCACCGAATCGCCTAAAATGAGAGTCACCAGCCCGCGCTTGGCAGCGGTCTGTCGTCTGCGTGGATGGGGCGCGAGGAACTGGCCTGCGGGGCCGCGAGTTTTGCTCGCCGCTGCAGAGTTTTGCTCGCGCAACTCCGCGACCCGCAGCCAGCAGCGTCGGGCGTAAGGCGTTGATAGATAAGCACTAAGAGTCGTGTTGGCCGCAGCGGGCGGCGGGAGTTTTGCACTCAGGATTTAGTTTTTTTGCTCGTTGCAAAAAGAGGAGGTTGCCCCCTGGTGGCATTTATTGAGCACGGTGGCGCTCGGCGGAGCCTCGCCCTTGTATCTTCGGTA
>JAGQOU010000428.1 GCA_020427145.1 Planctomycetales bacterium | reverse complement strand
ACGGAACGACGGGCACGACGACCAACACTCGTGATTTTCCGTCGTGTTCGTTGTGTCGTCGTGGTTCCTTCTTGGCGCACTTGGCGGTTGGAAACCAAGGGAAAAGGACTTTGCAGTTCTCCTGACCCGGCGGGCGACTTCGTTGCGAGGATGATTCCCAGCAGTCATAATCAATGTCGGTCAGCATGTGTTTGGTAGGTGGCCGACTCGTCTCTCCTTCCGCGTTTCGCCGAGTGTCGCGCGTGCATTCGCTTCGCATCGCCTTTGCTTTGATCGTCCTGGCCGTCGCCGTGACCGCCGGCGCGCAGTCCTATCGGTACGAAGCCGAGGCGGCGCAGCTCTTCGGCACGACCATCTCCTCGTTCGCGCCGGGATACTCCGGGACCGGCTACGTGACCGGTTTCAACAGCGGCGACGGGACCGACGCCGTGCGGTGGAGCGTTGACGTGCCCGACGGGTTGTACGAAATGTGGGTCGGGTACCGCTCGCAGTACGGGCCGAAGGGGTACGAGTTTGCCGTCGACGGCGAGGCGGGCAGCGGGATGTTCGACCAGTCGTCGAGTTTCTCAACCGATCGGGCTGGCTTGTTCAACCTCGCCGCGGGGGTGAACGAGTTCAGCATCACGCAGGGCTGGGGTTACTACGATGTCGACTACGTCGAGTTCCGCCCGTTCACGCCGCCGGCGATCACGCCGATCGCGCCGACGCTCGTCGACAGCCAAGCGAACGCCGAGACGCGCGTGTTGATGAACTACCTGGCGACGCAGTACGGCGCCAAGACGCTCGCGGGGCAGCAGCACTCGGTGAGCAAAAACCTGCCGTTTCCTGGCGCCAGCTACCTGTCGCGCAGCGGCGGGCTGACGCCGGCGGTGCGCGGGACCGATTTCATCGAGTACTCGCCGTCGCGGTTGGAGCACAACTCCAATCCGCGGCAGGAAACCGAGCAGACCATCGCGTGGGCGAAGCAGACCGGCGGCGTGGTGACGGCCATGTGGCATTGGAACGCGCCGGCTGATCTGATCAATCAGCCTGACAAAGAATGGTGGCGAGGTTTTTACACGTACGCGACGACGTTCGACCTGCCTGCGGCGCTGGCTGACCCGCAGGGCGCCGACTACCAACTGCTGCTGCGCGACATCGACGCCATTGCGGTCGAATTGCAAAAGTACGAGGACGCCGGCGTGCCCGTGTTGTGGCGTCCGCTGCACGAAGCCCAGGGCGGTTGGTTCTGGTGGGGCGCCCACGGCCCCGAGACATTCAAGGAATTATGGAACCTGACCTACGACCGGCTGCAGAACCACCACGGGTTGCACAACCTCATCTGGGAATTCACCTCCTCGGCCGCCGAGGGCGACTTTCTCGACTGGTACCCCGGCGACGACGTGGTCGACATGATCGGGTTGGATATTTACACCGATCCCACCGCCAGCATGAGCGGCCAGTGGTACGACATTCTCCAGGAGTTCGATGGCCGCAAGCTGATCGCGCTCAGCGAAACCGGTACGCTGCCCGACCCCGAGGTGATGGACCAATGGGGAATCCGCTGGAGCTACTTCTCGCCCTGGAGCGGCTCGTTCGTCGACAGTCTCACCGCCGAGCAGTTACAGGCGACGCTTGGTCACGAAAACATTGTCACGCTCGACGAACTGCCCGCGCTGCCGTGGAGCGACGCGGCTGCGTATCAGTCGGCCGACGTGAACTTCGACGGCGTGGTCGACGGCGCCGACCTGGAGAGTTGGCTGGCGGGCTTCGGCCAGTTTGACGGCGCCGGGGCGCGTGCAGAGTTTGTCGACGGCGACTTCGACGGCAACCGGATCGTCGACGGGGCCGACTTTCTCGCCTGGCAACGCCAAACGCAGCCGGGTGCGGCCCCGACCTCAGCGGTTCCCGAACCCCCCGCGGCGTGGTTGATTGCCTTGGTTGCCGTTGCGACCGCGCCAGTGCTGCGGGGGACGCTCGGAGCAGCGCTCCGACGATCGAGCCACACGGCAGTCTTATCTTGAACGAAACTGGTTTGCACCGGCGATTTCGTAGCGATCGCGGGTATCACTTCTGTTGCCACAGATCGGCGTCCTGGAGCACCGACCGGGGGCCGTCGCCTTGCAGCCACGACTTGGCCGCTGCGTCGTCCCGCAAGTACGCGTCCCAAAACGCGGTGCTCAGCGCCAGGATCGCGCGGTGATGATTGGGGTTCCGCTGGCCCTGGTCGCCGGGCAGTTCGCGATCGCCGAACGCCGAGTGCTCGGCCCCGTCGAGCACCAACTCGTACTTGTCGCCGGGGGGGAGCGCGGGGAAGACCTGCCGGCGGCTGGCGGCGGTTTGGCCGCCGATGCGCGCTTCGTCGCGAGTCCCGGTCATCAACAGCCAGGGGAGGTTCACGCCGCCGAACGCCTCGGCCGGGTCGCCGCGGCGGGGCGTACTGGGGCTGAGCAGCACCGCCGCGGCGATGCGCGGATCGGCCAGCGCGGCCCGCCCGCCGGCGTAGGCCTGTCCGGAGACGGCTTGCGTGGTGACGGCCCCGAACGAGTGGCCCGACATGCCGACGCGGGTCAAATCGAGCCGCCCGGCCAGTTGACCGGCGACGCCTTCGTCGCTCGACGCTGCGGCGTTCCACGCGGCCAGTTGATCGAGCACCGCCGGCACGTCCTTTGCGCGCAGCATGAAGTTTTCGGCGCTGGCCGCGTTGCGCAGCGCGGCCATGCGGCGCAGCGGGCCGACGTCTTGCCACACGGACTCGTCGCTGCCGACGTGCTGCATAAAGACCACCGCGTAACCCCGCGCCGCCCAATGCCGGCCGAGGTACGGGTTATTCTCGCGCGAGCCGCCCAGGCCGTGGCTGAACAAGACGACGGGCGCCGGCGCGGTCGCTCCGCTCTCGCCGGGCGAATCTGCCGGCAGGTAAATCCGCACGGGAATCTCGCGCTGGCGAGACGCGTCGTGAACGGTCGCATCGATCGGCGCTGCCACTGCAGCCAGATCGACGCGCAACGGGTCGTAATGCTCTGCGACCGCCGACCCTCCCGTCAGCGGGGCGAAAAACAGAATCATGGCGACTGCGGCGACATTCGACAGCATGGCGGCGTCCTCGGGTCTAAGGCGGGCGAAGCACAACAGGGAGACAATTCACCAACCCCGCGGCGACCCGCTTGGTTGCGGTGCATTTTTCACTCGCCCGGTCATTCCGCATGTGCGGATTGCGCGTCGAGCGCAACATCGTCGCCTCGGCGGCGAATCCCGGCGTCCGGCTCGCCGTATTGTCGTGGTTCAACCCTGAGTACGCGGGCTCGATCCCCCAAATAGTAGCGAGCGCAACTCGCGGCGGCGCTGGAAGTCGCTTGCCAGCAACCCGGCGGCGGCCAGCAAGCCAGCCGCGCCGCCGCCGATCAGCGACGTGGCCAATAGTTTGCCGGCCTGCGAGCCGGGGACCGCCGGTTGTCGTGCAATCTCGCGGCCAACCCAGCCGGGTTGCCAGGCCTTGCTCCCGGCGACAAATCGCTCCAGCACCCGCGCCGCCGGCATCCGCAAGCCTTCCTCCACGGTAAACGTCGGCGAGTTGGCAATCGAGACGCTACGCACCTGCGCGCTGTATCCGTCGTAGAATTCACCGAGCAATGCAATCAGCTGCCGATGTCGTTCGCGCTGCGCGGCGGTATCGGTCAGCGGGTAGTCCGGCAAGAATCCGCGCCGGGGCTGCGTGCTCGGTTCGCGCGTGCCCGCGTAGTCGACGTCCACGCTCAGCGCGATCTCGGCGTCGCCGATCACTCTCGCGATGGTCTTCGCATCCTCTGGCTCGACAATGTGAACCACAAAGTGCCGGGCATTGGTCAGCGCGTCCGGCGTGCGCACGGTTCGCAGCGTGGGATACTTGCTGTAGCTGCGCAGTTCCAACTCGCCTGGCACGTTCCACGGGCCGACGGGCGTGGTGCTGATCGCGGCGATCTCGTCCGACGATGTCGGCAAACGCCACGCGCCCGCGACAGCGCGATAACTGCCGAACGGCTCCATGCAATTATGCGAGGTGGCAAGCGCCTCGCGCGGCGCGATCCACAGTATTTCGACTGGCGTCGCGTCGTCGCCGCCGCCGAGACACTGTTGATAGACCAGCGGCAAGATCCAACCGGCGATGCTCATCGTGCTGGCGGCCACTACGCGCTGTCCGGCCGTGTCTGCCGCCAGCAGGTCTGCCAGCGAGAAGAGCTGCTCCGTGCGCGGGTTCTCCAAGGGGGCGCTCAAATCGGCGTGAGCGTCCCAATTCACGAGCACTCGCTTCCGGTCTGGCGTGAACCGCTGGGCCGCGACGTCGCCGGCGAAGTGCGCATAACTGAAATTGTGACCCTGCGTGAACCGAATCGGCGCCCCCGCGACCGTGACGCCCGCTTGTTGGAACCGTTGATTCGAAACGTCCAACGCGTTGCACAGCGGCGCCAGCGACAGCAGCGCTGCCAGGCTTCGTCGGGCTGACTCGTCGTCACTGCGAAACGGCGGGCGCCCCGCGACGCCGGCCGACAACGCCGGCATCCGTCCCAACGCGTACGCCACGAAATAGTCCTTGTCCCACTCGCTGCGAATTGCCAAAGTCTCGTCCCAGGCCCGGGACAGAGCCTCGAGCGCAGCGATCATGATTCGCACCGCCCCGGGGCGTAACGCGCTGGGCCGTCTGTCTGCCGGAATCGCGCTGAGCCGCACCGCCGCTGCGAGCCAGTTGCTCATGTCGAGAGCATGGCACACGTCCGCCCAGGCGGCGGCGTCAACCGCGTCGCCGGACTCGTTGTCATCGGCCGCGAGTTGCTGCAGCGTTTCGCCAATCGTCGCCTGGCGCTGCTGCATTGCGAGCACGACGGTGCGCAACTCCCCTGCGGTGGGCGACTGCAGGGGACGTTCGCCCTCGCCGCGCTCGTTGACCCCGGCGCCGAGCGCCACCGCCGCGGCAGTCGCCACGCCGCCGGCAAGAAACGACCGCCGTCCCAGTCGCCCGGCCAGTGCGTCGACCAACTGTTCTCGTTGCTCGCGCTTCAGCCCGCGCACCTTCGCCACAGCCAGCCCCTTGCGCAACTCGTCGACGCTCGTCAGCGGGACATGCGTCGTCAGCCACGCAAGTACCGCGTCGCGCGTCTCGGGTTTGAGTTGCCGCATGACGGTCAATTCGGCGACAGCGGCTGCTAAGCGTTGGCGGCGGTCCGGCGCGGCGTGCGAATTGAACACGAGAGGAGATTGAGCCATCAAGACAGGGGGGCGAGTGTCGCGCGGTCTGCGCCAAGCGACCGGCGCGCGACAAATCTCTTGCCGGGCCGATTCCTCCAGAATGCCCGCCCGACGCCAATTGAGCAAGCCGAACTCGCTGAGCGCAGCGCGGCAGTTCGCCGCCGAACCGGCGATTGCGTCCTGCACCCCGCAGTAATTCTTGGCCTCAGGACCCCGCGGTCGCCCCTTACCGCCGGCGCCGCCAACCGTCCCGCGCGGCGCCAAGGACGCAGCCGGCGACCAGCGCCAGCAGCAGCGCCGTCGGCTCCGGCACGGCGGCGCTGGTCGCCGCCGTTGTGGATTGATAGCCGCGTTGCCAGTTCAAGAAGTCGCCGCCGTTGACTGTGCCGTCGCCGTTTGCGTCGCCCGCGACGTGGGTCATGCCGTCGTGGCCGAACCCGCTCTGCCACGCCGCCAGATCGCCGCCGCTGACCAGACCGTCGGCGTTGAAGTCGCTGCCGTATTGGCCAATCACGCGGAGCGTCACGGCATGGAGATCGTCGTACTCGACCAGCCACGACAGTCCGGGGTTCAAGCTCGGCAACTGCGTCTGGCTAAACCGACCACGGACGGACGCTGCGGTGGTGAGCACGGGAAACACTTCGCCGTACGTCGGTTGGTACGCATCGGCAAAGTACACATTGAGTAGTCCGTTGAGATTTGCTTCGCCGGAGATCTCCAGCGGCGCCCGCGACGGCGTCAAGTCGTCGGCCGTCAGGCCAATCGTCGTGATCCCGGAACCTTCTTGGCGAAACGAGCCGTCGATCGTCGCGGCGGCTTCCGGCAGCAATGTCAACGCACCAGCGTTGAGGAGCGAGCGTTCGAAATGCGCCTGCAAGCCGGCGCCCAATACTGCGGCGCTCCCCGTGGAGGTCGTGACGTCGGCATCGAGCCTCGCATGCTGACCGCCGAGCTCAAGTTGGCCTCCCGAGCTGACGCGCAGCGCCGGCTCCGCACCGCCGACGCGCAACTCCGCGTTGTTGAGTCTCATCATCCCGTTGTTCACAACAGACCCGCCGGCGTCGAGTGCGCCGCCGTTCACAATAATCTCGCCGGCGTTGTTGATCGTCCCGCCGACGCTCAGCCGCTGTCCCGGGGCGACTTCGACGCGCCCCAGCTTGCCGTTATTCAAGCGAAGGTCAATCTCGCCGTTGCCGGTGACGAGTCCGTCGGAGTTGAGCGAACCAAAAGCGCTCGCGTCGCCAATGCTGCCGCCATCCAGTCGCAGGGTGTTGTTGAATAGCTGCAAAATTCCTTGGGACGCGCCCAACTGAATGCGCCCGCCCTGGGAAGCGACGATCTCCGTTGGCGCTGGCTGCGCGGAGCCGATTGTCAGTGATGAGTAGAGCGACAGTAACGACCCGGGCCCGTCGACCACGATCGAACCGCCAGGCCCATTGAGGCCGGTGGTTGTGAGGTAGGTTGCGCTGACCATCCCCCCGTCGCGAATCGCAAGGGAGGAATTGCCCTCCAAATAAATCGGTCCCGTCGTCGTCAATCGCGACCCCGGCCCGACGACCTCGACGCTCCCCTGCGCCACTCCATAGGAGCGCACGCGCAGTTGCCCCTGCGACGATTCGACCGCGCCGCCGTCCGCGACGCGCAACTCGCCGCTCCCTTCGCTGCCGACGTAAATCTGGCCGCCGAACGTCAACCGCGAATCTTCGCCGGCGACCAGCAGCGATCCCCGGGCCAAACTGGAGCTCGCGCCGATCGAAACCTGCCCGCGCTCTGTCTTGAACTGGGCGCCGTCGAGGACTTCCAACTCGCCGTCGCCGCGCTGTCCGATCGACAGCTGGCCCTGATTCTCCCAAGACGTGCCGGCGCCGCGTAGCGTCACGCGACCTTGCGAGCCTCCGGCCGACCTTTGTTGCGCGGCGATCGCGAGCGTGGCCGTCTGCACGCGCCCGCCGTCTTCGACGATCACCACGCCTTGCCCCGAACCGCCGACGTTCAACGCGAATTGGTTGTTGGCGCCCATCCAGGTCGAACCAAACCCACGCACCACGACCTCGCCGTATCCGGACGAATTGTCGCCGAGCGTCACCTCTCCGGTCGAGCCCAGTCGACCGCCGTCGACGACAGAAATCTTGCCGATGCCGGAAACGCCAATCCGGTTGCCGGACCCCAGAGAGTTCAACTGCGAGCCAAAGCCGGCGATTTCCACCAGCCCGACGCCGCCAAAGGTTTCGCCCATCCTGAGGTTCGTGACGCCCAGTTGCGACCCGCCGTCAATCGCCACGATGCCCGGCGCCGTGGCGCCAATCATAGCGCTGCCTTGCCCGCCCACGGGCAGCGAGACGTCGCCCTGGGTCGTGATGGCCCCGTGCAGCGGAGCAGTTGCCAGGGCCGATAGACAAAGCGCAGCCAAGCGCAGCAGCGACCGCCTGCGCGTTCGCGAGCCAAGAGAGATATTCACGACAAGACTCCAAAGTCGGGAGCGCGCCCCTGATTCTCCTTTTACCCCCGACCGATCGCATTGTCGGGGCAGGTGAGAGCCGCTGTCAAGAAAAAACCCCCGGCCGGCGGGTGTTTTCGCGGAGCGTTCTTGAGGATTCAACGGGGCGACGTTGCTCAATTTGCCCCAGCTTCGGCCAATGTCTGGGCCGCCATCGACGGTACAATTCAGACATGCCAAAGTCCCGCTGCCGCCGATCGACGCTTGTTGCCGCGGGGCTCGCGGGTTGCTTGATCGCCGTGCTGGCGATCCGTCTGGCGGCCACCGCCGCAAAGACCGAGACCGGCTGGGAAACGATCCGTGAATGTTGGACCGACGCGGCGTTGGCGTGGACCGGGTGGTTGCCGCGGCCCGTCGGCGAGCGCGATCCCAGCGAGCAAGCGGAGTTCTGGCTAGCCGAGTGCGATCGGATTCTGGCCGAACATCCGGACTCCGCCTCGCTGCACATGGGCGCGGCGTGGATTCTTGACTCGCCGGATTTCCTCTTCAGCATGCGTTGTGCCAAGCGGACCCCATGGGCGTCAGTCCTGCCAGGTCTCGGCATGGAGCTCGATCAAGACGTAATTGACAGCGAGTACGCCCGATTCCGCGAGAAGTGCCGCCAACGGTGTCTCGAAGCAGCCGCCCGCGCGGTGAAGCTTCAACCCGACAATGTTACCTGGCGTCGTATGCAGGCCCTGCTGCAGTTCGAAAGCGGCATGATGTGCACCAACGTCCCCGAGGAGGAACGCGTCCGGTCGGAGAATTGGCTGGCAGTACTCGACGCAGCGCGGCAGATCGACGGTCAGAACGCCCTGTATGACTATCTTGCCGCTGACGCACTGTGGAGTCAGTCGGTTGAAATTGAGGAAGACTACGAGTCGGGTCGCCTTACAGAAACATTGAACGTAGTCGACGCCGACGGATTGGCCGAAGTGTGCTCGCGCTGGGACGAAGCGCAGCGGCGCGAGTTCCTTGCCATCGGCGAGTCGGGCCTCACGGCGGTGGCTGACTTCCTGGCGGTGAGCGATGTCTCGCCCAGCGAGCAGTGGTCAGCGGCGCTGAGTCGCACAATTGAGTATCGACATTTTCTACTATTCCGCTCACTGCTCCGCGAGCAGGGGTCGATCAGCAAAGAAGCCGAGGAGCGGGGCGATGTTCAGGCCGCCGTCGAAACGTTTCGGCGGCAATGGCGACTCTACGCACAAACCGTCGCCGTCCATGAAACAAGCGCTTTTTCCCTACAACAGTGGGTGGAAATTCCACAGGCGATTTATGCGGATTTTCTCCGCTTCGCGACAGATCACCCCGACGCCGTGAGTGCGGACGAGATCGCAACCCTTGGTCAGCGCGAACTGCAACGGCAGATGAACGGCTGGATCGTGCGAGACGCCAATGGGACTCGCATGCAGGCACTGGCGGCAAGCAGCATGAACGATTTGCTGGTCGCCCTGGGCTCGGTTGCCGCCGCCCTCGCCACGGTAATGCTCGCGGCAATCGCCGCCGTGTCGGCCTTGTTAGGCTGGCTTCTGGTTCGTGGTCGACAACTTGACGTGCGAGTCCGGTTAGCGCCGCAACTGCTGGCGTGGATCGTGGGCCTTGGCGGATTGGCGGTCGTTTTGGGGATGGCGCCGGCCGGCATGATTAGCCAGCCGAAGCAAATCGCCACGGCTGTGACGACCATCGTACTGGCGGCCATCGCGTGCTCAGCAGCCATCATCTGGCGAGTCGTGCGGCTCGCGCGCAGCGGCAAGTTCCGCTTCCAACTTCGCTCGTTCTTGGGAGTTGTTACCGCAATTGCGCTGGTGCTCGGGCTGATCATCATTCTGCAGCCACTCTGGGGGCCTTACGTCGGCAGCCCGTCGGAGCTTGTGAACCAAATGTGGATGCGGCCGCGTGGCTGGGGCGGCCTCGGCGCCGACCAGTTCCGCAACGCGTTGAGTCTGATCGACGGCACGTGGGAGTGGGCGGCGATCCAGTGGTTCGCCTACCACGGCGAGCTGGTGGGGCCGCTGACCGCGATGCTGTTGGTTGCGGTCTGGGGCGCGCTGGCGGCGCGATGCGCTGCGAAGAATTCGTCCGCGGCGGCGCAGACGCCGTCCGTTCGTGAACGTGCGGCCGCTGTCTGCCGTGCGCTGGTGCGCAACGGCGTCGTCGCCGGCGTCTTGTGCCTGGCCGCCTACCTCTGGGTGGCGCCGCAGATCGTCGAGTCGACGGAGGCGGAATTCCAGGCGGACATGGCCTATGTCCGCGACCCGGTGGCCTATGCGAACGTCGTCGTGCGCGAGGTCGAGCGCATCAAATCTTCGCCCGACGCACTCGGTGCGTATCGCGACGAGGCCCAAGGGCAACTCGACCAGGCCGCGGAGCAAGCCGAAGAAATGCTGGAGATGCAAGACGGCGAGACGGAGGACGGCGACGGACAAGGCGATTTGTCACCGTGGTTTCAGATCGAGGATGACGAATCGCAGAACGAGCCATAGTGCGCCGCCGCTTGCCGCGCGGCGAACTGACGCTGCGCGCACCGGTTTGGAGTCATCCTCTGCGGAGCCCCTGGGGGTTCCGCAGTTTTCTTTTGCGCGGCCGCAAAGCAACTTGCCGCACAGTCTTGCGGTGTGCCGACTCGCTCAGCTGACACAGTGTTCGCCGCGCCTGCGATTTGCAAAACCATCAAATTCCCCGCAGTTTGCTCAGTCTTCCGATTACCGCGTCGCGCGGAACGCAACTTGCACGACTCTTAGGTTTGGCGCACCGGGACACTTTGATCGCGCCTAGAAAACTGAGGGGGACGCACAATGATTCGCTCTATCACTTTGGGATTGGCCGCCGCCGGGCTGTTGTTCGGCGTGGGGGCCGTGGGAACCGCGAGCAGCGCCCAGGCTCGCGCTAAACAGTACGCCTGCACCTGCGTCGACGATTGCGGCGTGACGCAATGCACGGTGAAGACCATGCGTCGTGGCCAGGCCCGTCGCGCGGCTCGCCGCGGCGAGTGCTGCGTGGAGATCGACCCTTGCTGCACGCCGTGCTGCACGCCGTGTTGCGACCCGTGCCCGCCGGTTTGCTGCGTCAAAGTCGAACCGTGCTGCATTCCGTGTTGCCCTCCGTGCTGCGATCCCTGCCCGCCGCCCTGCTGCAACTGAATCGGTCGCGGCGTTCAACTGACGGCTCATAGCCCGCGGCGCAAGCCGCGGGTTCTCGCGTTGCGGCCGCCATCGGCGAGCGCGATCGCCAATCTGCGCTATTGGAGCGTCGGGCCTGCGCAATAGATAAATTGACAGGCCAGCCGGTTGCCTTGTTCAGCGCTTTCACGCCCCGCTTGGTCGCACGTCGTCGCGGCGAAGTCTATAGTAGACGGTCTGCCGACGCCCCCGCGTCGGCTGCTGCTACTCTTCAGCACCACGCGAGTCGACGTCATGTTGTCTATGCCCCTGTTTCGATTGTTGCGCCCGCTTTGTGTTTTCATTGTGCTTGTTGCACTGAGCCCCGTGGCGCGGGCGGCGGACGCGTCAATCCGCGTGCATGCCGACCAACTTGGCGCTCCGCTCAGTCCGCACTTGTACGGGCTGTTCTTCGAAGACATCAACTTCGGAGCCGATGGCGGGCTGTATGCCGAGCTGCTGCAAAACCGTTCTTTTGAGTATTTCCCCTGCATCGGCTGGAACCCGCGCAGCGAAAAGTACCACGCGCTGTACGCCTGGGAAAAAGTCGAGCGGGGCGGCGGCCGCGGCGCCATGCGCGTCGAACGCGGCATTCCGCTGAACCGCAACAACACCAATTACCTGTCGCTGCACGTCGACGAGCCGGGCGACGGCGTTGGCGTGCGCAACCTGGGGTTCGACGGCATCCGCGTCGACGCCGGCGCCAAGTATCGCATGACGTTCTACGCACGCTGGGAGCGGAACGCCCGCGGCACGGCGACTGTCGCCCTGGAGACGCCCGACGGCGAAGTCCTCGCTCGACGCGAGTTGCCCGTCACCGGCAATCAGTGGCGCAAGTATGTCGTCGAACTGACCGCGGACGCCGACGCCGACGATGCCCAGCTGGTGCTCACAATCGACCAGCGCGGCACGCTTTGCCTCGATATGATTTCGCTCTTTCCGCTCGATACGTACGGCGGACGTGAAAACGGTTTGCGCGCCGATTTGGTGCAAGCCCTGAAAGATCTTAATCCCAAGTTCTTGCGGTTCCCTGGCGGTTGCATCGCCCACGGGCACAGTCTGCAGAACGCCTACCGGTGGAAAGACACCGTGGGCGACGTGTCGCAGCGGCGGCCCAATTGGAACCGCTGGGGCTATCACCAGACTTACGGCCTGGGCTACTACGAGTATTTTCTGCTGTGCGAGGACATCGGCGCCACGGCGCTGCCCGTGCTGCCGGTGGGCGTGTCGTGCGGGTTCAACGAGCCGTACCAGTGCGTGCCGATTGGCGAGTTGCAGCCGTGGATCGACGACGCACTCGACTTGATCGAGTTCGCCAACGGCCCGGTCGACAGCGAGTGGGGCGCCCTGCGGGCCGAGATGGGTCACCCCGAGCCGTTCAACCTCCAGTTCATCTGCCTCGGCAACGAAGAGCATGACACGCCCGAGCTGCACGAACGCTTTCCGCATTTCGTGAAAGCGGTGCGCGAGGCGCACCCGGAAATCAAAATCATCGGCACCTCGGGCCTGGGCGACGGCGTGCCGTTGTACCCGCTGATGCGGCAGCAGCGGGTGTACAGCTCCGACGAACACTATTACGAGAGCCCCGAGTGGTACGTGCAGCATCAGGATCGGTTCGACAGCTTTCCCCGCGGCGGGCCGCTGGTGTTCGTGGGCGAATACGCCTCGCGCGGCATTCAGCTGCAGAACGCCGTGGCCGAGGCCGCCTATCTCACCGGCATCGAACGCAACGGCGACCTGGTCGACATGGCCTGCTACGCGCCGCTGTTCGCTCACGTGGACCACACGCAGTGGACCGCGGCCAACCTCATCTATTTCGACAAGCGTCGCGTCGTGAAGACGCCGAATTACTACGTGCAGCAACTCTTCGGCCGCAACAAAGGCGACGTGGCCGTCGAGTACGAGTTAGAGCAGGCCGACCAATCGCAAGGGCCGCTTCCCGCCGCCGCGGTGGGAGTGGGAACCTGGTTGACGGCTGCCAGCTTCGACAAGGCGACCGTCAACGACCAGCCGCTCGCCAACGACCAATGGCAGTCGCGCCTGGGCAATTTTCAGATTGAAGACGGCGTCTACCGCCAAACCGATCAGGGCGCCGACCCCGCGATGGCAACGTCGTCGACCACGTTCGACGGCGACAAGACGGTGATTCGTCTGCGGTTCAAGAAAGACGACGGTCGCGAGGGTGCGCTGGTGGTGTTCGATTATCAGGACGAAGACAACTACCTGTGGTGGAACATCGGCGGCTGGGGCAACACGTTCCACGGCATCGAACGCCGCTCCGGCGGCGCGGCGTCGACCCTCGTTCGGCGACCCGGCCGCGTGGAGACCGGGCGCTGGTACGACGTGCGCGTGGAACGCACCCCCGGACGCATTCGCTGCTTCCTCGACGACCGGCTGGTACACGACTACGCCGACGTGCCCCCGGGATTGAACGTGGCCGCGGCGCGCGACACCGAGGCGGGGCAGGTGATCCTCAAACTGATCAATCCGACCAACCGCGATCTCGACGCGGCGGTCGAGTTGACCGGCGTCGACAGCGTGGGCTCGACGGCCCGAGCGATCGTGCTTGCCGGCGCGCCGCAAGCGGTCAACACCATCACGGCGCCCAATGCCATCGAGCCGGTGGAGTCGACGATATCTGTCGGCCGGGAGTTCGAGTGCCGGGTGCCCGCTTCGTCGGTGCAGGTGATTCGCATCGACGTCGACGCGGCGAAGTAGCCGGGCCAAGTCGAGCTGGCAAACCGCCGGGTCAGGAGAACTGCAAAGTCCTTTTTCCCTTGGTTTCCAACCGCCAAGTGCGCCAAGAAGGAACCACGACGACACAACGAGCACGACGGAAAATCACGAGTTTTGGTCGTCGTGCCCGTCGTTCCGTCGTGGTTCAATTCTCTTGTTGCTAAGCGAGCTTGGCGGCTCAAATCAGGACTTTGCAGTTCTCCTGACCGCCGGGTGGCTGGGGACGCAGCGCA
>JAGQOU010000427.1 GCA_020427145.1 Planctomycetales bacterium | reverse complement strand
ACCAACACGCCGATGATGGCGATGACCACCAACAGTTCCACCAGAGTGAACGCCGCGCGCCTTGAGGACGAAAAAGGGGATTTCATGTCAGGGCGATTCCTTTGCGAAGAGGTCCCGTGAAGAGCGCGACTTAATTGTATCTTCTGGAGGCGAATGTGAGTAGCGCGTTCGGACAACCCTATGCTGATTTCCATTTGAGAAAATGAAGGCGACCTGCGGATTCGCTACGAACCCGCAGGTCGCCGAATTGCCGGTCAATCGTGGCGTTTGGCGGCGCAGGCGAGCCCCGTCAGCCCCAACAAGGCCATGACGATCGTCGTCGGCTCGGGCACGGCGCCCACCGCGGCGACGGCGGCTCCCGTGCCGTAGTTGGCCTGCCAGTCGGAGAGCAACTGCCCCGGCTGGTTGCCGGGATAGCCGCGTTGCCAGGCCAGGAAGTCGGCGCCGTCGACCTTGCCGTCGCTGTTGAAGTCGCCGGCCGTGCTTCCGCCGCCGACATAGGTAACCGGGGCCGTGATCAAGGCGCCGCCATTCAGGCCAAACTTGAACACCAGGTCGCCGTCACTGCCGCCGAACACCGAGGTGTTGTAGGCGTTGCCCAGGTTCAGTTCGGCATTACCCGCAAGCATGGAACCGGCCTCGCCCAGGAACAACTCGATCAGCTGGCCGGAGTTGGAACCGCCCGAGGCGTCCCAGCCTTCGCCCTTCGAGTCGCCGGCCGTCGTGCCGCCGTCGGTTCCGTCGATCGCGTTGTAGTTCTGCGAGTCGAGGCTGCTCCACCCGCCTGTGCTCAGGGCGTTGCCGGCGCTGGTAATGCTGTAGTACTCCAGGCTCACCGGGGCCGCTTCGTTATTCTTCAGCGTGATGTTGCCGGTATCCTTGTCGACGATGATCGAAGGGATCGCCGAGACGCCGGTCACGTCGGGACCGAACACGGTGTGGGCCAGAGCTTCCTGGGCGGTGACGACGTTGCTGTAGATGCGCACTTCGTCGTAACGAGCGGCGGCCAGGGAGTCGCCCCATTGCGAGCGGCCGAGCCACACGTTGTACTCAGGCACGTTGGGATCGTAGCCGGGAATATCAGGGAAGCCAGCGTCACCAGGACCGTTACCGGCGTTGTCCGAACCGCCAGCAAACGTGGTCAAGTTGAGATTGGCCGAGATCGCTTGCGGCGCGTCAACAATCGACCCGTTGCGGTACACGGTGATCGTACCCGGCGTGCCGCCCGACTGATCGAACACGGCCACGATGTGTTCCTTGCGACCGACGAACAGGTCGGTTCCATCGCCAGCGTCTTCAACCCAGCCTTCACCGGCTCCTTCGCTATTGGTCGTGACGCGGAAGTCATTGCCGGCTCCGCCATCGCCCGTGCGCGGGATGATCTGGATGTACGGCTCGTCGCCGTTACAGCAACTGGCGGTGTCTTCGCCCTGGTTGCTCTTACCGGCGGAAAACGCGGCCGCCCAGTCGCGGTTGGCGTCCATGGTGATCCACATTTCCACCGTTACGGAGCCGACCGTATCGGCGGCGGCGGCGGTGGAGATCAACCCGTTGGGCAGATTGAGATAGGCGCCGTCGCCGGGGTTCTCGGAACCCTCGCCCGTATTGGCAAGCACTAGCTCGCCGCCGGCAAAGCTGCCGTTGGCTCCGAAAAGGGTGCCGTTTTGGCCGCCGATTGAGTCGGTGGCGTCGGTGGTGAAACTGTAGCGATTCCGCAGCGCGGCGTCGGCGCGCGGGGCGTCGAACGTCGTCGCCCCCATCGCCGCCACGGCCAGCGCAAGCGCGGTTTGAAGAGATCGTCTGTGCATCGTGAAACTCCAAAGTTGGTTATGTATGGAATTCAATCTTAATTGGCGTCATCCGACCGCGTCGTGAGCGAGGCGGCCGCAGGCGATTACCGGCGCCGACGGACGGTCGCCAGTCCTAGAGCCGCGAGGGCGGCCAGGGCGAGTGAAGCCGGTTCCGGCACGCCGACCAGGGCGGCGAAGGCCGGCGCCCCGTTGGCGGCGATGAAGTCGGCCTTAAACAGCGTGAAATCGTCGTAGTCGTTGTCGAGGTCCCCGTCGAGGTCGCCCTTCAGGTAGGCGGCCACGGGCAAATCGGCGCCAAACGCCGAACCGTTGTTGGGAACGAACAGCGCCCAATCGGCCGCGTTCACGTTGCCGTCGCCGTTGAGGTCGCTGCGGATCGGCTCGCCGCCGACGTACTCGATCAGGCCGGCGCCTGAGGTGCCGCCAGCGAGATCGAACGTAAACTGCAGGTCCGACGACAAAGGCGTTTGCAGCCACGCCGAGCCAATGCTCGCCGAACCGCCTCCGGCAATCGCGCCGCCGTCGGTCGCCCCGCCGGTGACGGATTCGGAAATCTCGGTGGCGGACGGGGCTGGCGATGCGGTCCACGTGCCGTCGGGATCAAAAGCCCCGGCGTCAATCGACGTCCAGCCTGCGGTGTCCAAGGCGCCTGCGGCCGACGTGATGGAATAGCCGGTCACGTTGAACGACGAACCCGAGGGATTCACCAGCGACACGGCGCCCGTGTCGCGGTTGACCCGCAGCACCGGCAGCGGTACGGGAACAGGACCGGCAGAAAAATTCGTCGCCACCTGACCGGCGGTGAGGGCGCCATTGTAGATGCTCACCTCGTTGATCAGCCCGTCGTACAGGGCGTCGGGCCATTGGGCGCGACCCAGCCAGTTGTTGACGTCGGGAATTGAATCGAGAAACAAGCCGCCCGCGATGCCGGCGACGATTGGCGTTCCGTTGTCAATGTACAGCGTGGCTGTGCCGTCGAAGCCGGCGGTGAAATCGTTCTGATCCAACGTGTAGACGACATGGTGTTGAACGTTGGTCGTGACCGTAAAACCGGCGTCGTTGAACACGTCGCCGCTCGCATTGTGCGTCGAACCGGCCGTTTGGGCGGGTCCGGCGCCAGTGCCGCCGCGGCGTGGAGCGAAAAACACATACTCCGACGCACCGGCGCCAGCTGAACTGTTTTCACCGGCGTCACTTGTGCCGAAGTCGAACAGCCGGGCCCAGTCACGATGGGTCTCCACCGTGAACCACGCCTCGATCGTGACGGCGCCGAACGCGCCAGTGCCGCTGAAGTCCGTCACAGCATCGGTAAAGACGCCGTTGGGCAAGTCGACATAAGCGCCGACTGTGGTCGGTTGCGTGAAATCCTGATTCGAGCCCGTGTTGTTGGCCCGCAGGTCGAGGGCGCCGCCGGTGAAGGTCGAAATGCCCGTGTTGTCGACGATTGTGCCGTGAGCCGTGCCGACCGAGTCGTTCGCCGTGCCGTCGTTAAAGGTGTATTTGTGCAGGAGATCCGCAGACGCGGGACTCGTCAATGCGACGCAAAGGCTTGCCATGCCCAACAGCATGCAAGCGCCTCGTCTCGATTGGGTAGCGTAGAAACTCATCAAACGTCCTCCGGCTGAGTGAGCTGGGTGAAGAGGGTCAGAATCTTGGGCGTGAACCTCAGATAGTGACCTGCGAAAAGTTGTCATGGTTGTCGTGCCTTGGACTCTCGTATTCATGGGTCGTGCGTCGGGCCCCGCCTCCTTTGCGGTTTGATTCGAGCGTGCGTGCGGTTGGATCGTTGGATAATTGGCCTCCATGCGTGCGTTGTCGCCTTGTGATCGATTGAGGCCCGCAACGGCCGTCGCCGCCGCAGTGACGTGTCGCCAGCGGCGGACCATCTTGTTTCCGATAGATTTCTTGCGGTTTACCGTTCAGTTCTGTCTGCTTGGCAAGTCGCCCAGTTGGAGCGGGGCGGAACCTCCTTTGCGACGGATACGCCCAGTCTTGGCGAATCACATTTCTGTCAATCGAGGTCGCGCTGCCGACGACCGCGGCCCGACTGCCCCCAGGCGAGTCGCAGGCCGCCGACAGCGGTTCCTCGAAGTCAAGTCATTCAATCCTTCTGCGAGGTCTTTGCCATTCTACTCTGCTCCAACATCCGACGGCGGGACGCCCCGTCCGTCACGCAGCCATCTCAATCTCCACCGCGCTCACCGAAGCCGCTGGAAACACCCAGGGCTGCGTGACATTCAATTCTTGTGCCGAAACTCTCATCACTGCATCGTTGTTTAGCTGCGAGATCTCTGTTTCCGGAGACTCGGCAATCGTGAACCGCGTCGCGCTCTTGACGGTCCCGGACAAGAGTTGCAATTCCGCCTGCACGCTGGCAGTTCGGTTTGTGTTCACCACGTGCAGAAACAGCTTGTCGCCCGTGCGGCTGCCGACAACGTCCAGCCCGTCGGTTGCGGCTACGTCAACAGCCTGCTCGCCGATGTGCGCGCGATAGAGCTGCATGACCCGCGCGACGGGCATGAGATAGGATTGCCCGTGCGGGACGGGGATCATCAGGGCATTGACCTGCCAGCGCGTGCCGCAGAAGTCGGCCGCCGTGGCAATCTTCAGGACGTCGCCGTGGCGCTGGTGATTGTTCAGAATGCGACCATAGGAGACGCCTGCCGCCCAGGTCGACAGCACATCGCACCGATCGCGTCCGGGGATCGCAAAGTGGCACTCGGTCATCGCGAGCGGCACGTCGCGACCGTCCAGGCTTGCGCGGACTTCGCGGATTTTGCGATCGTTGTGTTCCCAGGCCGCCATGAGGCAATCCCAGGTTGCCGTCGGGTCGCGGCGGTAACGTTCGCCCGCCAGTACCGGCTCGTCCTGGCGATCAGGGTCGAACATCTGATGAAATGCCAACATGTCGACCAATTCGCCCGCGCGATCGGACATCGCGGGCGCCCAGCCGGAATCGCCCCAGGCGATGATCTTGATCTCGGGATCAACTGCGCGCATCGCCTTGGCAAACTCGATCGTTTTGGCGATCGCCGCGTCGCGGTCAAAGCCGCGATTGTCGTACGAGGTTTCGTTGCCCAGCTGCCAATGTCGGATCGTCAGCGGTTCAGCCCGACCGTGGCTGCGACGTTCTGCATTGTCAGGGTCGTTGCAGTAGGCGACCCAATCGGCCGCTTCCTGAGCATCGCCCCACCGCAGGCTGCCCTTGGCCTCACGGAACTGGGGGCGACCGTCGCCTTGAAAGTTGACGCACATCAACGGATCGGCGCCCACCGCGGCACAGAAGTCGTGAAACTCGGCAGTGCCAACCTGGTTGGTTTCGACGCCGCCCCACATGAGGTTCAGCATGGGAACGCGCTGATCGCGCGGGCCGACGCCTTCGCGCCAGCGGTAGAAGTCAGTAAAGATGCCGCCCCAACGCATCATGCCGGGCGCCAGTCGAGCCGTCTCGGCCACCACGTCTTCACGCCAAGCGTCGCGCTGATGGTCCCATGCCGCTTCCACCGAACCGTCGGTCACCCCTAACGGCTCCATGAACTGCATGAACAGATACGGCGACAGTTCGTGCTGCGGCGACACGCTCGCCTTGATCGTCGAGCGCGCAGCGCTGGCTGGCGCGGCGTGCGCCACAGTCGCGGCGATCGCAACGCTACCCGCGGCCATCAACGACTTAGCGGCCTCTCGGCGGTTCAATTTAAAGGGCATCCGAGATAATTCTTCGTCGCACTAAGAACCTCGATGACAACTGCACCGGGTTCCGCGAGACAAGCAAAGCGGAATAGGCAATAGAACTCCGAACGGACAGCGAACACTCGGTTGCCCGGTGTCAATCTGCAGACGTTCCGAAGATTAGTTTTCGCCGTGCGAACTTGCCCCAAGAAAAGTATCCGCACGGCACTCTAGTTATTCTGATTGTTAACTCCAAACGCCACAATGAGACTGTTCGCACTGGAAAATGAGATATATTTTCTGTGCCAAATTCAGTCCGCAGGACCGCTTGCCTGCGCCCTATCGCACAGCTGCTGGCGGAGCCTCCCGCTGTAACGGGTCACCGCAGAACTATTGTCGTTCGATGAGTGGCAAAATCACCTTTCAGGCAGCCGTTTCGGTACAAGATGAATTGACGAAGAGCCGCACACATTCTGTGAACGGGCCGCCCGGAGAGTAGTTTCGCGGGCGGCTAAAGGGTCGAATATTCGCTCATTGCCTCGGCAATTGGCTTACGCCCGATGGTATTGCCGCCATTTACGGCCAGGGTCTGGCCCGTGGTGAATTGAGCCTCATTGCTCGCCAAGAAGACGGCCGCCGGCGCCAAATCTTGCGGCGTCCCCATCCGTCCCATGGGGACGCCCGCTTGATAACCC
>JAGQOU010000426.1 GCA_020427145.1 Planctomycetales bacterium | reverse complement strand
TGCGCCGCTGACGTCGATGGCGCCGCTCGCGGCCGGCGTCCCGGCGGAGCTCAGATGCCACGGCTGAGCCGCCTTCATCACGCGATCGTGATCGGCGAAGAACTGCAGCAGTTCGGCTTCGTGGGCGGGATGCGCGGCAAGCAGTTGTTGGCGATCAATCGGGGCGCCGCCCGCTTCGCCCTCGAGAAACGACGCGAGCGCCACTTCCAACTCGGTCGGAAACTCCTCAGTCGGCAGCATGTCGTCGCGATCCATCGGCTGCTTCCTTTGAATTTCTCCCGCGCCGGTGCTCACAAAGCCGTGGCGCCCTGCGCGGCCGACGTCAGTTGCGTACGCAGTCGCTGCAGGCCGCGATGCACGAGTCCCGCCGCGGCCGGCGCGCTGCGGCCGATCTCCTCGCTGATCTCCGCCAACGAAGCGCCCTGCCAGTAAAATCCCATGATGGCAATCCGCTCGGCCTCCGGCAGCTGATACACCGCGTCGGCGATTTGCAGCAACTCCTCGGCCTCCTGCACCGCCATGCTCGGCGACGTTTCATCGGCGGCCAGCCAACCCTCGATGCGCTGCGACGATTGGTCGAGCAGCTGATCGAGCCGCTGTTCGCGAGCGACGTCGCGTTTCGCGCATCGCTCGGCGCGCACGGCATGCAGCACCACGCGCAACAAGATCTGCCGCAACCAGGCCGCCCGCTGGCAATCGTTCTCACCGCGAAAACTGCTCCAGGCGGCGAACGCCTTGAGCATGGTTTCCTGCACGATGTCCGACGGATCGATGCGCCGGCGCAGACGCCGATCGAGCTGCGTCTCGGCCAGAAATCGCAAGTAGTTGCGAAACTGGTCGAGCTGCTTCTCGTGCTCAACCGTGGCTGCGGCGGCGTCCATCGGTGAATCGCTCATGGGCGAAAGGTGGCGTTAAGGCGTCGGAGCGCGTCGGCCCCGCGGTAGGCCAAACACCTCCAATATACCCGACGCGACGCCGCGGCTCGACCAGCGGGCGAGGAGAACTGCGCAGGCCCAGTCTGAATCGCCGCCGACGCCACGTTCGCCAAGACCGGTGGGCAAACGAACCGATTCCGCCGATCAGTGATACCGTCTGAGCTCCCAAGGACGTGGCTGGGGACGACCGCAGGGAGCCCCCAGGGAATTCCAGGGAGCTTCGCTCTACGACGTCCATGGTCCGCCCAACTCGCCCAGGCGACCGGTATCACTCCCTGCGGACGGCTCACATCGTGCTCATCGTGCCGTCGTGGTTCACTCGCCCGACGCGTCGCGGTGCTGGGCGAACATCCAGTCCCAGAGCAGCTGCTCGCGCAGTGCGGGCCGCCAACTGTCGTGGCCCACGCCGGCGTACTCGGTGAGGATGGGTCGCCCGCCGGCGGCGCGCAACGCCGCCACCATCTCGCGCGAGCGGGCCGGGGGGACGGTCCCATCGGCGTCGCCGTGAAAGACCCACGTCGGCATGTCGACGAATCGCGTCACGCTGGCCGCGTCGCCGCCGCCGCAGATCGGGGCGATCGCCGCGAACTGCTCCGGACGCCGGGCCGCCAGATCCCACGTGCCGTAGCCGCCCATCGACAGCCCCGAAACGTACACGCGCGTGCGGTCCACCGGCAACTCCTCCAGCAGCGTGTCGACGAGCTGCATCACCAGCGCCATCGGCGGCGTCGGTTCCGATTGTAACTTCGGCGGCTGTCCCGGCGCGAGTCGGGCGGTCCAGGTGATCTCCTGGCCCTCGGCGTTCTTGCCGGTGGGGCATTGCGGCACGACGACGTACGCGGGGTAGCGCTCCCGCCACTTGGCGTCGCCCAGCGGGTCGAGGTGATACAGCTGCCGGGTGTTATCCGTGCCGCGTTCCCCGTAACCATGCAGGAACAGCAGCAGCGGAAACTTGCCGTCGGGCGAGGCGGCCGCGTCCTTAGCCGGCGGCATGATCCGATACAGCAACGTGCCGTCGGAGTCGCCGGTGAATGTCTTGGCCTCAAACGCTTCGAGCAACTCAGGGGCCGGCTGAGCGCGGCTGATAGCGGGCGAAAGCGCAGCGCCCAACGTCGCCAACACCGTGCAGCGCGTCAGCGCTTGCCAGGGACGCATGCTCGGACTTCGGCGCACAGCGAGGGCGGCATTTCTCTTCTGATGGCATTTCATTGGATCACGCTCGTCAGTGAGTTGTGGATAAGAAAACGGATGATGAGGGGCGTTAGGGATGACGCAAGAATAACTTCCCATATCATATCGCTCCGGCTCCCTCCCCCTTGCGGGGAGGGCTGGGGAGGGGGTGAGCGATGCCACAGGACGTTCCTATCGTACATGTTGGCTGTGCGTTCGGAATCTCCGACGTTTCTCGCCGCGGCGTCACCCCTCCCTAACCCTCCCCGTCAAGGGGTGGGGACCGGAACGAGGTCGAGGCTTGGCCTCGACGATTCACGCGAGGGGAGATTCCCGCGAACGATCCCGATGTTGTTCTTGAGCCAGCCGTTAGCCGGGCGCCGCGGCCCCGATCGACCGACGCTTTTCCAACAACGCCAGGAACAACGCATCCATATCGGCCGTCGGCAACACGCGAACGCAGTGCGCCAGTTCGCCAGGCAGGGTTTTGTCGTTCCACCGGGCGAGACCAGTATGCACGTTTGCCACGGGGATTGCCAATGGAACCAGTTCCGCGGCGCCCTGCAAGCGGCGGAGCGTATGCGCGACCACCAATTCGTTTTCCTCGGGCGCGAGCGAACAGGTGCAGTACAGCACCCGCCCCCCGACGCGCACCGCCTCGAGGGCCGACCGCAGCAGGGCCTTTTGCTTGCGAGCACACTCGGCGATTTTGCGCGGCCCCCAATATTGCCACGTTTCCGGATCGCGGCAGTCGAATCGCGCTTCGCTGCTGCAGGGGGCGTCGAGCAGAACGCGGTCGAATCGTTCGCGCGTCTTGCGGCCGACGGCGCGCCCGTCGCTGTTGTAAGTTTCAACGAACTCGGCGCCGTAGCGAACGAGGTTCTCCTTGAGCGTGAAGAAACGCCCCCGCACCGATTCGACCGCGGCGAGCCGTCCTGCGCCCCCCATCAGCGCGGCCAGATGCAGCGTCTTGCCCCCCGGCGCGGCGGCCAGATCGAGCACCTCCTCGCCGGGCTCGGGCGCCAGCGCCGGGGCCGCCAACATGCTGCTGAGCCCCTGCACGTAAACGCGGCCTGCGCCGACCGCGGCCGACGCGGTGAGCGTCCGTTTTTCGTCGGCGGGCAGCGCGATTGCTTCCGGCAACCAGGCGACCGGCGCCGGCGTCAGTCCGAGCGCGGCCAATTCGGCGAGCGCCGCCGGCACCTCAGTCTGCAGCGTGTTGATGCGCGCCGTCGCAGGCTTGGCGAGGGCGAAGCTTGCCAGCACGTCGGCAAACGCCGGCTCGGGCACGATCGCCCGCAACCGCGCCACGAACTCGCTCGGCAATTGGTGCGTAGGATCGTCGTTCATCGCCTTGCGCCCGCGGAAATCGGCCAGTTCATGCCCTGCGCGTTCGTTATCCTACGCAGGCGACCACGGTGATTTGACAGGGCGGCGGAATTCATTGACACCCGCATTTTGGCCGATTCTACTGGACCGTCACGCTGCAACCGCCGCGGGGCGGCTTCAACAGCAATTTGTTAAGCGACTTGAACCATTCAGGAAACAGAGCACATGCGCAGAGTCTTGTTGATCATTGCCGCTGCAACAATCACGGCCGCCGCCGCGCCGCGCGCGTCGGCCCTCCCGCAATTTCAGAAAGAGTTTCTCGCCAAATACATTGCCGAGCACCCAGACGCAGAATACCAGGAACTCGTCAAGAAGAAAGCCAAGTGCAACGTCTGCCATCAAGGTAAAAAAGACAAGCACCACATGAATCCGTACGGCTATCAACTGAGCAAGCTGCTGGACCACAAGAAGGACAAGAAGAACGTCGAGAAGATCAACGCGGCTCTGACCAAGGTCGGCAAGATGCACTCCAAGACCACCAAGGACGGCAAGCCGGACGAGAAGAGCCCCACCTTCGACGAGCTGATTGCCGACAGCAAGCTGCCCGGCGGCACGCTTGAGGACGTCCTCAAGGAGCCCGCGGAAGACGCCGAGCACCATCACGAAGAGGACGATGCGGGCGACGACAAGTAACGTTCGCCATCGCCCCCGCAAGATTGCCACATACCAGCGGCCGCGTCGAGTCACTCGATGCGGCCGCTGGGCGTTGGCGACGGCTGCGCGGCGGAAACATCGGCCGCCTGGGCGACCGGCGGGCGCGGACGCGCGTTTGTGATCACAACACCCTGACGGGCGCCGCGGGGCGGAGCCGACCTTAGCGTCACCGGGGGCAGGAACCACCACCCCG
>JAGQOU010000425.1 GCA_020427145.1 Planctomycetales bacterium | reverse complement strand
CCTGCACTGCGGCGGCGAGCTTCTCCTCGGACACGGGCCGCTGCAAATCGGCCGCCCCGGGGCGCCAGGTTTCCAAGTGCCACGCCGCCTGGCGATGCTCGACTTGAGTGGCGCTGCCTGTCGCGGGGATCAGCGTGGGAGTGATCTCCGACCCGTTGGCCGAGAGACGCTGCTGAAACTGATGGATGGCCGCGAGGCGACGCGGCGAAGGCCCCGTCGTCGGCCAGCGGCGCAGGCAGTAGTCGCGCTCGCCACAGCTCACCCGCCACACCGCGGCGCCGCTGTGAGACCCCGCCGCCTGCCACAACTTGACGCTGGCGGGCGGCTCGTCGCCGAACCATCGCGGGAGGACGCAGTGTACGAGTTGAAGCTGCTGATCCATGTCCGTTGCCGAATTGCGGGCCATTCTCTGCGGGCTTGCCCCCGTCGCTCGCCGCCAGTCGTCTTGCCGTGGCGGCGAGCGCCGATATGCTAATCGTATCTTCTCCTCGTCAGGAATCTCCCTCCGCCGCTATGAAACTCCTCGTCGCCATCATTCAGCCGACCAAGCTCGAAGCCGTGCAGCAAGCGCTGCGGCAGGTGGGGGTGACGCGGTTTTCGGTGGCCGATGCGATGGGTTTCGCTCGGCAGCGGGGGCTGGATGAAATGTACCGCGGCGCCGAGTACAAAACGAACCTGCTGCGGAAGGTCGCCCTGGAAATTGCCGTGAACGACGACTTTGTCGAGCGGACCATCGAGTGCCTGCAACAATTCGCCCGCACGCCCGGCGGGGGGAATATCGGCGACGGCAAGGTTTTTGTGCTGCCGTTGGAGCAGACCATTCAAATCAGCGACGGCCGCGACGGCCCCGGGGCGGTGTAGCCATGCAACTGGGGCTGGTGAGCGGCGATCTCATGCTGGTGTCGCGCCTGGAGGGTGCGGCCCGCAAGCTGGGGTGGACATTGGTCACCGCCGCGACGGGCGCGGCCGCGGGCGCTTGGGATCGCAACGAAATCGCGGCCGTGGTGGTTGATCTGCGGACCGTGGGCGCGGGGATCGGCGCGTTTGCCGAAACGTGGCGAGCCGCTGGCGCAGCGCCGCCGCTGGTCGCCTGCGGACCGCACGTGCAGGAGGCGCTCTTGGCCGCCGCTCGCGAAGCGGGGTGCGCCGCCGTGGTCACCCGCGGGCAGATCGACCACGACGCGGAGCATATCCTCGCGACGGTGACCGCCGGCGAGTAGATTGCCGTCGCACGGCGATCACCGGCTTGGCGTGCGATCGGAGATGAGCGGAGTCACAGTCACTGGGGGCTGCGCTTCGCTTCGTCCCCAGCCACCCCAATTGGGGGCTATTCGGTCGTGCTGTTGGGGCCGGCCGGAGGGGCCGTGCCGCCGGACGTCCCCGCATCTTTGACGATCGGTTGGGTTTCCGGCACGCCGGTCGCGGGGTTGTCGATCAACTGCGGGATGCCCGGCTCGGGGGCGGACGCGTCGAACGCGATTTCGTCGACCTCAGTCGAATCGACCAGCCGTCGCATGAGCAAGTAAATGCCCGTGCCGGCCGACCAGAAGTAACCCATGCAGAACGCCGTGGCCGCCGACAGTAGCACGGCGTCCCAGAAGCGAATACTCGCAGCGCCCCAGGAGAGCAACACGCTTCCATCGGTTTCACCAGCGGAGCCGACAGCCATCAACTCGGCGACGCGCTCGGTTCCCGCGCCCCAGCTCAAACCGAACCAAGCGGCCGCAACGAACCAATGCACCAGCAACACGACCAGCGTCTCGGCCAACAGCCCCAGCAGCGTGGCGACCAGCGCGTAGAAGACCAGATGCAACGGCCGCGAATAGGTGTAGGCCCACGCGCGGCTCAGCCCGTCGAAGGCGTCGGTTCGTTCCACCGCGGCAGTGGCCCACATGAAGGGGATGCCAATGAGATGCAGCAGTGTCAGCCCGGCGGCAAAGGCGCCAAATCCGATCGCGACAAACCACAGCACGCCGCCAACGGCCGCAAACAGATTGGACTGCATCAGCAGTCCGCCGATCACCAAGGGAACCCCTGCGGCGACGATCAAGCAGAACGAAAACGTCGGCGCACCCGCCGTGGCTGTCCACCGCGTGGCTGCAGCCCGCAACGCCGCGAAGCCCCCGATCGTTTCGCCGCGCGTCAGCGACAACGCCGCGATCCGCGCAATGGCGCCCCCCACCAGGGCCCACACGGCGATCGTCCACACTCCCGCGAGCAGAAACCCGACCACCTGCCGCCAGCCTGAGGCGTCGACCAATCGGGTGAGGGGCTGAATCTGCCACGCCCACGCGCGCACCAACGGGCCGGTCCAGCGGTTGGCGGCCAGCGGCACGTAGAGCTGCCCCGGCGACTCCGCCGTCGAGGAGGGCAATGTCTCGGGCACGTCGGGCTCAGCGGCGTCCGCGAACAACGGCGGCGGCGACGCCAGTTCGACGAACGACGGCCCCGGATCGGGCTGCGTCAACGCCGCGTCGATCCCCCGCCATCCCAACTGCACCGCCCACACGCCGAGCATCGCCAGCGCGATCACGCGAATCAACAGCGCCACCCGCGCCGCGCGTACCAACAACAGCCACGGGCAGAGTTCCTGCCAGCGGACCGTATGCACTACTCCAGCGGGGGTCGACATGGCTGTGGCGAAAAGGTGTTGCGGAGCCGGAATCCAACAAAAGGGCGGTCGCGAACCACGCCCGCGACCGCCTTATTGTAATGTTCTCGTCGACCGACCGCGACCGTCGATCACTCGTCGGCGTCGTCCAGCCACGGGGCCTCGGGCCGTTCGTCGGCCTCGGGGTCCGGCATCGCCGGCAGGGCGTGGGTCTCGTCGAGCCAGCGGCCCAGGTCAATCAGCCGGCATCGCTCGCTGCAGAACGGCATCGCGTCGCTCGTGGCGGGGTCGAACTCTTTTTCGCAAGTGAGGCAGCGCATGGCGATGTTAGCCCTTGTCCTTGCTCTTGCCTTCGCTCTTCGTACCGCCGTCTTTCTTGCCGCCGTCTTTCTTGCTGCCCGCGTCGCCGGTCGACTTCTTGGCGTCGCCGCCCTCGCTGGATTTCTTCTTGTCCTTTTCCGCGGCCTTCTTGTACGACTCGCTGCGGTAGTCGGTCTCGTAGAACCCCGAGCCCTTGAACACCACGGCCGCGCCGGTGCCGAACAATCTCCGCAGCTTCAGCTTCGAGCACGCGGGGCACTTGCGTTTGACCGGTTCGGAGATGGACTGAAACAGCTCAAACTCGTGCCCGCAGGCGTCGCACTCGTAGTCGTAGGTAGGCATGGGAGGGTGACTGGCGGGGGGGACTGGTGACTGGTGACTGGTGATCGGTGATCGGTGATCGGTGATCGGTGAGCGGTGAGCGGGGAGCGGGGAGCGGCGAGCGGCGATGGAGTGGTTTTTTTTGCTCGATCGGTTTCTTTGGCAAGTGAATGCATGTCTTGGCAAATCACCAGTCACCGATCACCAGTCACCGATCACCAGTCACCGATCACCATGTCCCCCTATCCCGCCGGCCCCGAGGAAACAATCACTTGCGCTGGCCGCACAACGCGATCGTGCATTTTGTAGCCCGACTGCGTGACCATCATCACGTGCTGCGCAGGCACGTCGTCCGACGGTTGCTGTAGGATGGCTTCGTGGAACTGCGGATCGAACGGTTGCCGGTCGGCTTCAATCGGTTCGCACTGGTGCCGGGACAGGACCGTCGCCAATTGTTGCCGAACGAGCCGGAAACCGTCCAGCAGATTGCCGCTGCCGGCGTCTTTTTCCGCCGCCTCGATCGCGCGGTCCACGTTGTCGACCACCGGCAGCAGATCCCGCACGATCGGCAGGGCGGCATAGCGGTGGGCGTCGGCCAACTCGCGGGCCGTGCGGCCGCGCAGGTTCTCCATTTCCGCCTGCAGGCGTAGAGCACGATCCCGCGCGGCGCTCAGCTCCTGCTGCAGCGCCGCATCGCCCACGGCGCCGGCGGCGTCCGCCGCTGGCCCCGCAGCTTCGCCGGCCGCAGCCATCTCGGCCGCGATCTGCTCGGAATCGAATCCGCCGCCCAACGCTTCATCCGCAGAATCGGCGTACTGGTCGTCGGCGTTGGGTTGCTTGCTCTTGGCAGCCATGGGCTTTTCTCCGTGTTCCTCAGGACGCTTCGTCCTGAACGAAGTACTCCTTCAACTTTTCCATAAATGACTTGCGATGCGGCGCGACGTGCTTCTGTTCCAACTCGGCCAGCTGCCGCAGCAGCGTCTCTTCCTCAGGCGACAGTTTCTTGGGCACGTCGATTGTCACCTGCACGTGCAAATCGCCGCGGCCGCTGTGACGGGGATCGGGCAAACCTTTGCCCCGCAGGCGAAACACGTCGCCCGATTGCGTGCCGGGCTTTACGTCAATCTCGGCCCGACCGCCGAGGGTCGGCACTTCCACCCGAGCTCCCAACGCCGCCTGCGAAAACGTGATCGGCATGCGGAAGATGAGATGCTGGCCCTCGCGCTCGAATAACTCGTGTTGCTTGACGTGGATCACGCAGTAACAGTCGCCGGGGGGGCCGCCGTTGGGGCTCGGCTCGCCCTCGCCGGTGATGCGAATCTGCATGCCGTCGTCGATGCCCGCGGGAATCTGCACCTCGGCTTCGGCCGTGTGCAGCGTGCGACCCTGGCCGCGGCAGTCGCGACACGGTTCGGTGACCGACGAGCCTTCGCCGTGGCACGCCGGGCAAGTGGTTTGCATGCGCACGATGCCGGCTTGCTGAATCACTTGGCCGTGGCCGCCGCAGTAGCTGCACGTCTCGCGCTTGCTGCCGGGCGCGGCGCCGGTGCCTTCGCACTCGTGGCACTGTTCGTGGCGTTTGAATTTGACCGTCTTGGTCACGCCCACGGCGGCTTCTTCCAGCGTGAGCGTCGCCTCGCACCGCACGTCGCGGCCTTTGCGCACTCTGCGACTACGGCCGCGCCCGCCAAACAGGTCGCCAAACAGGTCGCCAAAGGCGCCGAAGATATCCTCGACGTCGGCAAACCCCGCGCCGCCGCCGCTGCCGTTGACGCCCGCATGACCAAAGCGGTCGTAGCGGGCGCGCTTCTCGGCGTCGTTGAGCACCTCAAACGCTTCGCTCGCCTCTTTGAACCGCCCAATCGCTTCCTCATCGCCCGGGTTCTTGTCTGGGTGATAGCGCACAGCGAGTTTGCGATACGCCGAGGCGATCGTCGTGCCGTCGGCGTTGCGGTCGACGCCGAGGATTTCGTAATAGTCGCGCGTCGTGGCCATCGCAATCTTTGATGTTTGATGTTCGATTTTTGATGTGGCAGAGTATTCGGCGACGCAACGCACTGCGGCGACTTACATCAACAATCCGACATCTGACATCTCACATCCCTGTTTAGCGTCCGGGCCACTCGCCGCCGTCGCGTTCGAGTGGCCCGGAACGAATTCCTCGCTGTGAACCCGACTACCGCACGCTGCCGACGACGCCGCGCTTGTCCTGGTCCTTCGAGTCGTAGTTGGTCACC
>JAGQOU010000424.1 GCA_020427145.1 Planctomycetales bacterium | reverse complement strand
TTCCTTACCTGGGGGCAGGCCAGTCACAGCCCGTGAGATTCAGCAAGGACACCGGCAGTATCAAACATCCACTGAGGCTCAGTCCGCACTCAAGGCACTCGAACGGCTTGGCTACGGGAAATGGGTGGACGTCATGCCAGGCAGCAAGGGTGGCCGAAGAACGAGGAGATTCCAACTTTCCTCGTCAGCCGCTTCTCCTGCACAGCCACGAGATTTGCGATTCGAGGAGTTGAGCAAGGCGTTGCCGGAGTATCGTAGACGTAGACCATTCGCTCGCCCCGGTAGCATCGCTTAAGAGTCCTACCAAGAGGCTGATCGTCTACGGGAGCAGCAACCCTTGGTGCCGAAACGAACGCTTGATTTCCCCGTGAATAACCTAGACCTACTCAGCCGAATTTTCGGCATGTGGGTGGCGACGGATCGCAATTCAAAGTAAGGCAAGTGAAATGGCAAGCATCTCATCGGATCCAGGCGGTAAGCGGCGGATTCTTTTTGTTGATCCTTTGGACAAGCAGCAGCGGCACACCGTGCGGCGTGGTAAGGTGTCGCAGCGGCACGCCGAGGGAGTAAAGCGGCACGTAGAGGAACTTGTTGCGGCTAAGGCGATGGGGCGGTCTCCGGAGTTGGAAACGGCACGCTGGGTAGGGAGTCTGCCAGACGACATTGCAAAGAAACTCGCCAAAGTCGGCCTGATTTCCACCCGTGAGGCAACTGCAGGTTCACGCCTCGGCGCCTTCCTGGATGATTACGTTCAGAGACGGATCGATGTAAAACCCGCTACCAAAGAGGTCTGGTCGCAGACTGTGCGGAATCTCAAGAAACATTTTGGTGAGGACCGCGATCTTGCCAGCCTCACTGAGGGGGATGCCGAGGACTTCAAAATGTACCTAGTCGGAGAGCGACTGGCACCGACCACAGTTCACAAGCGACTGCAGTTTGCACGCATGTTCTTTCGAGCAGCGATGAAACGGAAGCTGATCCCCAGCAACCCCTTCGCCGAGGTCTCTGCCAAGGCGGCAACCAACAGCGACCGACAGCGTTTTATCACACGTGAGGACGCCGATAAACTGCTGGGGGCGTGCGACCCTACTTGGCAAGTGATCGTATCCCTCGCCCGTTACGGCGGCCTACGTTGTCCTAGCGAGGTGCTGTCTCTGAAATGGGAGTGCATCGATTGGGCAAACGAGCGGATTGTCGTTGAGTCACCCAAGACGGCGCACCACCCCGGCAAAAGCTGCCGCACGATCCCGATGTTTCCTGAACTGAAGCCAATCCTCATGGCAGCTGCCGAGCGGGCCACGGAAGGCGCGGTATACGTCGTCGAAGGCAATTACCGCCAAGTCGCCGACACTGCGAAAGGCTGGCGGAACGTCAACCTGCGGACTCAGTTTGAGCGGATCATAAAGCGTGCAGGGCTTGTGCCCTGGCCTCGGCTGTTTCACGCAATGCGGGCGAGTCGCGAGACCGAGTTGGCCAAGGAGTATCCCATCCACGTCGTGACGACTTGGCTGGGGAACACTCCACGCATCGCCATGAAGCACTATCTGCAGGTGACCGACGACGATTTTGCGAAGGCGGCTGCAAGTGGCGCAGAATGCGGCGCAGTTGGGGCGCAGAATGCGGCGCAGCACGTGCATGCGGTGTATCGCACAGCGGCGCACGCGCACAAGAAAACCCCTGCGGAAACAGGGGTTGGTGCCACTTCAGAGCACGCCACGCAAGGCAGTGCGCAATTGTATAAGCGGAGAGGACAGGATTCGAACCTGCGGACCAGGTTACCCCGGTCACCGATTTAGCAAACCGGCGCATTCGACCACTCTGCCACCTCTCCAGGCGACTCCCCGCGAGGCGGGTGTCGGGTCAGGTAGGATTCTACGAAATCGTACCGGGCGTGCAAGGTCGCAGAACCACGGAAGATAGGACGCGGCGGCCGTGAGAAATCGGGCGTCATTCCCCCGGCAGGCAACGCCCCAGAAGCTCCCCGGACGGTTCGGGACGTCACTCGGTCGGCAACTGCTCGGCCTCACGCTCCCATTGGGCTCCCAGGCCGTCTTTGCCCATGGCCCGCAGGGCGTCCGCCCCGGCCTTGCGGTACTTGGCGTTCTCAGAATCTTTCAAAGCGGCCAGACTGAACATATCGGCCGCTTTTTGGAACTCCTCCATGGCCATGTAGGCCTTGCCGGCGCGATAGTAGTGCTCGCCGACGCTCGGCTCCACGCGAATGGCGTCGCTGAAGCTGCTCAGGGCTTTGCGATGCTCCCCAAGCTGCATGTAGGCCAATCCGCGGTTGACGTGGGCCAGGGCGAAGTCAGGGTCCTTGGCGATCGCTTCGCCGTAGTAGTCGATGGCAGTCCGCAGGTCGTCGTCTTTGAAGTACGTGTAGCCAAGCCACAGGTAGATACGCGGATCGCGGAAGCCGTTGCCGGTGGCGGCGGCTTGCTCGAAGTCGCCGCGGGCCAACTCGATCGATCCCTGGTAGAACCACGTGATGCCGCGGCGCAAAAACGCCTCGACCAGGTAACTTGCATCTTGCCCGGCCGGAACGGATTGAATCGCCAACGTCAGCGAGTCGATCGCTTTGCCATACTCGCCGCGCATGCGCTGGGCGATACCGCGGCGATAGTAGGCAATGCCCGACTGAGGATACCGGTCGTCGTACTCATCCAAGACGGAGTTCGCATCAGCGATCACGTTTTCATACGCCTCGTCGCGAGCCTGTTTGTCTTGCTCGTCCTTAGCAACATTCATCCATGCATCGGCGCGTAAGAGCAGAGCGTCAATGTAGGTCTTGGGGTCAGACATCCCCTCTGGCTTATAAACGGCAATGGCGCGGGTCAACGCGTCGATCATCTGGCGATACTCTTCCTGCAGCCGGTAAACCTGAGCCAGCGTCATGAAATTCTCATGATTGTCAGGTTCCACCTCAGCCGACTTGCTCAAATCGGCCTCGGCATTGTCGAAGTCCTGCAGCATCGCGTAGGCGAGTCCCCGGTCACGATAGGCGCGGGCGTTCTGATCGTCGCGGGCCAAGGACTCGTCCAGCAGCCGAATGCCGCCCACGGGGTCCTGCATATAATTGACAGTCACGTGACCGAGATTCGCGAGAATCTTGGCGTCGTTGCGGTCGAGATTCAAGGCATTGCGGAAATCGTTGATGGCCAGATCGACCTGACCGTTCGCCTTGGCGAGTTCCAAATAGCATTCGCCGCGGCCGTTGTAGGCTGCGGCCGAATTGGCGTCGATTTCGATCGCCTTGGTATAGGCCGCGGCCGCGGCCGAAAACTCATCGAGCCCCTGCAGGGCGTCGCCCTTGGCGATGTACGCCGCGTCGTAGGTCGGGTCGATTTGCAGCGCGGTATTGATCTCGTTGAGCGCCTCGCTGAAGTTCTCGTCAGCCAGCAACTTCTGTCCGCGTTCCAGTGCCGCTTCGGCGTCGGGATCACGGAACAGTTCTTGCGACGAGGCGACGGAGACGGTCGATCCGCACAGGCAGACAGCGGACAGGAGCACGGCAAAATAGCGAGTTGCGAACTTCATAGCGTCCTCGGTACTGGCGACGCCGACCGCCCCGACCGGGGCGACTGCGGCATGGCCGAACGTCAAAGCAGGACAATGGAAAAACCTCGCTCCCACGCCATCGCGAGGTCAGCGGGCCTATTCTGGTTCGGTCCGCTTTATCGTAACACGGGCCGCGGCGCACCCGCACGCAATTTGTTCGCGGCGCAGCAGGAAAACCGGGCGAAATACACCGGTTGCGCCGAAACGACGGCGTGAATGAGTCAAGACGATTTTACCGCGCTCGCCTCAGACGGTCCAATTAGCCGCGGGCGGCATCATCAAACATCTGGGTGGGCGTCTCGTCGTCCGGCATGGCGACAGCGCGACGCCCATAGGACTTGCCGGTGCGCGAATACTCCTCAGCGAATGAAACCGCCAATTCGTCGGTGAACTTCCGCGGCAGAGTTCGCTTGAGTACGCCGTGCTCATAGATGTGGACCTGGTGGTCCTCCTTCTCGGCCGGCGCCTTATCAGCGGGCTCGTCCTCGAGCGTTTCGGCAGGTTCAGCCGTCTCGGACTCTTCGACCGCGGGCGTCGCCGGCTTGACCACGTCGGCCTCGGGCGCCTCGTCAATTTCCGCGTCGACAGCAGCTACCTCGAGGTCGTCATCGGCCTCGTCCTCGTCCTCATCGGCTGCCTGCTTCTTGGCAACCTTCTTCTTCCGAGCCGGGGCCTTCTTCGCGGGCCGTGCGGGCTTCTTCTTGACAGCCTTGGTCGCCCGTTTGGGTTTCTTCTTGGCGGGCGCTTCGTCCGCATCCTCGGTGTCGGAGGCGTCGCCCTCGTCGATTTCGTCCTCGTCAACGAAGTCAAATTCCTCGGAGAACAAATCGTCGTCGTCGTAAGCCATTGGACGGCGCCCTCGGCGTGCGTCAGGGGAGAGAGAAACCAGCGGCAGAGCGGGCGCAGGACACGCCCATCCGCATCAGAAGCCGTAAGTATCGACGCTGACCGTGGTTCCGTCAACCGGTCAGATTGGCCTCGCCGCCCCGATTGCTGATTTCTTAGCGGGGCAGATCTCTGTTTGCCACAGTACGGGAGGGCCCGTCCGCCCGATTACGGCAGGCTGTGGTTAGCGGTTGGCCATCCGCTGCTGGGCCCGGGCCTCGACCGCCGTGATCGCCCGGGCGAGCATCTCGTCCCCGGCCGCCTGGGCGGTCAACGAATCCAGCCCCGGTTTGGCGACCCGGCGTACCTCAACGGTGGGGGTCACGCCGGCCTTACTGATCTTCTTGCCGCTGGGCGAGTAGAACAGGGCGGTCGTGAGCCGAATGCCGGCCCCGGCGTAACCCAGCGGGAAGATTCCCTGCACTGAGCCCTTGCCGTAGGACCGCTGGCCAACCACCTCGCCACGGCCGCTGTCCTTGATTGCTCCCGCAAAGATCTCGCTGGCCGAAGCGCTGTCGCCGTCAATCAACACGGCTAACGGCACGCGCCAGGTGCCGCCGTAGTGAGCCTGATAGTTGAAATCTTCCTGCGGACTGCGGCCGCGGGTGGCCACGATGTTGCCCTGCGTGATGAACTTGTCCGCCACTTCAACGGCCGCGGTCAGCAAGCCGCCCGGATTGCCGCGCAAATCGAGCACCAAGGCGCGCATCCCCTGGCGATGCAGTTCCCAGAGCGCGGCTTCCAACTCGCGGGCGGTCGTCTTCTGGAACGCGGGAATCTTGATATAGGCCACGCCGGTTTCGGTCTTGGCGATTCGCACGCCTTCGAGCGCCGGTACGTCAACATGCTCGCGGCGGACGGTCAATTCCCGCTGCGGCGCGCCCGGCGATTGAACAGTCACTCGCACTGACGTGCCTTCGGCGCCCGTGAGCATGGCGGCGGCTTCCTCGGTGGACAACTCCATCGTGGTGCGACCGTCGACCGCTACGATGCGATCGTTGTCTCGAATGCCGGCGCGCTCAGCAGGACTGCCAGGAATGACATGCACGATCAGCAGCGCCCCGGCGTCGGCTTTCAGCTCGACGCCCAGCCCGACAAAGTTGCCTTCGATTTGCGAGTACACGTCGCGCAATTGATCGGCCGAGAGATACGCGGAGTAATCGTCGAGCCCGCCAGCAGCGGCCGTGACGAATTCCAACACGGCACTGGACTGCGGCAAACCGGTTTGCTGCTCGGCGACTCGGGCCGCCTCGGCGGCGAGCGCGACCAAGTCCTCCGGCCCCAGCAATTGCCGTTGACTCAGCGATTGGTAGATTCCCTGTCGCACGCGGGCGACCTGTTCCGGCGTCGACCGCACGCCGGCAAGGGCTTGGAAGTCGGGATCGGACAGGGCGATTTCCAGGGCGATGGCGCCTCTCACGCCAAGGTCCTTCCACGGCGGAGCTGTGACGTAATGCGTGTGGATCTTCCGCAGCAACTCGCCGTATAGGGCCAAAGCTTGCTGAGGGGAGAGGGCTTTGAGCGATTCGCGGTAGCTTCGATCGGCACAACGGCGTTCCAGCCCGTAGTGCAGCTTGGCCAGATCAAGCCGCTGGGCAAGTTGGCGATCTTCGGGGAAGTCGCGAACCGCTTCCTCGTAGTGAACCAAGGCGTCGCCCCAGCGGCTTTCCCGCTCCAGGGACATTCCCTCTTGCAGCACGGTGGCCACGGAGCGCATCGACGCGGCGGCAGCCGGCGCATCGCTGGAGATGGAAAGCACGGAGTCGCCAGGAGCCGCGACGGCGTGGCCGGCGGCGGCAATCCATGCCAACAGTGCGAATCGAACGCTTAAGACCCGGAGCTGCATCTGGGAGTCCATTACCTAGCGGGGGGAGGTCGTCGCTGGGCGGCCGGGGCGAGCGGCAGGCGACGTGGCCCCGAACGAGCGAACTTCAGGACGGATTCGCTCGCTCGGGACGAACCGGAAACTCTGGGTGCAAGCTTCGGGCCTGCAGGAATATAGGTCACGCCACCGGTGCGGTCAAAAAACTGTGGGGGGCGATTTCCGTTTTCCTGCCGACTCGACGCCGCCACGACCGGTAAAGGCGGTGCGGCAACTCCCACCGGAGGCCGGGTCGCATCGAGCATGCCCGCGGCGCCGATAGCACGGCTTGTGCCGAATCTACCGTCGAGGCCTCAAGGGCCTCATGCGCAGACAAGCGAACCGCTGAAAAGCATCCTGCTAGAACAGGCCGGCGCATCTCGTCACCGGCCACTTGCCCCTCTCTACGCGGCGGAGAGCGCCCCAGTTCAGGCTGAATCCGTCGGCGATGCTGGCGCCTGTTAACGTAGGCGAGCTAGGTCCGCGATCCAGCATTCGAGAAGCGTCGATTGATTCGCGTTGCGGTCGAGTTGCTCCGCAGCGGTCAGCGTGCGATCCATCGCGGCCAGCGCGAATTCCACCGCCGCGCCGTCGGCCAATCGTCCTCGCAGATCGACGCGCCACGAGTCAACGGCCAGGGCGAAAAACCGCCGCAGCCGCGCCCGTTTCGCCTCGGCTTCCTTTCCGGCCGAGTTGACGAACTCGGCGAGTTCGTTGCAGACGCGCGGCAGGTCGAACCGCTCGCCTGCCAGGTGGGCCACAAACCGATCGCGCATCGTTCCCAGTTCGGGGTCGGCAAGTTCGCGCGCGGCCTGCAGGCTTCCCCCAGCAAGCTCCGCCAACCTCACAGCGGCCTCGCGATCGGCGGTCGTGCCCTGCTCCAGCGCGATCTCCACGACGTCCTCGCGCGCCAGGGGCCCGAAACGCACGATCTGGGCGCGCGAGAGGATGGTCGGCAACTGCCGGCTGCGACTCGTTCCCACCAACACGATCAGCGCCCCGGGCGGCGGTTCTTCCAGCGTCTTGAGCAGACTGTTGGCGCTTTCGACGGTTAGCCAATCGGCATCGTCGATGATCGCCGCGCGACGGCGCCCCAACAGAGGACGCAGCGCGATGTTGTGACACAGGCCGACCTGGTTGCGGTGATCGCGATCGCCGACGAACAACTCAATCGGCAAACTGCGTTTGCCGGCGGGCCGCGCCAACTCGTCCAGGTCCGGGTGGTTCCCCGCGGCGAACAGGCGGCACGACTCGCATTGTCCGCAGGAGGCAAGCTGCTCATCCGGAGTCTCGGTACACAACAGCGCTGCAGCCAACTGCCGGGCGAACGACCGCTTGCCGACGCCCTCAGGCCCGACAAACAGATAGGTCGACGCCAACCGCCCGCACTGAAGCGAGCGCCGAAACGCCTCGACAATGTCATCGTGTCCGCGAATGCCTTGCCACATAGACGTCCAGTACCCGCTGTCCGGTCGCGCTGCCTGTTGCCGCCGTGGATCGTACCGGCATCGCCGCGCCCTGTCGACTCGCACCAGGAAATGTCAGGATTCCGTCGAAACTTGGTCGGGGCGCCGGGGGGCGACCGCGGGGAGCCCCCAGTGATATCCACAAGGACACGCGTTTCTACGCCATCGTCCTCCTGACCAACGCCGCGGATTGATTTCGTTGTCCTTCAACGGCGGATTCTTAGACAAAACGTCGTCGCGAAAACGTCTCTTTAAAGAACCTTCGTCCCCTATCGAAATCACGCCGCCGTTTTTGACGCAGTGCCGTCCGATGACTCGTCCCGCAAAATGCCCGCGCTGCGGCAAGGCGCTGCGAGTGGCCGCCGCGTTGTCCGGACGACTTGGCAAATGCGGAGCGTGCGGACACGAGTTTCGGATCGCGAGTGACGACGACGCATCACCTGCGAAGACGCCGCCGCCCGCCCCTCGCCACGTCAGCTTTTCGTGCGAATTGTGCGAAACTCGCATGACGTTCGGCGTGTCGCAGGTAGGCCGCAAGGCAAAGTGCCCTGACTGCGGCCACCTGACCGTGGTCCCGCCGCCGGCCAAGCCGCGCGAGCCGGTGATTCCCGCCGCGATGTTTGGCGAGCAATATGAAGTGTGGGGACCCGACGAAGCGCCAACGCCGCAGCAGATCGCTGCGCACTCGCCGCCGCTGATCGCCGTGCCATGCCGGCTCTGCGCTACGCTGATGCACGCGCGGCACGAGCAGGTTGGCGAGGCGCTCGTCTGCCCGGATT
>JAGQOU010000423.1 GCA_020427145.1 Planctomycetales bacterium | reverse complement strand
CCGAACAGCCGCAGCCAATCAATCCCCTCATGAATTTCCCCTCTCCCCGACTTCACACCCCCTGAGCACCGTGTCCGATCTCCTCGCTACGCCGAACCACTCGCCCGCCGCGCCGGCTGGCGCCTCGCCGACATCGGCGACGGCGCTGCCGGGGCTCTCGGTCGTCGTGCCGATGTTCAATGAGAGCGATTGCGTCGCCCCCTTGATGGCGGGCCTGCAGCAAGTCGAAGACGAACTGGGCGACCGCTTTCATCTAGAGTTCCTGTTGGTCGACGACGGCAGCGCCGACGATACGGTCGCGCGCGTCGAGGCGGCCGCCGGCGAACGTTCGCATTACGTCGTGCTGCGTCACGACCAGAACCGTGGCATTGCCGCCGCCATTGAAACCGGCCTACGCGCCGCAACGTATGACGTGGTGGCATCAATCGACTGCGACGGATCCTACGACTTGGCTGAATTGGAACCCATGACCCGGCTGCTGGCCGACGGCGTCGATATGGTCACCGCGTCGCCTTACCATCCGCAGGGCGGCGTCGACAACGTGCCGGCGTGGCGGCTGCGCATTTCGCAATTGGCCACGCGCATGTACGGCGTGGCGATGGGCCGACGGATGACCTGCTACACCAGCTGCTACCGCGTGTATCGGCGGCCAGCCGTGGTCAACCTGCCCGTGCAAAGCGCCGGCTTCGTGGGCGTTGCCGAACTCATGTGCCGGCTGATTGCCTCTGGCGGGGCCGTGGTCGAGCACCCGGCCCGCCTGCGTTCGCGCGTGGCCGGGCATTCCAAGATGCGCGTCGCCCGTGCGTCGCTCGGGCACCTGCGACTCATGGCGAGCTTGTTCGGCTCGCGCTTTGTTCCCCGCCGACAACGGCACGACGAGTGATTCGCGAGATCACAAATCAAGACACGTCTCATATCCCTCCTTCTGCGATTCAACGAAAGAACACCTGTGGCTACCGACACCGCACTGACAACTGAAAAGCTGATTCTGCCCTCTGACCAAGATTCCTCCGGTCGCGAGCTCGGCGACGAAGAAATGCTCAACCTGGCCGCTGCCATCGAAAGCGGTACGCTCACCAGCACCAAGGGCGAGTTTGTCAAGTCGCTCGAAGTGCGATTCGCCGCCTCCCTGGGCGTGCCCCACTGCTATGCGTCGAGCTCCGGGACCGCGGCGCTGCACACCGCGCTGGCCGCCATCGATCCCGAGCCGGGCGACGAGGTGGTCACCACGTCGATCACCGACATGGGCGCGCTGACCCCCATCATCTACCAGTCGGCGATCCCCGTGTTCGCCGACGTCGATCCGGTGACGTACAACGTCACGGCCGAGACGATCGAAAAGGTGCTCAGTACGCGCACCAAGGCGATCATGGTGACGCACCTGTTCGGCAACCCCTGCCGGATGGAGCCGATCATGGAGCTGGCACGCAGCCGCAACATTCCCGTGATCGAGGATTGTGCTCAAGCCTTTGGCGCCGAGATCAACGGCCGCAAGGTCGGCACGTTCGGCGACATTGGCTGCTTTAGCCTGCAACAGGGCAAGCACATTACCACCGGCGAGGGCGGATTGTGCGTCACGGCGAACGCCGATCTTGGACGCCGCATGTATCTGTTCATCAACAAGGCGTGGGGCTACGGCGATCCGAAGCCGGATCACTACTTCCTGGCGCTCAACTATCGCATGAACGAACTGACCGGCGCCGTGGCCGCGGCTCAGCTGACCAAGCTCGACGATTTCGTCGAACGCCGCACGCGACTGGCCAACCTGATGACCGCCGGCTTGCAGGGCCTGCCCGGCGTGCGGCCCCCGGCCGTGGACGACGGCTTCAAGCACACCTATTGGAAGTATTGCCTGCAAGTCGACGGCTCGAAGCTCGAAGGCGGGCTCGACGCGCTGGCCGGGCGGCTGAAGGAACGCGGCGTGTTTTGCGCTCCGCGCTACATCCAGAAGCCGGCGTTCGAGTGCCAGGTGTTGCGCGAGCAGCGCACCTTCGGCAACAGCCGGTTCCCCTTCACGCTGGCTCGGCCCGAAGCGGTTGACTACAGCCGCGAGCGGTACCCCGGCACGTACGCCGCGTTGGCGTCGGTGCTGGTGTTGCCGCTGAACGAAAAGTACACCGAACTGCATATTCAACAGGTCGTGGAAGTGATTCGCACGGCCGTCGACCAGATTGTGAAAGGCTAATCTCATGGCGGACACCAAGGAAAAGACATCCCTGCGATTCGGCCTCGTCGGCGCGGGCGCGATCGCCCAAGCGTACGTCGAGGCGTTCAAACGAGCGGACAACGCCGAGTTGGCTGCAATCGCCGACTGTCGTCAAGAAGCGGCGGAAGCCCTGGCGGAAACGGCCGGCTGCGCCGCGTTCAACAGCGTCGACGCGATGCTCGCCGAGATGAATCTCGACGCGGCGCTGGTTTGCACGCCGCCGATCACGCATCCGGACGTGTGCCGGCAACTGATGGCCGCCGGCCTGCACGTGCTGTGCGAAAAGCCGCTGGCGATCACATCGGAAGCAGCCGTGGGCATGATCGCCGCGGCCGCGGAACACGGCGTGCTGTTCACCATGGCGTCGAAGTTTCGTTACGTGCCGGATGTGGCGCAGGCCAAGTCGCTCGTCACGTCCGGCGTGCTCGGCGAGATTGTGATGTTCGAGAACGTTTTCACCGGTCGGGTCGATATGACTCACCGTTGGAACGCCGATCCGGAAATCTCCGGCGGCGGCGTGCTCATCGACAACGGCACGCACTCGGTCGACGTCACGCGGTTCTTTCTGGGCGAGTTGATTGAGATCCAGGCCATGGAAGGGCGCCGCATCCAGGAGTTGCCGGTCGAGGACACCGCCAAAATGTTCGTCCACACGCACGGCGGCGTGATGGCAAGCATCGACCTGTCGTGGAGCGTCAGCAAAGAGCTGCCGTACTACATTGCCGTGTACGGCAGCGCCGGCACGTTGCTGGTCGGCTGGCGGGAGTCGAAATACCGCCGCAGCGGCGACGCCGATTGGACCGTGTTTGGCAACGGTTACGACAAGTTCGTCGCGTTCGAGCGGCAGGTGTCGAACTTCGCATCGGCCATTCGCGGCGAAGAGCCGCTGCTGGTGCAGCCCGAGGACGCGCTGGCTTCGGTTTGCGTGATCGAAGCAGCCTATCGTTCGCTGGCGCGCGGCCAGTGGGAGCCCGTCGACACCGAAGCGAGCGTCGCCTGATTATGTCTGCCCCACTGCCGCCGCCGCGGATTCACGCCACCGCGATCCTGGAGCCCGACGTCACCGTCGGGCCAGGGTCGAGCGTGTGGGACTCCGTGCATATTCGTCACGGCGCCGCCATTGGCGAAGAGTGCATCATCGGCGAGAAGAGTTACGTCGCCTACGACGTGCGGATCGGCCATCGCGTCAAAATCAACGCGATGGTTTACATCTGCTACGGCGTGACGATCGAGGACGGCGTGATGATTAGCGCCGGCACGATCTTTACCAACGACGTTTTCCCGCGCGCCACGACGCCCGATTTGTTGCAGCTGCGCTCGTCGGATCCAGACGAGGAAACGCAGCAAACTGTGGTGGCCGCCGGCGCCACGATCGGCGCAGGTTGCACTGTTGGCAGCAACCTGCGCATCGGCCGGTTTGCCATGGTGGGCATGGGCAGCGTCGTCACCCGCGACGTGGGCGACTTCCAACTCGTGGTGGGCAACCCGGCCCGCTCCATCGGAGCCGCCTGCCGATGCGGGCATCCGGTCGCTCGCTGGAGCGCGGGAGCGCCGACCAGCCACGACCGATGTACGTGCGCCAAGTGCGGCGCCGCGTATGCGATCGACGCGGGAACTGTCACCGAACTCGCGTCGGCCAACTCGCAATCCGCCGACGGCGCATGGACGGTCGCGCAATGAACGCCCCCCAAGGCTCACCAGCAGCTGCTCTTGAGTCCCGCTCGTGGGCCATCGTCGGCGGCGGCATGCTCGGACTGACGCTGGCCCACCGGCTACTTGCACAGGGACAAAGGGTCACGGTGCTGGAGGCCGCGCCCGAGATCGGCGGCCTGGCCGGCGCCTGGCAAATCGGCGACGTCACATGGGACAAGCATTACCATGTGACGCTGCTCTCCGACCTGCGTCTGCGAGCGCTGCTCGACGACCTGGGGCTTGGCGACGAGTTGGAATGGGTTGAAACTCGCACCGGCTTCTTCACCGATGGCCAATTGCATTCCATGTCCAACTCGTGGGAGTTCCTGCGATTCCCGCCGCTGCGGTTGATCGACAAAGTGCGTCTTGCCGGAACGATCTTCGGCGCTTCGAAACGTCGCGATGGCCGTGCGCTGGAGCAGGTTCTGGTGGGCGACTGGCTGAGCAAATGGTCGGGCCGCCGCACGTTCGCCAAGATTTGGGAACCGCTGCTGTTGGCCAAGCTCGGCCCTGCCTATCGCCGCTGTTCGGCCGCGTTTATCTGGGCCACGATTCAGCGGATGTACAGCGCCCGGCAGGCCGGACTGAAAAAGGAGATGTTCGGCTACGTCCGCGGCGGGTACGCGCGCGTGCTTGCCAAGTTTGCCGAGAACCTGCAAGAACGCGGCGCCGACCTGCGCACCAATTCCCCCGTGAACGCGGTGGTCGCTGAGGCCGACGGTCGCGTGCGCGTCGACGGGCCCGCCGGTTCGGCGCACTTCGATCGCGTCGTGCTTACCACGCCCGCCGCCCATGTCGCGGCCGCTTGCCAACAACTCGACCCCGACGAGCGCGCTCGGCACGAGGGCGTGGAGTACCTGGGCGTCGTCTGCGCCTCGGTGCTGCTCACCCGACCGCTCGCCGGGTTTTACGTGACGAATATCACCGACGAGGGGTTCCCCTTCACCGCGGTGATTGAGATGACCTCGCTGGTCGACCCCAGTGAATTGGGCGGCCAACATCTCGTCTACCTCCCGCGCTACGCGGCGACCGACGACGCTATTTGGAACTGCTCTGACGATGAGATCCAAAGGGATTTCATGACGGCCCTGCGGCGGATGTATCCTGATCTGCAGGACGAACACGTGGCCGCGTTTCGCGTGTCGCGCGCTCGCGCCGTGATGGCGCTCCCCACGCTCAACTACTCCGACCGGCTGCCGCCGCTGGCCACCGCGGCGCCCTACGTGTTTGCGGTCAACTCGACGCACATCACCAAGGGCACGCTCAACGTCAACGAAATCATTGCGCTGGTCGACGACGCCTTGGCGTCAACGCTCTTGCCGAGCCTGGCGCCCGCCCATTCCACCGGCGTTTCGCCGGCGGCGGCGTCTGACTCCTCCTCTTCACCCCGCTCGCAATCACATGACAAAGCCGCTGGCGAGCTTGTCGCTCGATCTTGACAACCGCTGGTCTTACATGAAGACCCACGGCGACGAGGGCTGGGATTCGTATCCCAGCTACCTCGACGTGGTGGCGCCGCGCGTGTTGGAAATCCTCGCTGCACGCAAACTGCGGATCACGTTCTTCGTGGTGGGACAAGACGCGGCGCTGGAGGCTAACCGCAACGCCTTGCGCGCCATCGCCGACGCCGGACATGAAATCGGCAATCATTCTTTCAACCACGAACCGTGGCTGCATCTGTACGCGCGCGACGAGATTGCCGAAGAGTTGCGTTCGGCCGAGCACGCCATCGAAATGGGGACCGGCTGCCGACCGACCGGCTTTCGGGGGCCCGGCTTCAGCTTTTCGCCGGACGTGCTGGAGACGTTGGCGGAACGCGGCTACGGGTACGACGCTTCGACGTTTCCCACGTTTCTTGGTCCGGTCGCGCGGCTCTACTACTTTTTCACGGCCCGGTTGTCGCGCGAACAGCAAGAGGAGCGTAAGCAGCTATTCGGTCGCTTCGCCGAGGGTTTCCGTTCGCTGCGTCCCTACGCCTGGACAGACGTGGCGCCGGAATTGGTCGAGATCCCCGTTACGACGATGCCGTTGGCCAAGATCCCCATTCACGCCAGCTACATTCTGTACCTCGCCCGCTTTTCGCGACCGCTGGCGCAGTGGTACTTTGCCGCAGCGCTGACGCTATGCCGACTGCTGCGCGTCGAACCGTCGATTCTTCTGCATCCGCTCGACTTTCTCGGCGCCGACGACGGCGTGGGACTCGAGTTTTTCCCCGCCATGGACAAGCCGTCCGCGTGGAAGGTCGACGTCGTGACGCGCGTGATTGACCGTCTGCAGAAGCATTTTCGCGTGGTCGCCATGGACGATCACGCGGCCGCCGTGCGCGAGCGGCTGCATTTGCCGCACGTCGCTCATCCCGCTGCTGCGAGCGACGCGTCGTGAAAAAACTTCTCCACAACTACCTGCCTGCGCACTTTCGTAGCCCGCTTAAGTTGGCCGGGCGGCTGATACGCACGCGCGATTCCGCCGCGATGTACGCGATGGCGGTTGCGGGCATGGGCTTGGCGGCCAGCCCGCTGGATTGGGGCTTGTCGTGGATTGAGCGCCGCAAGTATCGTCAAGCGCCTGCCGGAACGCATCCGTTGCTGTTCATCTGCGGGGCGCCGCGTTCCGGCACGACCGTGGTGCACCAAACGCTGGCGGCCGAATTGCCCGTCACCGTTTTCACCAACGTCGTCAACATCTTTCCCCGCGCGCCGCTGGTAGCGACGCGTACGCTGCGCCGACTCGTCGAGCGTCCGCACCGAACGCTGCACAGCTTTTACGGTCGCACGGCGGGCCTGGGCGGACTCAACGATGCGCTGCCGCTGTGGGACCGTTACATCGGCCACGAGCGAACCGCCGAGCCGCGCCTGCGCGACGATCAGCTCGCGCACGATATGCGGCAGTTCTTCGGCGCCTGGACGCACGCCTACGACCGACCGCTGATTTCCAAGTGCAATCGACTCAATGCGGTCGCCGGCGACGTGGCCGACGCGGCGCCCGAAGCGACGTTCATCTGCATGCTGCGCTCGCCGCTGTGGCAGGCCCAGTCGCTGTACGACGCTCGGCGGATGATCCATGGCCGACTTTCCCAACCCTACGGACTGGCGCCGCGAGCGAGTTGGGATGCCGACGATCCGGTGGAGAGCGTCTGTCAACAGGTGCTGTATCATCACAACACGGCGCTTGCGCAACTACAGCGCATCGGCCCCGAGCGATTTTGGCTTGTTTCGTATGAGGCGTTTTGTGCAGCGCCCGGTCGGCTCATTGCTCGCGCGGCGGCCAGATTGGCGATCGAGCCGCGCACACCCGAACCAGAGCGGCTCCCGCCCCTGCGGGTACGCAACGTTGCGCGTATCGATCCGGACGTTCTGGATAGAATGGAGTCGCGTCTGACCGAAATGGGATTGGTCGGTCGGAACGGCGACGTAGCGCGATTCGACGTGCAAAACGCAACGCCAACGCACCCGCATGCGATGGCCGAAGCCGATCGCTTGGCCGTCCGCACGGCTACGCGGCCGTCTGACGCCTAATACGCCGCGACGTGATCGTGATGGAAAGTCGTCTTGTCACTCATCCCTTCGCGCCGCATTCAACTCAGTGAACAATAACGTCAACTTTCCGTTCGCCGCCAGGCGACGCCGGCGGCGCCTGATTGTGCAAGTCTCCTTGCGAATTTGTCGAGGCCGCCGTCCATGATCGACCGTTCATCGCTACGCCGCGCCCTTCTCCCGGGGCTCATTTTGCTGCTGGCGTTCATTCTGCGCGCGTGGCAACTGCACGGCACGGGATACACTTCGGACGAAGTCGCCGAACTGCTGCTGACGCGAAAGCCGATCGCGTCGATGCTTCTCGATGAGGACGACGACCTGTTCCCGCCGCTGTACCGACCGACGGTGGCGATTTGGATTCGCCTGTGGCGGACCGAGTTGGCTGCGCGCTGGTTGAACGTGGTCTACGGCGTCGGCGCGGTGGCCGTCGTTCTGGCGGCCGGGCGCGAGTTGCTGGGCAAGCGACTGGGTTGGTGGCCGGCGCTATTTCTGGCGTGCGCGCCGTTTCACATCCACTATTGCCGCGAGGGGCGCGCGTATGCGCTCTACGCGCTGTTTGCCGCGATGATGTTCTGGGGAGCGCTGCGCGTTTTGAATCACAACCGACGGGGGGATTGGATCCTCCTGACGCTGTCGTCGGCCGCGGCGGTGTGGACGCATTACTACGCCGGGCCGTTGGCGGTCGTGGTCTGGGCGGTGCTCGCCGACCGTGAGATTCGCGCCGGCCGGTGGCGCGCGCTGCTCACGGCGACGGCGGCGCTGGGATTGCTGCTGGCTCCCACGCCGATCCTCCTCCACCGCGCCATGGCCGACCACCCCGACGAAAGCCTGCCGGCGAGCTTTGACGTCGAAGCCCTGGGCTACATGTACGCCATGCAGGCCCTGGGCTACACCGTCGGCCCGTCGATGAAAGACCTGCGTTCGATGTCGGCCGCCGAGGGCATTCGGCAATTCCTGCCGTGGCTGGCGGTCGTCGCTCTCACGTGGGCCGTCTTGGGATGGAGCGCCGTCTGCGCTATCGGCCGTCGTCGGGCGTTTTGGCTGCTGGCTTTGCCGACGGTGTTGCTCATTCCCGCGCTCGGTTACGGCGGCAACCTGGCGGGCGTCGGGTTCTTCTATCGCTATGCCGCGTGGCTGCCGATACCTTACGCTCTGCTAATTGGCGCCGGGGCGTCGCGCAGCGTTAAGAACTGGCTGGTGAGTTGCGCCGCCGCCACGCTCATTGCCGTCAACCTGTTGGCCTTCTACAACCGGTTGTACGACCCCGCGTACGCCGAGGAAGACTTTCGCGCCGTCGCCACGAAACTGGACGAACTTGCCGAGCCGGGCGAGTCCGTGGTCGTTGCGTCGCACTACATGGGCCAGGCGCTGCACTATTACACGGGCGATTCGCGCCCGCTGGCGAGTTTCCCGATCTTCGTGCAATTCGAAGACGTGCGGCAGCGCGAAATCGCCGAGTTCCTCGATACTCTCCAGCCCGGCGAACGGTATTGGATCGTCTCGCAATGGCTGCCCAAGGACGACGTGCGGCGCGAGACGCGCGACGCAGCGCTGCAGCGACTGGGCGCGGTGCTGCGCGCCGAACTGAATCAAACCGAGATCTACGAAGCAACGCGGTAGAACGCTAGCGCGGAGTCGCGCTGGCGGCGCCTATTGGCGTGACGCTAGTGGTCGTCTTCAGCCGCCTCGACCGGCTCGCCGCGACATTCCGGCGAGGGATTCGTGCAGGCCTCGCAAATCGTCCGGCCTTGCGTGTCGCGCATGTTGGCCATGCCGCCGCAGCTGCCTTTGATGCGGCGATCAGACACGATCACGCCGATCGCCATGCCCAGCAGCGCCACGGCGAACACGCCCAAGGTCAAGAAAAACATGTTCCACATGGCGATCATTCCAAAATCATGCGCGCTGCGGCGACCGCTGTGCTAGTTCGCAGAGTCGTCGGGACGCGACAGTTGTTCGTAACGTGTCGTCGCGCGGCGAACGACGCGGCCGTCGGCGCCAACGCTCTGAAACAGCGCCGCCACGTCGTGCTCCTCACACCATTCGTACGCCCGGTCGTCGCCCAGGACCACCAGCGCCGTGGCGATCCCGTCGGCTTCCATACAGGTTGGCGAGAGCACCGTGACGCTCATGCCCCGGTACGGCAGCGCCGACCCGGTGCGCGGGTCGACAATATGCGTCACCAGTTGCCCGTCGGCGCGGCGGTAGTTGCGGTAG
>JAGQOU010000422.1 GCA_020427145.1 Planctomycetales bacterium | reverse complement strand
GGAGTGCGAGGCTCTGCCGAGCCAGCGACGTTATTGGCCATGGCGCAGAGAAAAGAACGGGGCCCGGCAGCGTCTCGCCCCCCCGGACGGCGCCCCGCCTGTGGCGGCTCGGGCGGCAACTTGAGAGAATCCAAGCCGCGGAGGCGCAGATTTTGCCACTGGGTAGGCCGGGATGCCGTTACCAATGTGACGCCGCGGGGCTCGCCTCACGCAGGGCGGGCTCTGTGGCCGATTGTCGCCGATGGACGCTGGGGTCTGGGCGCGCGAGGCTGCGGTAGTCGAAAAACTACGGCGACCCGCTCGTACCGGCTTCCAATCGCACAGTTGACGCCCGCTGGGGTGTGAGAATAGGGAATTTGGCAGCCGCCGAATTGACGCTCGGCGGTGAAACCGTCACCATATGTGCCTCCTTGTGAGGGAATTGCCGCAATGACGTTGGTGAGTGGGTTCGAAAAGATCGTTCGACGGGACACCCCGTTGGCTGAGCGCACGTGGCTCGGCCTGGGGGGGCCGGCCGCGTTCTACGCTGAACCCAACACACTCGACGAGTTGGCGGCCCTGGTCCGCCGCTGTCGCAACGAGAACGTACCGATCCGCCTGCTCGGCGGCGGGTCCAACGTGCTGATCCGCGACGAAGGCGTCCAAGGGATGGTCGTCGCGTTGACCGCCCCGGAGTTCACCGACATCCGCATGACCGGGCGACGATTGACCGCCGGCGGCGGAGCCAAGCTGGCCCACGCCATCAGCGAATCGGTCCGGGCCGGCCTGGCCGGGCTGGAACCCTTGGTGGGCGTCCCGGGCACCATTGGCGGCGCCCTGCACGGCAACAGCGGAACCCGCGGCGGCGACATCGGCCAGTGGGCCTGTCAGGCCACCGTGCTGACCCGCGCCGGCGAACTGCATGTGCGCGAGCGCGAAGACCTCGTGTTCGCCTACCGACAAAGCAGCCTCGACGAGCTGGTCATCCTCAGCGCCGACTTCCAGTTGGAACCGGACGATCCCGTGCAGCTGACCAAGCGGATGCAAAAGCAGTGGATCGTCAAGAAGGCGGGCCAACCGCTCTCGCATCAGAAGTCCGCCAGCGTGTTCAAGAACCCTCGCGGCATGAGCGCTGGCATGCTGATCGACCAGGCGGGCCTCAAGGGGACGCGGGTCGGCGGCGTCGAGGTGAGCAGCCGTCACGCCAACTTCATCGTGGCCGATGAAGGCGCCACCGCTCAAGACGCACTCCGCCTGATCGACATGATCCGCAGCCGCGTGGCCGAACGACTCGGCGTGGAGTTGGAGACGGAACTCGAAATCTGGTGAGACCGGGATCAAGAAGGACAGGATAACAGGATCTGCTCGATGAACAGGATGGAACTGTAGGGTGCTTGGAGCGAAGCGCAACGCACCGTGAAGAGCCTGGACTCTGACACGACCCTGTCAATCCTGCACATCCTGTCATCCTGTCCTCTTGATTTGATCTCGGGGCAAAAAGCCGATAACGCACGGAGGCGTTGGCTATGGCGACGATCGTCACGCGCGACAAACCAAAACGCACCGCTGCCAAGGCGGCGGCGAAGGTCGATGTCGCGACTCCGCCGCGGTTCTCGAATCGCCTGCGCGCCGCCGTGGTGATCGCCGTTGCCACGGCCACTGCCTGGGGACTGGGTCTGCTGTGGGAGCGGGTCGCCCCCAGCGTCGTCAATCGCGATCGGTACCTGCTGCCGGCCGAGAACATCTCGCTCTCGACGCCGCCTGACTGGCTCGTGGGCGATGTGCGCACCGAGGTGATTCGCAACGCCGGGCTCGATCGCCGACTATCCGTGGCCGACGACTCGTTCATCCCCACCGTGCGCGACGCCTTCGCGTTGAGCCCCTGGATCGAATCAGTCGAGAAGGTCGAAAAATCGTACCCGCCGGCGGTGCATCTCACCGTGACGTACCGCAAACCGATCGCGGTGGTCGAATTTGCCGCGGGCGCCGGCATGCGACTGCTGCCAGTCGATCGCGACGGGATTCACCTGCCGATGCGCGACGTCGCGGAGATTCGCCTGCGTTATCTGCCGCGACTGAGCGGCATTGTGGGCCAGCCGCCGGTGGGGCAGCGTTGGGACGACCCCCGCGTAGCCGGCGGGCTGCAGCTGGCCCAGCAGCTGGCCGACGTGTGGGAACGGTACTATCTGGTGGAGATCGTCCCCTCGGTGCGGCCGGAAACGCGCGGCGGCTCCAGCGCGTTTCTGTATCGGCTGGTCACTCGCGGCGGCACGCGCATCAACTGGGGCGCCGCCCCTGGCGCCGAACTGCCCGGCGAACCCGACTTCGCCACCAAGCTCGCCCGGCTCGACGAGTGCATCACGAAGAACGGCCCGCTCAACACCGTGCGCGCCCCCGACATGGTCGACGTGCGCTACGACCTGGTCGTCACCCCCCGCGCGGTGCAGCACGCCGACGATGCGGTTTTCGTGAAATGAGCGGCCCCGGGAGAGCGAGGCTCCGCCGAGCCTGACCGTGAGCGTTACCTCAGCAACAGCGCACAGAGCCAAAAGAGCGGATCCGCGAGCAACAACGCCCAAGTACACGCCGCGCACTCTCCATGAGAAGCCAGCGCGTCGACGACCTCGACCGGATCATTTGCCGCCGGCACTCCCCGATAGCCGCGGCGATCGAAAAACCGGCGTAGCGACGGCAGATCATCGACTCGACGCAGCTCGCAGTATCCGCGAAAGTCGAAGAACATGCCCCGCATCCCGCGGGCGCCGAGTTCGCCGATGATTCGATGGCCAAGCGTCACTGCAAATCTCCCCAGCAGGTTACTGGGGATCGCCCTGCACCTCGGCCGATTTCGTGTGTTCCGCCAGGCGGATTTCCTCGGCGAGTTCCTCGCGCATAATCGGCGTGGCCGCGGGGGCGTCGATGCCCAGGCGTACGCCGCCGTTGGTGATTTTCACCACGGTCACGGCGATCCCATCGCCGATAAGCAGCCGTTCGCCGACTTTTCGCGAGATGACCAACACGGCAGAACTCCTTTTCCCAGCGCGGGCGCGGCAACGACACAAACTCCTCCGGTGTGGCGTCACGCCGGCGTTGTGCGGCCTTGTGCAAACGGCTTCCGCTGCGCGATAACGGTAGTGCGGCGACGGCGGCAATGCAAGCATCTCTCTGAATACGGGGCAATCAACTGGCCTTCCGCGCGAGACTGGGAAGAATACAAAGCCTAGCGAACGTCATAACGGCCTAGCCGGGCCGCTACGCGGCCCGCAAACGGCGGCG
>JAGQOU010000421.1 GCA_020427145.1 Planctomycetales bacterium | reverse complement strand
GCGGCGTGCGGCCGATGGGCGACTGATCGATGGCGATCATCTTGTCGAGATGCTCAAGCCCCTCGATGCCGTCGTGCTCGCCCGGCTGGCCCTTGCCGTTGTTGAGGTCGCGGCGGAGCGCTTCGACCAGGATATCGCTCACCAGCGAGCTCTTGCCGCTGCCCGAGGCGCCGGTGACGCACACAAACGCGCCCAGCGGAATTTCGACGTCGACGTTCTTGAGGTTGTTGTGCCGAGCGCCGAGGATGCGAAGCACGCCGTGAGGAAATGGGGAGTGGGGAATGGGGAATGGGGAAATCGCGGATTCCGACCTTTCCCCATTCCCCATTCCGCCTTCCCCATTCGCAGCGGCGTCCGCTTCCTGTCCGAGTCGGCGCGTCACGGGGACTTCGATCTTCCGCTTGCCGCTCAGGAACGCGCCGGTCACGCTGTCACGTTTTTTGGCGATGGCGTCGGCCGTGCCTTCGGCCACGACGTAGCCGCCGCGCACGCCGGGGCCGGGGCCGAAGTCGATGATGTGGTCGGCGGCCCGCATCGTGTCTTCGTCGTGCTCGACCACGACCACGGTGTTGCCCAGGTCGCGCAATTGTTCGAGCGTGCCGAGCAACCGATCATTGTCGCGCGGGTGCAGGCCGATCGAGGGTTCGTCGAGGATGTAGGTGACGCCAACCAGGCCGCAGCCGATTTGCCCGGCCAGCCGGATCCGCTGCGACTCGCCGCCCGAGAGCGTCGGCGCCGTGCGCTCCAGCGACAGGTATTCCAGCCCCACGTTCGAGAGAAACCCGAGCCGGCCGCAAACCTCCTTGAGCAGCTCGGTGGCGATCGTGGTGTTGGTCTTGTCGAGTTGCAGTTGGCGAAAGAAGTTGGCGGCGTCGCTGACCGGCAGCGCGCACACCTCGGGCAGCGTCAGCGACGGACGCTCGGCAAAGGCTTCATGGGCGGTCGTCAGGCTTACCGACCGCGCCTGCGGGTTGAGCCGCTGCCCGTCGCAATCGGGGCAGCGGATTACGTTCATGAACTTTTCGAGCTTGGCGATCAGCGACTTCGCCTTGGCGTTGCGGTGCTTTTCGAGCAGTTCGGGAATGATCCCCTCGAACGCGCCGCCGTACTTTTGTGCGTTCTTGCCGCCGCGCCAAGTGAAGGTGATGTGCTCGTCGCCCGTGCCCCACAACCACAGCCGGCGGTGCTCGTCGGTCAGCTCCTGCCACGGCGTTTCCAGCAAGTGGCCGGGCGGGAGGTCGAGCTTGCGTTCCATCGTCTCGGCGACGCCGGCGTAGATGTGCCGCTTCCATCGGCCGAGGTCTTTCCAGGAGCCGATCAGTTCGATGGCTCCCTGGGCGAACGACTTGTCGGGCTGGCTGGCCAGTTTGCCCGGGTCGAAGCTGAACATGTCGCCCAGGCCGTCGCACTCGGGGCACATGCCCTGCGGGCTGTTGAAGCTGAACAGCTGCGGCGTGGGCGCCTGGAAGCTGAGCCCGCAGGCGGTGCAGGCGTAGTCGGCGCTAAGGAACAGATCGCCCGGTTTGGCGGCAACCTGACTGGGGTCGAAATCGGGGTGGTCGGGGTCGCTGGAAACGGCGTCGCCGGGGGCGTCCGATTGTTCGTCGTGCTGCGGGGCGTTGCCGGGCGCCTCGTCGCCCGCCGCGTCTCCTTCGTCCAAATGAGTCGCGACAATGAGGTTGCCGTCGCCCAGCTTCAGCGCCAACTCCACGGCTTCGGCGAGTCGCGGTCGCACGTTGGGGCCGGCGACAAGGCGGTCGATCACCACCTCGATGTCGTGCCGCATCTGCCGGTCGAGCGAGAGCGCGTCAGTGAGCAGCGCCACTTTGCCGTCGACCCGGGCGCGGACGTAGCCCTGCTTGCGCAGGTCTTCGAACAGGTCGCGAAACTCGCCCTTCTGGCGGCGCACGATCGGCGCCAGCACGGCGAACTTGGTCTTCGCCGGCAGCTGCATGATCCGCGCGAGGATCGCTTCGCGCGACTGAGCAGTGATCGGCTGACCGCATTTGTGGCAGTGCCCGGCCCCGACGCGGGCGTACAGCACGCGCAGAAAGTCGTAAATTTCGGTGATCGTCCCGACGGTCGAGCGAGGATTGGTGCCGGACGATTTCTGGGAAATCGAAATCGAGGGCGACAATCCGCTGATATGGTCGACGTCCGGCTTGGGCATTTGCCCCAGGAATTGCCGGGCAAAGGTCGACAAACTCTCGACATATCGCCGCTGCCCCTCGGCATACAGGGTGTCGAAGGCCAGCGAGCTTTTGCCGCTGCCCGAGACGCCGGTGAGGCAAATCAGCTTGTTGCGGGGGAGACGAACGTCGACGCTGCGCAAGTTGTGCTCGCGAGCGCCTTTGATGATGATATCTGAGGCGGGCATACTGAAGGCGGGCCGGCGGCTAAAGTCGCGTGCGGTGGGCGGCACGAGGGGGCGTTTCCAGGCGAACCCAACATTGTACGCCTGCCGGGCGAGAATCCAACGTCGAAGATTTTCGCCGAGCAGCGGGCTTTTTTTCGTCGAGAACCGCCAGATGCGCCCGGAACGACAGGTTGAGCGGCCCGATTGATCATGCAACCGCTGCTTGCAGCTTGTTGAAAAAAAGGAACAGGCGCGCTCCCCACAACGTCAATCCCAGCGTCGCTCCGTCGGCAATCCTATCGATTCCTTGGCGGGGCGCTCCCGGCGTGCTGGGCGATTCAATCGCTTCTTCAGAATTTGCAGAAAGGCGGGCAACGTGTCGCATTCGTTTGATCAAGTGAAAACCAGGATCGTTTGTCTGCTCGTGCTGGCCGCCCTCGCCGCCGGTGCGAAGTGCGCGGCTGCCAAGGAAGTGCTAGCTCCGACCGACGGGGCCCGGCGCGCCAAGACTTGGGCCAAGGAGATGGCGGCCTTTGAGAAACAAGACGCCGCAGCGCCGCCGGCGCCGGGGTCCATCATCTTCGTCGGTTCCAGCAGCATTCGCATGTGGAACCTCGACAAGTGGTTTCCCGATTTGCCGGTGGTCAATCGCGGCTTCGGCGGGTCGACGATCGCCGATTCGGTTTATTTCGCCGACACGCTGGTGATCAAGCACAACCCCAGCGTCATCGTGTTCTACGCCGGCGACAACGATCTGGCCGGCGGGATGTCGCCGGAGCAAGTGCATCGCGACTTTCAAGAGTTTGTCAGCGTGGTGCGCGAGTCGCTGCCCGAGACGCCCATCGCCTACGTGGCGGTCAAGCCAAGCATCGCGCGGTGGAAGCTGGCTGACGAAATCCAAGCGGCCAACGCGTTGATCGCCGCCGACTGCGCGGAGGACGACACGCTAATGTTTCTCGACGTGTGGCCGCCGATGCTGGGGGCCGACGGCAAGCCCAAGCAGGAACTGTTCCTCGCCGACGGTTTGCACATGAGCGACGCCGGCTACCAGATCTGGGTCGATATGCTGCGGCCCCAACTCGACAAGCTGCTCGCTGCGAGCGGCGACGCGCAGGAGTGACCCCGCGTGCCGCGACAACGTGACCTTCGTCGCCCGGCGCGACTGGCGTCGATGGCCTTGCTGCTGCTGGCGAGTCGCGCGTCGGTGCGCGCCGACGTGCCTGAGTTGCCCTCCGCGGAGGAGCTCTCCGCCGCGGCGACCATCGTGCGCGACGAGTTCGGCACGCCGCACATTCACGGCAAGACCGACGAGGCGACGCTGTTCACGTTCGCCTACGCGCAGTGCGAGGACAACTTCTGGCAGGTCGAGGACGCCTACATCATGGCGCTGGGGCGCTATGCCGAAGCGTACGGGCCGAAGGGGCTGAACTCGGATCTGCTGAACCGGGCGTTTCGCATCGTGCCGCGCAGCGAGCGCGACTTTGCGACGCTGGATCGCGATACGCAACGCCTGTGCGCGGCGTTTGTCGGCGGCATCAATCGGTATCTCGACAAGCACCCCCAGGTGCGGCCGCGGCTCGTCGAGCGGTTCGAGCCGTGGCACGTGCTCGCGTCGCATCGGCACACGGCGTTGGAGCTGTCGTTTCGTTTGACGGGGCTCAGCAGCGAACGCCTGCCGCGGCGCAATCCGCAGATTTGGCCGGCCACCGGTTCCAACGGCTGGGCCCTGGCCGGCAGCCGCACGGCTTCGGGCGCGCCCATGCTGCTGGCCGCGCCGCACATGCCCTGGTTCGGTTTCGCACAGCTTGCCGAAGCGCACCTCACCAGCGACGGCGGGCGCGGGCGTTCGGCCTGGAATTTCACCGGGGCGCATTTCTACGGCAGTCCCACGCTCGCCCTGGGCCGCAACGAGCGACTCGGCTGGACGCTGGTGACCAACGAGCCCGACATCGCCGACGTGTGGCGCGTTCGATTCACCAACCCCGACAATCCCCTGGCGTACGAGTACGACGGCGACTGGCGGGTGGCCGACGAGTGGACCGACGTGATCCGCGTCAGGAAGTCGCAAGGCGTCGAAGAGCGCGAGTTCACCTTCCGCTCGACTCACCACGGGCCGATCGTCCAGCGCGAGAGCAACGAAGTGATGCTCGCCGCCAACATTGCCGGGTTGTTCGAAGCCGTGCCGCTGCGGCAGTCGCTGCAGATGGCTCGCGCGCAGAACCTGGCCGAGTTTCGCGTGGCGCTGGCCGCCATGCAGGCGCTGTTCATGAACGTGCTGTACGCCGACTGCGACGGCAACATC
>JAGQOU010000420.1 GCA_020427145.1 Planctomycetales bacterium | reverse complement strand
TATGAGCTGTAAGCTGTAAGCCAGAATCGCGGAAAGCGCCCCGCCCCGTCTGGCTTACAGCTTACAGCTCATAGCTTATAGCTCCGCAACCATGGTCGCACCAGCACCCATCATCGAAACCTCCTCGCTCAGCGTGCAGTTCGGGCGGCAGACGGTGCTGCGCGATATTGACCTGACAGTGCCGCGGGGGCAGACCCTGGCCGTCATCGGCGAAAGCGGCTGCGGCAAGACCGTGCTATTGAAGTCCATCATCGGGCTCATTCAGCCGACCTCCGGCAGCGTGCGGTTCGACGGGCAGCGGCTCGACGCGCTGTCCGAACAGGAGCTTTCGCAGCAGCGCACGCGGTTTGGGTTCGTATTTCAAAATGCGGCGCTGTTCGACAGCCTCAACGTGGCGGAGAACATCCTGTTCCCGCTGCGACAACATCGGCCGCGCAGCGAGGCGCCACAACACGAGCGGCGGATGATGGAGTTGCTGACGGAAGTCGGGCTGCCCAAGGGCGCGCTGCGCAAGTTCCCGGCGGAGCTTTCCGGCGGCATGCGCAAGCGGGTCGGCCTGGCCCGGGCGCTGATGATGCAGCCCGAGGTCGTGCTGTACGACGAGCCAACCACCGGGCTCGATCCGATTATGAGCGACGTGATCAATGAGTTGATGATCCGCGTGCGCGACCGCCTGGGCGTGACCAGCATTATGGTGACGCACGACATGAACTCGGCCCGCAAGGTGTCCGACCGGATCGTGATGCTCTACCCGCTGACGCGACTGGACGACGACGAGTCGCAGACGCTGTACGACGGCAAACCTGAGGACATCGACAAATCCACCGACCGCCGCGTCACCCAGTTCATTCGCGGCGAAGCGGGCGACCGGATCAGCGAGTTGGCGGAGGAGAAATAGCTGGCCGCTGGCTACGAGCTGTCAGCCCAAGCTGCAGCGGCCATCGCCATCACACCCAATACTCCGGCCTTTGGCTTACGGCCTCGGGCCAGGCGCTTCAAAATGAACGAACGCAATCAACAATTTCGCGTCGGCGTCGTCGCGGTGGCGACGGTGGTGATCACGGCGATTCTCATCGCGTGGCATAGCGACTTTTCGTCGCTGCCGTTCGCGGGCAACTACCAAATCAAGGTCCGCACCGACCGTGCGCCGGGCGTGTCGGCGAACACGCCGGTGCGGCGGCGCGGGATTCTCATCGGCCGCGTCGATAGCGTCGAGGCCACCGACGAAGGCGCCGTGATCACGCTGAGCATCAACGAGGGTCAAGAAGTCAAGGACAACGAGCAGGCCCGCATCGCGACGTCGATTATCGGCGACGCGACGCTGGAGTTCGTTCCCGTGCGTCCGCCGGCGGGCAATCGGCCGATCCCCCCCGGCGGGACGGCCCAAGGCATGTACGTTCCCACGCCAGTGGACATGCTGAGCGACATCCAGGGCGATCTCAAGCAAACGATCCAATCGTTGGGCGCCGCGGGGCAGGAGGTGGCCAAGCTGGCCAATCAACTCAACGAGGTGCTCGGCGAGAACGACCTGCAGCGGATCACGCACATGGTCGAATCGCTCGACAGCGCGCTGGTCGAGTTCCGCGAAACACTGGATAACGTCAACGACATCGTGGGCGACGAGGAGATGAAGAAGAATCTCCGCGAGGGGCTCACCCAACTGCCTGCGCTGGTCGACGACGCCCGGGCGATTATGGAGGGTCTGGAGCGGGTGGCCGGCTCGGCCGACAAGAACCTGCAGAATCTCACCGGACTCACCAAACCGCTTGGCGAGCGCGGCAACGAAATCGTCGCCTCGATGGAAAAGAGCGTGCGGAATCTGGAAGAGCTGCTGGGCAACGTCGCCGAGCTGAGCGCCAACATCAACAACAGCGAGGGCACGCTGGGACTCTTGATCAAAGATCGCGAGCTGTACGACACGGTCAACGGCCTGGGGGGGCGCGTTGACGCGACGGCGGCGCGGGTCGATCTGTTGATCAATCAGGCGAACGCGGCCGTGCTCGACGTGCGGAAGATCCTGGCCAACAGCGACCTGAGCTGGCGGATCAAACAGATTCTCGCCAACGTGGCGGACTTCACCGACAAGATTGCCCGCGACCCGGCTCGCATCGCCCGCGGCGTGATCGACCGCGAGACGCCGATCAAGTGAGTCCGTTGTTCGCGGTCCGCTGTTGGCGATCGCGGCAACGCGATCCTGGGCGTCAGTTCACTGGGGGCTCCGCTTCACTTCGTCCCCAGCCACTCCCGTTAATCGCTCAGCGCGCTGGCGGCAGTGGTTCCAACACCTGGCCGCCGGGCGGTAGGAGTCCCGCACCCGGGGTTGTCGGCAAGGCGACGCCAGGGGCGACGTACTCGGGAGCGAGCATCGGTGCGGGCACGCCCTGGGGAGCGAGCGTCGTCTGACCGTCGGGGGTGATAATCGTCGGCGGCCCCAACGGCGCCTGGCCCAGCGAGGGCGGCAACAACGGCACGCCGGCGTCGGCCGGCAGCGGTCCGCCGGTCAGCGTGGCTTGACGCAACTGGTCGGCGCGACCGATCAGCGTCTCGGTGGGGACAATCACCTGTGGCGTGAGATTGAACGAGACGGTCCGGTAGTCTTGGATCTCTTTCGTCACGACATTCTCGCTCACAAAATCAAAGGGCGGAATCTCGTACCACGGCGCGGGAATCGGCTGATTGATCGTGAGCGTTTCGTACCCGGGCTTCACCAGGCGAATCTCACGCGTTCCGTAATAGATAAATGACGTGGCGCAGGGGGTGACGCCGATGGGTTGATTGTCGACGTAAACCGTCGCGCCCGGCGGGTTGCTGCGGATGAGCAGTCGGCGGCGCACGCACCCGGTCGCCGTGGTCGCCAAGAACACCATCGCCAGCACGAAGCACCAACGGACGCAGCGCTGCGCCGCGGCGGCGAAGTCCAGTTGTGTTGCACTACGAGTCGGCACGGGCGTGGCCTGTTCGGCAAAGTCGCGGTTGAGGTGGCCGTACGGGGGGCGGGAGTGTAGGAATTCCTTGTCCCGGCAGCCATGGCGATTGGCCCGTATGGCCGGCCGTACGACTGTTTTTGCGTGCCATCGCCGGTTAAGATGGGCAAACTCGCCGCAACGCTACTCGCACCCACTCTTGCCTCGCCTCCTGCCCCCTCGGTCGCCGTGTCGCAGTCTTCCAGCAAGCTTGAGCAAGCCGTCGGGGGGGTGAGATGCGCGGCGGTCAGCGATGTGGGAATGCGCCGCAGCAACAATCAGGACGCCATGGCGGTGTCGCTAGCTGACGGCGAGCGGCAGTTTCGCAGCGGCGGGCACCTGTTTATGGTGGCCGACGGCATGGGCGCCCACGCGGCGGGCGAATTGGCCAGCCAGATCGCGGCGGACAATATCCCGCTGTCGTTCCGCAAACATCGCGAGCTGGCGCCGTGCGAGGCGATTGTCGCCGCGGTGCAAGACGCCAATTCGCGCATCTACGCCAAGGGGCAAAACAGCGTCGACTTCCAAGGCATGGGCACCACGTGCAGTTGCCTGGTGCTGCTGGAGGAGGGCGCCCTGGCGGCCCATGTGGGCGATAGCCGGGTCTATCGGCTGCGCTCCGGAGTGCTCGAGCAGCTCACCTTCGATCATAGCTTGGTTTGGGAAATGGCCGCCGCGGGGCAGGCGTCGGAAGAGCAGGTGCCCGCCTACGTCCCCAAGAATGTGATTACCCGCTCGCTGGGGCCGCACCCCTCGGTAAAGGTCGACCTGGAAGGCCCCTTTCCGCTCGCGGCGGGTGACCGCTACTTGCTGTGCAGCGACGGACTGACCGGTCCGCTCACGCCGCAACTGATCGGCATGGTGCTTGACGCGCTGCCGCCCAAAGAGGCGGCTCAAACGCTGGTGGACTTGGCGAATCTGCTGGGCGGGCCCGACAACATCACCGTGGTAGCGATTGAGGTGACCGCCCCCGATCAATTGGGCGAGACGCAAACTTGCGAGTTGCCCGCGTCAGACGGGGCGCGCAGGCGCGAGAAGCTGTCGCCCGCCACATGGGCGTGCCTGTTGGGCAGCGGGGCGGCGCTGGTTGTGACCATCGCACTGGCGGCCGGACAGTACACGGTGCCAGCGGCCGTCGCCGGCGCCACGACGTTGGGGCTCGGTTTGCTGGGCGCCATCCGCTGGGTCTCCGAGCGACAGGGATTTGCCGGCCAGAGCGTCCGCGGCAGGTACGGCAAGGGGCCCCATCGCAAGTACCAGGTGGCCGCCACCGCCGAGACGATCGGCACGCTCGGCGAGATTGTGCGGCAACTCGAAGACCTGGAAAGCCAACGCGAATGGCATTTCGATTGGCAGGGCATCCACCAGGAGCGACAGCGGGCCTACGAGGCGATTGCTAGCGGCGATTTTCGGACGGCGGTGGTCGCGTATTGTTCGGCCGTCCGCATGCTGATGCAAGCAGTGCGGGATTTCCGGCGCGACCCGCCCGGCGACTCGTCGATCAATCTGGGCGAAGATTGACCGCCAGGGGGCGTTCCGGGCAGGGAACTGTCGTTGCCCTCGTCGCGGGCCGGTTGCTACAACCCGCCCCGCCATGCGCATATTCACCCGCTACATCCTGTCGGAAATGGCCCAGGCGTTTCTGGTCACCTTGGCCAGCTTGACGGTGTTCGTCTTTCTTGTGCTCATCGGCAAGCTGGCGGTGGAAAACGGCCTGGGGCTCTCCCCTATTCTGCGGATGCTGCCCTACATCTTGCCGCAGGCGATGCAGTTTGCCGTGCCCGGCGCCATGCTGCTGGCGGCGACCAGCGTGTACGGACGGGTGTCGTCTTCCAACGAGATCGTGGCGGTCAAGGCGATGGGCATCTCGCCCATGGTGGTCATTTGGCCCAGCTTTGCGCTGGCGGCGGCCGTCAGCTTGGGAGCGGTCGTGACGAACGACGTCGCGGTCTCCTGGGGCGACGACGGCGTGAAACGGGTCATCCTGGAATCGCTGGAAGAAGTCGCCTATAGCAAGCTCAGCACCACGGGACGGTTCCGCACGGACCGACTGCAGGTGAATGTGCGAGCCGTGGAGGACCATCGACTCATTGGCCCCACGATCCAGTTGGCGGCGCGTCCCGGGCGGCAGGCCTCGGTCATCACGGCCGACGAGGCCCAACTTCACACGGATGTGGCCCGCGGCATTGTTACGGTCTCGATGCTCAACGCCGAGGCGGACTTCGATGGCTGGAAAATCATCTACCCCGGCCCCTTCGAGCGCTCGTTCCCGATCGAGGACTTCACCGGGCAAAACAGCGGGCCTAAGAGCCCGTCGAACTACTCGTTGCGCGAGATCAGCCCGGCCGTGGTGGAACAGGTCGCGTTGGTCGAGCGGTCCAAGCAGGAGATGGCGGCGGACGCGGGTTTCGCGTTGCTGACCGGCCGCAGCGACGAATTGTCGCAAGCGATCTGGATGCCTCGCGTCAACGAGACGATTTGGGCCGAGCGGACGCTGAGCAAGCTGCGCACCGAGCCGCATCGACGCTGGGCGAACGGCTTCAGCTGTCTGGGATTCGTGTTGATCGGCGTCCCCATGGCGATCCGCCGGCGGCACGGCGAGTTCTGGGGCAGCTTCTTCGCGTGCTTCCTGCCCATTCTGCTGGTGTATTACCCGATGCTGGTGGGCTGCGTCGACAAGGCCAAAGACGGCGGCTTCCCGCCGGAAGCCGTGTGGCTGGGGAACATTGTGCTGGCTATCTGGGGCGTATGGCTAATGCGTCGCGTGATCCGGTTCTAGCTCCCGGCGTGCCGATTGGCGCCAGCAAGCACTGATCTTGACCCCCGGCTGCCGACGCCCCTACGATTCGCATGAAACCGTGCGGCGAACCAAGCTGATGCGGCGGCCGTAGAATGGCTGTGACGCCTGTCGGCGGCACGATCGGAATGATCGGCCGGGCGACCCCGCGGTTTGTGGCGATTCGGCAACACGCTGCGGCGGCGCGATCGGCGAGGCTCTCAGCACGCGCACAGTCGGCACAGTAGGCGCCTGCTATGCGACCGGTCGCTCACGGAAAACGATCGACCTGCGGCAAGTCCCGCGACGATGACAACACTGTTCTCGCCGTTGTGCTCGCGAGGTCAAACGGTTCGCCCGAGTGCTGGATTCACCCTCCCCGACAGTGATACGACAACAGCACGCGACACGGACTGCGACTCAACCTGAGAAAGACCACGAGATAACCCGTAACCCCGCGGCAACGCCTGCCGCGACTTGACCCTGCCCCCAGGGCGGCCGCGATCCTGACGGCTCCCCTGGGCGGCGCACCGATTGGCCTCGCTCGATTCGAAGCGCCGTTCGCGTTGCACGCGAGCGGCGACCCGACGGAAACGACACGACAGAGCTCAGAGGCGGGAGAATATCTGCTATGCAAATTTATGGTCCCTCGCAAGTTCACGGCCCCCAAGGCATGAAAGGCCCGCACAACAGTCGCGGAAATTCGCCGTCCGGCGGCGCTTCGGCCAGCCGGGGCGCCGATGAGGTGCAGTTTTCGGCCGCGGCCGAAGCGGCGGCAAACGCGGCCGATGCCGGAGACTTTCGCGCCGATCTGGTAGCGCGGGTTCGCGGCGAGATCGCTGCCGGCGCATACGAAACGCCCGACAAACTCGAGTCCGCGATGCAGCGGATGCTGGACGAAATCGGGTAGAATCGCCGGGCGAAGTTCCGCCCGAACCACACAGTCAGGCCCTCAGCCGGCGGCGCAAGCCGCCGGTTTTTCTATGCGCCGTCCCGGCGAGCGGCGGTTGACGGGTCGGCAAATCGCCTGAAATGAGCATCGGCGGCAATTACAATCGGTAGGTTCCAGCCACGCCGATCCGCACCCCGCCTCGCTTCGCCGACGATGAACCTGCTAAGTTTCTTCAAGCGGCCCCGTCGCCGCGATCTGACGCCCGCGGCCCAGGGCGCCCACATGACCTGGGCCTCGCGCACCTTCTCCACCTCGATCTCCCGCACCCGCGAATTTCTCAGTCGCCGGCTGTGGGCCTGGCCGATCATCGCGTTCACGCTGCTGCTGGCGCTGGGGTGGCTGGTCCACGGCGCCATCGAACGCACGATGAACGAGAATCTCCGCACTCAGCTGCAAACGCTGCTAGACGTGGAGGTGGCCATGCTGCGCAACTGGATGCACTCGCAAGAGCGCAACTTGGAAAGCATGGCCGGCGACGCCACGCTGCGACGCTTGGCCGCCGAACTGCTCGATGCCAGCCGGCACGAAGGCGATGAGACTCGCGCCGCGGCCGAGAATGCTGCCGAGGCGATCGCCGACGAGCTTGGCCCGGCAATGCACACGCACAGTTACGACACCTATTTCATCGCCAACCGCGATTTGAAAGTGATTGCCGCCACGTACCCCGAGGCGATCGGCATGACGGCGCCCGCGGAGCGTCGCAGCGATTTTGCCCGGGCGTTGGACGGCTTGGCCTCCGTCACGGCGCCGTTTGCCAGCCAACTGCCGCTGGTCGACGAAGACGGCGTGCGCCGAACGGGCGTGCCGGTCATGTACGCGGTGGCGCCAATTCGCGACGAGAACCTACAGGTCGTCGCGGTGTTGGGAATGCAGATCCGCCCGCAGGACGAGTTCACGCGGATTCTCCAGCTAGGCCGGTTGGGCGAAACGGGCGAAACGTACGCCTTCGACGCCGATGGGCTGCTGCTCTCCGGGAGCCGGTTCGACGAGGAACTGATTCTGCTCGGGCTGCTCGAGGATCATCCCAATTCGCATTCGATCCTGAAGCTGCGGGTGCGCGACCCCGGCGGCAACATGGTCGCCGGCTACCGCCCCAAGGTGCGCCGCAGCGAAATGGAACCGACGCGAATGGTCGAGTCCGCCGCTGCGGGCGAGACGGCGGTCGACGTCGCCGGGTACGCAGACTATCGCGGCGTGCAGGTCGTCGGAGCCTGGACGTGGCTGAAGGACTATGGCATGGGAGTGGCGGTCGAGGTCGACTACGCCGAGGCGTTCCGCCCGCTGATGATTCTCAAGCGTACCTTCTGGGGGTTGTTGATTCTGCTGGCGCTCAGTTCCATCGCCATCTTCGTGTTCACGGTGATGGTCGCCCGTTTGCAGCGGCAGGCGCGCGAGGCGGCAATCGAGGCGAAACAACTCGGCCAGTACAAGCTGGAAGAGAAATTGGGCGCCGGCGCCATGGGCGTCGTGTACAAGGGCCGCCACGCCATGCTCGCCCGGCCCACGGCCATCAAGATGCTCAACGCCGACGATCTGACCGACACGGCGATCGCCCGGTTCGAGCGCGAGGTGCAGATCACCAGCAACCTGAACCACCCCAACACGGTGGCCATCTACGACTACGGCCGCACGCCCGAAGGGGTGTTCTACTACGCGATGGAGTTTCTCGACGGCATCGACCTGCAAGAGTTGGTCGAGAAGTACGGTCCGCAGTCCGCGGGGCGCGTAATCTACATCCTGCGGCAGATTTGCGGCTCGCTGTACGAAGCCCACTCCAACGGCCTGGTGCATCGCGATGTGAAGCCGGCCAACATCATGCTCAATCGCCGCGGCGGCGAAGGAGACGTGGTCAAGGTGCTCGACTTTGGTCTGGTCAAAGCGCGGGACGACCAGCACCCCGGCGCAGGCGGCATGGCCGGCACGCCGCTGTACATGTCCCCCGAGGCGATTCAAGCGCCGAACTCGGTGGACGCATGCAGCGACATCTACGCGGTGGGCGCGGTGGGGTACTTCCTGCTCACCGGCCAGCCGGTGTTCGAGGCGCACAGCTTCGCTGACCTATGCCAGATGCACGCCAGCGAACCGCCGAAGCCGCCCTCGCTGCGGCTGGGGCGACAGGTTCCCGAGGATTTGGAAAACGCGATCCTCGCCTGCCTGGAAAAGAGCCGCAGCAAACGACCGCAGACGGCCCGCGAGTTGGCCCAACGGCTGAGCCGCTGCGCCGACGCGAACGCCTGGACGCTCGACGACGCCGACGCCTGGTGGGGCCGCCACGAACGGGGACAATCCGCCCCGGCCGCGGCGAAGCCGCTATCATCAAGCAACCCCTACGCGGCGACGATCGATCACTGAGATGGCGACGCACGGGAGTGCGAGGCTCTGCCGAGCGAGTGACCGAGGCTCGGCAGAGCCTCGCACTCCCGGCAGCACGCTCACTATGCCCCGTACTTGCCCAACCGGCCCGCGTTGGCCAGCGCCAGCGTCATCAGGTGCTTGGCGGCAAACTGGCCCATTCCGCCGCGGCTGCATTCGTTCTCGCCGAAGGCTTCCGAACGGTCGCAGCGGCAGTTCTTGGCCCACAACAGCGTCGGCACGGGATGCCAGCTGTGGCTGGAGAGCATCGCCGGCGTGCTGTGATCGCCGGTGGCGATGAACACGTCGGGCTTCAGCGCCATGATCCGCGGCACGGCCGAGTCGTACTCTTCGGTCTTCTGCACCTTGAGGTCGAAGTTGCCGTCTTCGCCGCTGGAGTCGGTGTACTTGTAGTGGATGAAGAAGAAGTCGTAGTCGCCCCAAGCGGATTCGAGCACGTCCATTTGCTCGCTGAGGGTTTTCGCCTCGCCGATCACGTCCATGCCGACCAGTTGGGCAAGCCCCTTGTACATGGGATAGACGGCGATCGCCGCGGCCTTGAGCCCGTAGACCTCTTCGTAGCTCGGCAGCGCCGGCTTGCTGGCGACGCCGCGCAAGGTGCAGCAGTTGGCCTTCTTCTCGCCGGCCAGGAGCTGGCGGGCTTGCTTCACGAATTGCTTCAGCGCGTCAACCGTCTTCTGGCTGCCGGCGGCGGTCGCCACGGGCTCCAAGGGGGGCACGCCGGTGGCTTGGGGATCGGTGTCGGCGACGTGGCCCTCAAGCCCCTTGCCGCGCAGGACGATCACAAAGCGGTGTTCTTTCACGGGCTCGACAAACACCTCAATGCCCGGAATCTTCACATCGCGGAGTTTGATCGCCAGCGGGGCGCTCTCCTCGGTGGGAATCCGGCTGGCGCGACGGTCGGTGATGTTGCCCTTCTCGTCGATCGTGCAAAAGTTGGCGCGAATGGCCACGTCGCCCGGCTCCAACTTGAAGCCGATGCCGGTCGCTTCCAGGGCGCCGCGGCCGATGACGTACTTCACCGGGTCGTAGCCAAACAGCCCCAGGTGCCCCGGGCCGCTGCCGGGGGCGATCCCCGGCGCCACGGGAATGGTGCAGCCCAACACGCCCTCGCGGGCCAGTTTGTCGAGATTAGGAGTCTTGGCCGTCTCCAACTCCGTGAGCCCCCCCGGCTGCTGCGGCAAGCCGCCGAGCCCGTCGCCGACGTACATCACGATCTTCGAGTCGTTTTTGACAAAGAGCTGTTTGGTGAGCTTGTGGATGTCCATGGGCGGGGCAGGGGAGAAGGTGAAGGTTGTGGGCCAAGGCTGCCGCATGGTCGAGGCCGACCGGGGCGGACCCGAGATTTTAACGCAATCGGGCGCAGATCGGCAGGGGCCGACCGCGGCAACCGCGAAGACGCCCCTTGCGAAGCGGCGCTCGATGGGGACGATTGGCAACTAGGGCGGACGGCTGGCAATGCGAGCCGGTAATGTTCCGTTCCGCCGAGTGAACCCCGCCCTTGCGGGCCGGGCGATGAACCCCTTCGAGGTGAGGACTTCAAACTGTGGCTGACAAGCTGATTTCGTACGATCCTGCCGGCGTGTTCATCCCCGAGCACGGCATTACGCCCGCGGACATTGGCCGCATTGCCGGCGACCTGGACGAAGCTCGCGACGAAGTCCTGGCCGACGCCCAGATCTGGGCCGACGGCGTCGTGCCGCCGGCGGCGAAACAGCCCCTGGACGCCGGGTTCCATGAGTTGCCCGAGCGGCTGCTGACCGACTTCCGCACCAACGGCGCGAAGAGCGAAATCGGCCGGATCAAGGCGACGGCCGACCGATTGGCCGCGAAAGTGGACCGGGCGGTCGTGTTGGGCATCGGCGGCAGCTACATGGGCGCCCGCGCTTTGCTGGAAGCCTGCTGCCACCCGTACTACAACGAAATCCCCCGGAACC
>JAGQOU010000419.1 GCA_020427145.1 Planctomycetales bacterium | reverse complement strand
CCACGGCAAGACGTCGCTGCTGGACCGCATCATCGGCATCGACGTCGTGAGCGGCGAAAGCGGCGGCATCACGCAGCACATTCGCGCTTACAAGATCGAAAAGGACGGTCGCGAGATCTCCTTCGTCGATACGCCGGGCCACGAGGCGTTCACCGAAATGCGGGCCCGCGGCGCCAACGTCACGGATATCGCCGTACTCGTCGTGGCGGCCGACGACGGCATCATGCCCCAAACCGAGGAAGCCATCAGCCACGCCCGGGCGGCCGACGTGCCGATCATCGTGGCCCTCAATAAATGCGATCTGCCCGGCGTGGACATGAACCGCGCCATGCAGGGCCTCGCGGCCAACGACCTGCTGCCAAGCGAGTGGGGGGGCGAAACGGAAGTCATCAAGACCAGCGCGATCACGGGCGACGGCATCGACGATCTACTCGACACGCTGCTGACCGTCGCGGAACTCAACGAGTATCACGCGAATCCCTCGCGAGCCGCGATGGGAACCTGCCTGGAAGCCCAGCAGGACTCCGACCAGGGCGTGCTCGCCAAGGTGATCGTCCGCAACGGCACGCTCAATGTCGGCGACATCGTCGTCTGCGGGCAGGCGTACGGCCGCGTCAAAGCGATGTTCGATACGCTGGATCCGCGCAAGCGGCACGAGTCGGCCGGACCCAGCATGCCGGTCACGCTGTCGGGCTTCGACACGGCCCCCGCGGCCGGTGAACATTTCTACGTTCTGGACGATATCGCCACGGCGCGCGAAATTGCCGAAGCGCGGGCGGTCGCAGCCCGCGACGAAGCGCTCAGCGGCGGCCCGGCGCATGTGACGCTCGAAAACCTCTTCGAACGACTTGATGGCGCCGACGAGGTTCAAACTCTCAATATCATCCTGCGCGCCGATGTGCGCGGCTCCATCGAGGCCATCCAGAAAGAACTCGGCAAGCTCGAACATCCCGAGGTGAAGGTCAAGATTCTGCAGGCGACTGTCGGCGGCGTCAGCGAGGCTGACGTCACGCTTGCCGACGCCTCCGATGCGATCATCATCGCCTTCAACGTCGTACCGGACGAAAAGGCGCGGGCGATGGCCGATGCGCGGGGCGTGCAGATTCGCCGATACGAAATCATCTACAAGATTACCGAGGACTTGAGAGCCGCCCTGGAAGGCATGCTCAGGCCCGAAGAACGCGAGGTCGACCTTGGTCGGGCGCTGGTGCAGCAGATCTTTAAGATCAGCCGCATTGGGACGGTCGCCGGTTGCCGCGTGTTAGCCGGCAAGGTGGAACGCAACGCGCGAGCGCGGCTCATTCGCGACAACACGGTCGTCGGCGACTATGTGATCGACACGCTGCGACGCGAGAAGGACGACGCCAAGGAAGTGCGCGAAGGCATGGAGTGCGGTATCAAACTGTCCGGCTACAACGACCTGAAAGAAGCCGACATGCTGGAAGTCTATCGCGTTGAGGAAGTCGGCCGCACCTTCGACAGTTAAGGTCCCCGAGATCCGGCGTCGCGGGTCGTTCCGCGACTTCCCGGCCAGTCGTTCCTCGATGGGCGGCGCGCCTCGACTTTCTCCGTCCTCCTGCAAATTGCGTGTTGATTAGATGAGTTCCCGTCGCACTCTTAAAGCCGCCGAAGCTATTCGCGAGGTCGTCAGCATGGCGATCCTGCGCGACCTGCGCGACCCGCGCATCGCCGGCGTGACCGTCACCTCGGTCGAAGTCGCCCCCGACATGCGACAGGCGAAGGTCAACGTGTCGATCATGGGCGACGACCAGCACCAGAAGCTCTGCCTGCACGGCCTGCAAAGCGCCGCGGGCTTCCTGCAGAAAAAGGTCGCCGCACGGATCGACACGCGGTATACGCCGCGACTGCTTTTCGTGCTCGACATGGGCGTCAAGCGATCGATTGAGATCGCTCGCCTGCTGGACGACGTGCTGCCGGCGGACGACGCGGCCGACGAGGTCGACGTCGCCGCACCGAGCGACGACTCGTCGGCGGAGTTTGACCCAGCCGACGCCGACGCTGATGCGGGTCGTTGATCGCCCGCCATTGCCGGCAGAACCGAGACATCACCTGTTAACTGACAACCGACTTGCCGCGAGGCGAGTCCCCGCCTCTTTGAAATTCACCGCCCATGGCTGCCAAGAACCGCGCCACGCTGATTAATCACGCACTGAAAGTCGTCAAGAAGCACTACAAGCCGACGGCGCCGCCAAAGGACCGCACGGTGCTCGATCATCTGATCGTGGCCTGCTGCGTCGAGAACTCGTTGCCCGAAGCGGCCGACCAGGTCTTTGAATCGCTCAAGGTCGACTACTTCGATTGGAACGAAGTGCGGGTGAGCACGCTGCGCGAATTGACAGCGGTGATGAAGCCGCTGAACGACCCCGAGGGCGCGGCCACGCGACTGAAGCGGGTATTGCAAAGCGTGTTCGAGACGCACTACAGCTTCGATCTGGAGCCGATGCGCAAGCAAAACCTGGGGCAAGCGGCCAAGCAGGTGGAAAAGTACAACGGCAGCACGCCGTTCACCGTGGCGTATGTCACGCAGCACGGCTTGGCCGGGCACTCGATTCCGGTGAACCGAGGGTTGCTGGAGTGCTTTCGCATCGTGGGCATCGTGTCGGACGCCGAGGCGGCCAAGGGACAGGCGCCGGGGTTGGAGCGGGCCGTGGCCAAGAGCAAGGGGGTCGAGGCCGCCAGCTTGTTGCACCAGTTGGGCGTCGAGTTCTTCCGCAGCCACTTGGGCCCGACGATTCGCAAGCTGCTGCTTGAGATCGACCCCAACTGCAAAGACAACCTCCCGAAGCGGACGGTGAAGGAGTCGACTCCCGCACCGAGCGAGCCGCCAGCTGCTGGCGGAACGGGAAAGACCGCCAAGAAGACCAAGCCCAAGACGGGCCCCGGCAAACCCGCCACGGGCGCCGGCAAGACTGCGGCCAAGAAGACGGCAGCGAAGAAAGCGCCGAGCAAAGCGACTACCGCGGCCAAAAAGGCTCCTGCCAAAAAGGCGCCCGCCAAGAAAAAGGCGGTTGCCAAGAAGGCCCCGGCGAAAAAGAAGGTCGCCAAGAAATCAGCCGCCGCCGGCAAGAAGAAGTCGTCCGGCAAGCAGACCACGAAGCGCAAACCTCGCTAGCTGTAAGCCGCGCGCAGAGTCTTGCTGGGACTGCGCACGACTGACGAAGCCGCAGTGCGCCAGATCCTCCGTTTCAACAGGCTGCCCGATTGGGCATTGCCGCCGCATACAAAACTTTCCCAAACCGCGACCGAGTTGACGACGAGCTATGGCAGGACATTCTCATTGGGCGAATATCGCCCACAAGAAATCGGCGATCGACGCCAAACGCGGGAAGCTGTGGAGCAAGCTCTCCAAAGCGATCATCGTGGCCGCCCGCGGCGGCGGCGGCGATCCGGAAATGAATCTCCGCCTCCGCTACGCGATCAACGACGCCAAAGCGGTGAGCATGCCCAAGGACAACATCGAACGGGC
>JAGQOU010000418.1 GCA_020427145.1 Planctomycetales bacterium | reverse complement strand
TTCGCGATAGCAGGCCAACACGCGCTCGCCCTCGGCAGCGGGAATGACGCGCCCGGCGGCGTTGAACAGCTTGAGCCCGTTATACTCGGGCGGGTTGTGACTGGCGGAGATCTGCACGCCGCCGGCGGCGTTGAGTTGCCGCACTAGCACGCCGGTGGTCGGCGTCGCGGCCACGCCCGCATCCAGCACCGTGCGACCGCAGCGAACCAGCGCCGCCGCGACGACCTCGGCAATCATCGCTCCGTGGGACCGCCCGTCGCGCGTCACCACCACGGGGCCCGGCGGGGCCACGGCTGAGAGCGCGGCCGCGTAGCGCTGGGCCACGTCGTCGGTCAGCGACTCGCCCACCACGCCGCGCAGACCGGAAACACTGATAATGAGCGGGGCGGACATGGATCGAGCTTTCAGCGATTTGCTGTTGAATTGAGCATGGTGGAATCCGCGACAACCAATCCAGCCGCGAGCCAGTGATTCCGTGGAAAACCCGTGACCGAAGGCCCGTGACCGAAGGCACTACGCCGCAACCAGCCGCAGGGGGGCGTCCCGCCACGCGTGAAGACCGGTTATAATCCACGCATGGCCGACGACCAACAGGCATCGCGACGGGAGTTCTTGCGCGGCAAGTCGGCGTTACGGGCGCTGCTGGGCCGAACTCAGAAGGCCGCCGACGACGCGGCGCGCATCTTGGCCGAAACCCGTTCGGCGCGGGCGGCCGCGGCCTCGCCCGGGGCGCTGCTGTCTGCCACGCGCCGTGCCATGGCCACGGAGTTTGCCATCGACTATCGCGCCGCCGGCGGCGTCGACGCCACGGACGCGGCATTGGCGGCCCTGGCGACGGTGGCTCAGGTGGAAGATCAGTTGACCATCTATCGCGACTGGAGCGAAGTGGTCGAGATCAACCAAAACGCCGCCACACGCGCCGTGGAAGTCGCTCCGGATTTGTTCAAACTGCTGCAGTTGAGCGACTGGCTGGCCCGCGCCACCGGCGGGGCGTTCGACGTGACCAGCGGCCCGCTGTCGCGCGTGTGGGGGTTTTTCCGCCGTGAGGGGCGCGTCCCCGTCGACGACGAGCTGGCCGCCGCCCGGGCCGTCGTGGGCTACGACAAGCTTGATCTGTGCGCCGAAATGTCGACGATCCGCTTTGCCCAACGCGGCGTGGAGATCAATTTCAACTCGATCGGCAAAGGCTATGCGCTCGACCGCGCCGCCAACCTGCTGCTGGAGCGCGGCGTCGAGGAGTTCCTGATGCATGGCGGCCGCAGCAGCGTTGTCGCCTGGGGTTCGCCCCGCGGCGATTCGGCCGCCGGGTGGATTATCGGCGTGCCCCACCCGCTGCGGCCGGGCGAGAATGCGGGCGAAGTGCGCCTCTGCAATCGGGCCCTGGGGACGGCGGGGGCGGGGACGCAGTTTTTCGAGCACGAAGGACGCCGCTACGGGCATGTCATCGATCCGCGGACTGGCTGGCCCGCCGAAGGGGTGTTCACCGCCACGGCGATTGCCGCCACGGCCGCCGAGGCCGACGCCCTGGCCACGGCGTTTTACGTGCTGGGGCCCGGTGGAGCGGCCGAATATTGTGCGGCTCACGACGATGTGGCCGCCGTGCTGGTGTGCCCCAGCGCCGGCGAAGCCCCGTATGACGTGCATGCATTGAACCTCGAAGCGTCCGATTGGGCGCGTACTGACGGTTGAATGCGCAACGGCCAAGATTTTGGATGCGCCCCGGCGCGACGACGATAGTAGAATGAGGCCACGGCCGGCCTGGGGCCGCCGCTGGCTGGAAATTGCACGCACGCACGGCGGGATCGTCCCGCAGTGGCCGCGGCACGTCGCGAAATCCGGCCGCCCCAACCTCCCCGTGAAGCATGCCCCCGTGCTTCACGCCCGTTCGAGATTTACCACGCGAGCGAGTCGGTGATCGCTACCCTGTTTCAACCTGGCAGCTACCTGACGATCTTCGGGTTTTTGGTGCTCACGGGGTGCGGGATGCCGATTCCCGAAGAGGTGGCGTTGGTGGTGGCTGGCGTGCTGAGCCGGCAGGGCAAGCTGGACCCCGCCTGGGCGTTCACCGCGTGTTTGGCCGGCGCGCTGGTGGGCGACGCGATTATGTACCAGATCGGCGCCCGGTTCGGGCACGGGCTGCTGCTGAAGCACCCCAAGCTGGCCAAGCTGGTCGGCGCCGACCGCGAAGAGCATTTCGAGCAGGCCATTCACCGCCACGGATTCAAGGTCCTGCTGCTGGCGCGGTTTATGGTGGGCGTGCGCGGCCCGGTGTACCTGGCGGCCGGCATGATACGGATGCCGTTTCGACGCTTTCTGATGTGGGACCTGGTGTGCGCCACGCTGGTTGTGGGCGCCTTCTTCGGCTTGGCGTACTACTACGGCCAAGATATCGCCACCCTGTTGCGCGACGCGGAGAAAACCTTCACGCTAGTCGTGCTGCTGGTCGTACTGGCCGTGGTGTTCTACGTCCTGCGGCGCCAACGCCGGCAGCTTGTCGAGCGCCTGATGCGAGAAAAGACCGACCATCAAGCGAAAGCGACGGAGTCGGAGGACTCGGTCGATTCGCCGGAGAAACGCGAAGCGTCGTAGACACGCCCCCAGCGCACATGGCGCCATGGCCCTGTAAATTCGTCTGAGTTCCGCATGCTCAGGTCGGATGACCTCCGCGAGCACGGCGCCCCAAACGCATTTCGCGTTTCAATCCCACCACCACACCGGTTCGGCCGCATTGGCTGCCGCCGCCTGTGCGCCGGCCGTGACTTGCACCGCGCGGTCCGTTTCCGCCATGGCCGTCATCTCGGCCTGCTTGCGGGGATCGATCCACACGCCGCCGCTCACGCCCGCGATGACGTGCCGACGCGCGATCACGCGGTGGTTGACCACGGTTTCCACGGTGCTGGGGGTCGTGACCCGCGGCAGCCGCAGGCGCTCGGCGTTGAGCAGATGCTCGGGTTGCCAGTCGACCTGCTGCAAGAGCCCTTCTTGCTCGATGACGGCCATCGCCAGCGCGAGCTCGAACACCCGCTCCAACTCGCCGTACACCTGATACTTGGCCGCCAGGTCGCCAAAGTGCTCGGTGAACGCCCGGGCAAAGCCGCTGGTCAGTTCGTCCGACTCGCCCGTGTGAATCCGCTCGCCGCGGGCGGCCAGTAACTCGTTTTCGCTGAGCACCTCGACGCAATGCTCGGGCAGAGCGAACACGCGACCGTCGGCGCTCGCCTCGACCCGACTGACGGGCATGGAAAACCACCATCGAATAACGCTCATCGCCGGCGGCTGCCCGTCGGGACCCAGCCGCACGGTGTCCAGGTAGCTTGGCACGCCGGGCACGCCCTTCGCCAGGCCCATGCCAATGAGCTTCATGTGGTAGTCGGCGGCCAGAATTAGCCGCGCGACGCGGGTCGATGATTCCAGGTGGTAGAACTCCACGTCTTGCTCGCCGAGCGCATCGCGCAAATCGGCCAGCCACTGCCCGCGGCCGCCCGCTTTCAAGGGCTCGCTGGAGGTGCGCGCCAAATACTCCTGCGTGGCCGCCAGCGCCTCCTGCCGCGGCACGATCGCACAGCCGAACGGCGTCGCGCCCTCGGCCGCCCGTCGCCGCAACAGCGTGAGCCAATCGTCGAGTCGCACCACGGGCTGACCGGTCTCCGCCGAGACCAGCGCGCCGCGCTGGGAACGCCAATCGCCGGCCGGGCCAGCGAGAATCAAATCGCCCGTCTCCGGGTAAACCGCGACGAATTCCACCCGCTGCAGCCCGGCCAGGGTGAGCATCGCGGGATCGAGCGGCTCGTGTTGAGCCTGCCGCGCGGCGATCGCTCGTTCCAGTCGCGGCAGGGACACGAATCGTAACCGGCTTGGCGTCCGCGCATCGGGCGCGTCGGCGTCTGTGACCGGTTTGCCACTCTCATCGTCAGACCCCACAGGAGGAGCCGGCTGCCGCGCTGAGACGCTCGCCAACGCGGTCGCCCGCGCGCCGCTGCGTTCCACCCGCAGGGCTCCTTTGGCGTCGACGTACACGCCGGTGGGAAAAGGCTGGATATCGCCCTGCCCCGTGCCGTTGTCCATCCAGCTGTCGACGTCCACGGTGGAGGTGATCAGGTCGATCAGGCTGTCGAAGTCGGCGTTGGCCGCCCCGCCGGCGCCGCCGCCGAAGA
>JAGQOU010000417.1 GCA_020427145.1 Planctomycetales bacterium | reverse complement strand
TGCGCTTCGCTTCGTCCCCAGCCACCCAATGCTGACACGGGGCTCGGCAGAGCCTCGCCCTCCCGATGTGGGTGGCGGCCGTTGCCTATTTTACGCCGCGGCGCAGACGCCCCGCGGCTTCGATGGGCTTGCCGTTTTCATACACGGTGTAGCCGTCGATGAGCCACTGGTCGCCGCGGCGGACCCAGTTGATTTCGACCTGATCGCGGTAACCGATTGTCGCCCCGCCGCGGCGCGTGTTGCCAATCAGGATGCCGCGAAACTTCGCCACGGCGGCGGTCGGTTCCGCGGCCGCGGGCGCAAGCTCAATCGTCAGCGTCCCTTCGATGTTCGCCTTGTCGATCTTCACCTGCGGCATGGCCGCCTCGGCATCGGCTCGCACCGTCTTGGCCGCCGGGTCGATCAGCGCGAGCACGGCCGGCAAATCATTGGCTTCAAGCGCGTCGAGCACGCCCGTGGTGGCCGCTTCGATTTCCTCCCGCGGCGTGACGACGGCCCGTTCAATCGCTGCGCCGGCCAGCGTCAGCAATACGATCACCGCCAGGGCAACCAGCGACGCGAGATTGCGCCGCGCGGCGAACACCACGCCGGCAAAGGTGGCGCACACCGCCCCGGCGATCCAAATCGGCAGCGGGTTTTCCAGAATCGAAGTCATGGCTCTCAGCGGCCGATCAGTCAGGGTGAAGAGAACAAGAACCGCAACCCACATAGTCGCCGCTGGCGGAAGCCGGCAATGGCGACTCATTCAGTCGCGGAGCCCAGTTGCTGCCGCAGCAGCATCGCGAGCGAGCCGGCGCAAATCATTCCCAGCAGAATCTCCAACGGCCACAGCGGGATAATGGTTTCGTCCGGCGTGGAGTACTCCGGGGCGCCGCGGACGCTTTTCTTGCCGGTCGCGTCGGCATCGACCTGCAGCTGCCCGCTCGCCGCGGCGCTGCGCGCCTGGTATTGGCGCTCAATCCCGGCCTGCCGCTTGCCGAACTTGCCGCCGGTGGCCAACAACGCCGCCAGCCCCACGGCCGTAAACAGCGTGAACCACAGCCAAGGCGAATCGGTCAGCGCGGGCTTCGCGGCGGAACTCATGGCGTTGCCGCCGGTACGGCGTCTAGAAACTCGTCAATTGACCTGACAAACTCCGGCGCCATGACGGTTGTCACGTGATCGCGACCGGGGATCACCACGACCTTGAGCCCAGGGAGCGTCTCGGCCGTCTCGGCGATGCTCTGCCTCAGCGGGTCGTCGGCGCCGACGATCGCCAGCACCGGGGCCTCAATCGCCCGCCAGTGCTCGACGGGCTCCTTGGCGTCCTGGTCCAGCATAGGCTCGAACTCGCGGACCATGGCCGCCAAAGCCAATGGGTCGTTCATGCCCATCATCATCATGTCGACGGTGCGAACCTGGAAATCGCTCGGGGGCGCTGCCCCTGGCGGGGTGAGCGCCAAAATCAGCGGCGCCATGCTCGACTTTTTCTCTAGCGAAACGGCCAAGTCGTCGAGAATCGAAATGAATCCCTCGTCAGGCATCACGCCGGCTCCCCCCATCACGACCGAGAGCGTCATGTCCGGATACTTCACCGCGAACCGCGCCGCCAACCCGGCGCCCATCGAGTAACCCACGATATGCGCCCGCGGAATGTTGAGGTGCTCCAGCAGCCGGGCCACGTCGTCGACCATGTTCAGGCCGTAGGCGTCAGGATCGTGCGGCTTGTCGCTGTGGCCGTGGCCGCGGCAGTCGAGCGCAATCACGCGATGGTCGCGCGCCAGTTGCGGCAACACCGGCCCCCACTGAAACTCGATATTGCAAGCGAAACCGTGGATGAGCACCACGGGTTCGCCGTCGCGGGGGCCCTGGTCCGTGTAGCGAATCTTGACCCCGTCGGAGTCGAAAAATTGGTCCTCAGCGCGCACCGGCGCCATGCACGTCGCCCAGACCGCCAGCGCAGCCGCCGCGGTGAGATTCCACTGCCTTGCTCTGTCTCTTGTCATGTTTCACTCCTGCGGCATTCGACGGGAGCGCGCCCCCCGGGGATGACGCCGAATCATTCCGTTGATTGATCCACGTCCGACACAATCACCTTGAAATCATAGACGGCAGGTCGCCCCGTTTGCATATCACGCGAGACGACGCGCCCCACGTAGATTGCTCCCTCCTGGGCCGGCAAGACCGTGCTGGCGCCGCCGCGGCGCGGGTCGACCGGCACGAGATCGAGCTGGTCTTTCAAGGCGTCGACGTCGCTGAGGTCGATCGCTTCGAATTGTTCCGCGGGTTTCGGCGATTCCTCGTCGGCCTCGGCGGCCCGATAGCGTCCGACAAAGTTCGGCGGAGCGCCAGGGTACTGCATCTGCTGGACAACCTCCAACTGCAACTCGTCGGCCTGTTGCTGGAACCTGAGCCACGGCAAACCGGGACCGTAAGGCCCCCTCGACGCCTGGACGTTCGGCGGCGCCGTCAGTTCGGCCTCGCCATCGCCCTCCGGCATGCGCGGGCCCGGATACCCCGCCGGCTGCATGCGCCATTCCACCCGCGCCGTGCCGAGCAATTGCGGATACATCACCAGCTTGACGGGCTGGGCGGCGTCGCCCGCATGTCGCACTGCGAGCGACTGGTAGGCCGTGTTGTACCCCGGCAGCGAGGCGCGAAAGCTGTAGTCCCCCGGAAACAGTGCAAATGTCACGACGCCTTGGTCATTGGCGGTTTGCGGATCAGTTGCCGCGTTGCCGCGATTGGTCGATACGGAGACGGAAGCGCCGGCGAGAGGTTTGCCGGATTCGTCGACAACCAACGCTTGCGCCTCGCTGCGGTCGGAGTCTCCATAGCTTTTGGCGACGAATTTGCCGGCGTCGCGTGCGCCGCCGCGCGCGCCGCGAAACTCAAATTGGGCGTCGGCGTAACCCTCCTTTTGCATCTCGACGCGACACGGCTGGTCGTCATACGAACTGCGCCGTACAAACGTAAACAGCACGTAGCCGTCGGCAAACGTTTCGGTCTTTTCGTTGTTGCCGTTGCAGGAGATGCGAAACGCATCGCGCGGCACGGGTTGGTCGTGTTGATCGACCAGCTGAAAGTAGGCGGCTTGCAAGTCGCCGTCTTCGAAGTACGTCGAGGCGTCGGCGGCGCGTTCGATTTGGTCGAGACGCTTGCCGAGCTTGGGCGGCAATGCTTCGATTTTCTTCTTCGCTTCGATCAGCTGGGCTAACCGATCGGCCATGCCCGGGTAGACCTCCGCAATTGCCTCGCGACGCGGCGCAAACACGTCGTCCGCGCCCTTGCCGTAGCCCGCTTCGGCCAGACTGAGGGCGTACCAGTAGGCGACGCGCGGATCGTCCGGCGCCAAGCGGAACGCCTCGGCGATCACGCCGATTTCGCGCCCGCCGCCGTACTGCTGACGCGACTCCAGCGCCTTGAGCAACAACCGATCGACTTGGCCCGAGCCTTGCTCGTCGGCTGGGGTCACCAGCGCGACGTCATTGAGGGGCACGCGCAGCGACGCCCCGTCGACGTCAATCACGAGGTCGGCTCCGTCCATGCTGACGGCGCCCACGATGACGGCGCCCGACTTGAGCGCAATTTGCTGCGCCCCAGGCGCCGCTGCGACGACGCTGGCAGTGCAGCCCGCAACAACCAGAACAACTAAAAACGTGCGCATGGTGATCCCCCCGCCTGTAGGGTTGGCCGGCCTGCGGCCGCCGGGCCGCACACTCGGCGCGGCTGGCCGCGCCAATTGCCCGCATTATGGCGGAAAAATCCCACGCACGCGCCCTAAATTCCGGTCACGCGTCCGACACGGGCATCAAACGAAACGCGGCGCCGCATGCAATCACGGGGCGGCCGGATTAGTGGGGCCCGCGGCCGCCGACGAGATCTCTTCGACCAGCGCCTTGAACTCGACGACGGCCGGGCGCCCCCCTTGGCCATCCTGCGAGACAATGCGACCGACCAGGATATCGCCTGCTTCAACCGGGTGCGCGTGCCCCGCACGGCCGGACGGCGATCGTGGATCGGCCTGGTACAACTCGAGCTGGCTCTTCAGTTCGTCGATCTTCTCAAGATTGAGAGATTCAAATTGCTTTCGCGCATCCGCATCGGCATCCTTCACTCGGTATTGCCCGACGAACGTCGAACCGCGGGGCAGTAAATCTGACGGCACATCCTGCACGCTCAAATTCAGGTCGCCGCCATTCTGAATTAAGGCAAGCCAGGGCACGCGTTGTCCCTGCGGCGACCGTCCGCCGCCTCCCGGCAGGGAGATCCTCTGCGATCCCTTGGTCGCGTTTTGGTCAGATTCTCCCCCAGGCAAGAGCTGCAACATTCGCCACTGAACGTCGACCTTTCCGCGAAGTTGACGGTACAGGGTCATCGTCAACTCCTGGTCCTCGCCGCTGCTGTTGACTTCGATGCTCCGTCCGGAACTCAAATAGCCGGCCCTCGCACAACTCACGACGGACCGCCCCGGCAGGGGTTGAAAACTGACGCGTCCGTCGGCGCCCGTGGACAGCCGTCTCATTTCGATAGAACTCCCGCTAGCAGGCCGCATCTCGACAACCACTCGATCGAGCGGCTTCTGGTCCTTGTCGACGACGTTGACCGTCAATTCAACCCGATCTGCGTCGCCGAACTGGCGCACCACAAACACGCCGGCGTCGCGGGCCTGCGTCGGCTGCGGAACAAACTCAAAGGTCTTATCCTCGTAGTGCCCCCGTTGCATATCAACGCGACACGCCTTGTCGCGGTATCCTGAACTGCCCGAGAAACTCACCAGGACGTAACCGTCGTCGAATGTTTCGATCCTCTCATTGCGGCCGCCGTAGCAATACACGTGATACGCGCCGCGGGGCACGGGTTCGCCGTGCTGATCGACCAACTTGAAGAACGCCGCCACGAGTACCGCGCCCGCCGCACCGGCTTCCTCGATTTCCATCAATCGTTTCTTCAGCGGCACGGGAAGTTTCTCCAGCCGCTCTCGCTGACCAATCAAGACTTCCAAGCGTTGCCCCATCCCCGGATAGGCGGCGTCGATGGCCTCCTTGCGGGGTTCGTAGATCTCGGCGGCGCCAAGCCCGTAGCCCGATTCAGCCAGGCAGCGCGCATACCAATAAGCCACGCGAGGATTATCCGGTGCGCGACGAAACGCCTCGGACAACACGCCCTGCTCCTTGCCGTCGCCCGATTGGATTCGTATTTCCAAGGCCTTGAGCAACAGCATGTCGACGTCGTCGCTGCTGCGTTCGCCGGTCGCTTCGACTTTAGCAACTTCCTTAAACGGTACGCGAACGTCAGCCCCCGCGATGTTGACGACCAACTCGGCGCCGTCCATGGTCACTTCGCCCACCAGCACGGCGCCGGACTGCAACGTCACCTGCTGCTGAGCGTTCGCAATCGCAGCGGGGCAGCAACAGGCGGCAAGAAGTAACATGAAACACGAAAGCAGCGACCGCATCGTTGTGCTCCTTCGCCAAAAAGCGCATTAAACCGCCTGAAATAAAAACGCCGCGCGGACCGTCGCTGGCCCGTGCGGCGTCGTCTGTCAGTCATTATGCGCGATTCGCCGTGCGGTGCGAATAGCCGCAAAGCGGCAATTCGGCCGCCGCCCGCTACTTCTTCGTCTTAAACAGCGGCCCCGCGTACACGGCCGCGGCGCCGAGCATTTCCTCGATCCGCAGCAGTTGGTTGTATTTGGCCATGCGATCGCTGCGGCTGGCGCTGCCGGTCTTGATCTGCCCGGTGGCGCAGGCCACGGCCAGGTCGGCGATGGTGCTGTCCTCGGT
>JAGQOU010000416.1 GCA_020427145.1 Planctomycetales bacterium | reverse complement strand
GCCGCTTTCCCACACCGTTCCGAACCCGTCGATGGAGACCCACCCCGCGGCGCCCGAGTTGTTGCCGACGATCAGCTGGTTGTTTTGCAGGCGGCCGCCCTGGTTCACTTGGATGCGACCCGCCCCCGAGTTGCCGACGGTCAGCGTGCTGGAAAGATCCCAGATGGAGCCGAAGCCGGTGATCGTCAGGTCGCCCAGGCCGGTCGATTTGTCGCCGAGGGAGCCGGTTGTCCCGGTGAGCGACGTGCCGCCGTTGATTGTCGCCGTGCCGAAGCTGGTGTTGCCAATGATCGGGTTGGACACGCTGCCGCCGGCGATCGGCAGCGCAGGGGAAATGTCGCCCTGACTCGTGATATCAGCGCGAGCGGCGGCGCCCCAGGCCGACAGCACAAGCAGAGACGGCAACAGAGCAAGCCCGCGGTGCGGTGCAAAGTACGTCATGGGACGGTTTCTCAAGGATTCGGCATCATGATTTGATGTCCGTATCCTGAGCTGCCATGGCGCCGCCTGTCAAGAAAACGGCGGCGTTGCCAGCCGCCAGCAGCAGATGCCGTAAGGGGCGCGAGCCGGAATCTGTTGCAAGCGGGCGGCAACAGGCGGCTCGCGCCCCCACTGGGTCACGGCAAAAGACGCTTAGTTAAAATGCGGAATTGCAGTCGGACGGGCCGCGGTGGTTGCACGGCAGCGCAGCTGGCCGACCGCCGGCGCGCCGCGTGGCTGCACGCTATCGCGGCGTCGGATCTGTCAGTCCCGTGGCGAGCCGACTCTGCTGCCAGGCGATTCCACTGCGATGGCATTCGTCAATCACGTTGTCGAACCGCTGCTTGCGGGGCTCGTCGAGCCCGTCGAGCGAAACCGCCAGTTCGCGAATCCGCTCGGGTCGCGCTTCCGCGGTGTACGACAAGCTGCTGATGAAACCCACCGTGTCGGCGAAGTTGCGATCGGCCGTCTTGCCAATCAGCGGATGCATCGCCTTGGCCAATAGCGCGACGCTGGTTTGATCCAGCTTGATGAACGAGTCGATGCGCGCGGCGACGTATTGCCGGCCGTTGGTTTCCTCGATCGAGCCGCTGCGCAGCAACAGCACGCACTTGGCGGTCAGCGGCCTGTTGAAGGGCTTGCCTTCGTAGCGCCCGTCGACGTACATCACGATGCGGTTCTGCGCCCCGGCTTCGCACGTCGATTCTACGACGACCATCTCGCCCGTCGTGCCGGCGCCGTCGCTCAACGCGAACGTGTTTTCGCCCGTGCGCACCAGTTCGGCGTGGCTCAGGCCGAGGTCGCTCCAGATTTCGACCAGCGCTTCGGGATTCTCGACCACGTACGTAAACATGGCCGGACGGCAGTCGACGACGCTGGTCGGCAGGCGACGAAACAACGTCGGCTGCGAGACGACGTCGCGCACTGCGTCGCGATACGCCGGTTCCACCTTGTCCAGTGGAATGGCCGCGGCCGCCTGCCGTCGAGTCGCCGCGTCGGTAGCGGCTTCGTGCGGTTCGGCGCCGTGGGCGAGTGTTGCAGCGTGCGCAAAGAGTCCACTGAGCGCGACCGTAGCGCAGGCCGCGCGGTACAGGACCCCCTTCGCGCACGCCACCCTAAGGCAACGTGGCATATTCCGATTCCCCCCCTAAGTCGACCCGCGGCACAGATGAGAAGCTGTGCGGGTCTTGGGAGATATTCGGCCGGACAGAGGGGCCCGCCGCAGTGAATCTTGCACTTCGCCCTGCTAGCGGTGATTGCGGCGCGAACCGCAATCACCGCTCCAGGGGAAATCTCTCGTGATCGCGGACCTATTCCGCCGCAGATTTCTTATCCAACGACTTGATCCGCACGTTGCGATACCATACCTCGTCGCCGTGGTCTTGCAGCGTGAAGTGGCCGCGGTCGTTCTTTGCGAACTTCTCCCAGCCGGCGAATTTGCTGGCGGCGAGCCGCTTGTTCCAGTCGTCGCTGCCGATGACGCAGTCGACCACCTTCTTGCCGTTGAGGTAGTGCTGCACGTGCTTGCCGCGCACCACGATGCGCACCTGGTTCCACTCGCCGGCCGGTTTGCACGCATCCGGATCGGGCGCGTAGAGCGCGTAGAGACCGCCGGCCGAGGTGAGCGGGTTCTTGCCGTCGGCGTGTCGTTGGTTATCGAGCACCTGACATTCCATGCCCGACAGGTACGGCGCCGGGTCGCCTGTCGACACGCGGTAGATGATGCCGCTATTGCCGCCTTCGGAGATTTTCCAGTCCAGACGCAGGTCGAAGTCGCCGTACTCTTGCTTTGACATGATGTCGCCGCCGCCGCCCGCGCGAACCAGCGTGCCGTCGGCCAGTTTCCAGCCGGCCGGCCAACCTTCGTCCGCATAGCCGCGCCAGTGGTCCTTGGCGTCGTCGCCGAGCAGGTTCGTGAAACCTTCTTCCTGCTCGCCATCGACCGCGGCGCCTGGGCCCGTGGCGGCACGGCTCGAGGCGCACGGCACGACGAGGCCAACCGCCGCGCAAAGCAGCGCGACTCCCAAGCTCGCAAACCCACCCCGTCGCGCCAGCTGCAATTTTGCACTCATCAACGAATTCTCCAGGCATGAATCAACAAAGAACGAAAATCGCCGATCACTCGGCGTCCAACTGGGCGACCGCTTCGGGGGCAGTGATACCGTTTGCCAAGGAGTGTTGGGTGGCTCACGGACGTAGCGAAGCGGAGCCCCCAGGAACTCGCTGGGGGCTCTCTACGGTCGTCCCCAGCCACCCCGATCGAGTTGAGACGGTATCACTACCCTTCGGGGGGTAGCGGTTGCATCGATCGCGTGAGACGGTGATTATAGATCGCGGTCGGCCCCGTACCAACCGCCCCGGCGCCCATAACGCGTCGGGGCGTATGACGTTTCGTAGGGGCCGAATTGAGACATTTTACTCGCCCACCCTCCGCATTTCGCCGAACCGCCTCCCCTTGATCGACTTCATCACGGCATTGTGGTTCGGTTTCCTGGGGGCTTGCGTCGGCAGTTTCTTGAACGTCGTCGCGTATCGCATGCCCCGCGGGTTGTCGGTTGTTTGGCAGCCCTCGCACTGTCCCAACTGCAAACGCCCCATTCGCCCCTACGACAACGTGCCGGTCCTCGGCTGGCTGTGGTTGCGGGGCCGCTGTCGCGATTGTCGGGCTCCGATCTCGCCCCGTTACGCGATTGTCGAGACGGTCGTCGGCGCCGTGTTCTTCCTGCTGGCGTATGTCGAGATCTTCACCGGCGGGGCTAACCTGCCCGGCGGGCCGCTGACCGAACTGCCCGGCGCGTGGCACACCGTGTGGAACCCGTTCTGGCCGCTGTTGGCGACGTACGGCCAGCACGCCCTGCTCATGGCGCTGTTGACCGCCATCGTGCTGTTCGCGCTGGACGAGGTCCGGGCGCCAAGGGCGCTTCTAGCCGCCGCGTTTGTGCTGATTGCCGTCGCGGCCGTGGGATTCCCAGCGGCATGGCGACCTGCCGCCACGCTTCCCGGCGGCGCCCCCGTTAGCGGCGTCCTGATGACGGCCATCGACATCGGGCTTGGCGCCCTGCCGGGCCTCTTGCTTGCCTTCGCCTGCCGGGCGGACGGACGCGCCAGCAAACGGTTCGCCAGCAAGAAGCGTCGGCGCAAACAACCGGCCAAACGCTCGTCGGTTGAACTCAGCAACGCCGGCATGGCGCTGGCCCTCGTTGGCGCCGCGCTCGGTTTGCGTGCGCTGCCAACCGTCGCGGCGCTGACCGCAGCAGCGGCGGCTGGCTTGCACCTGGCAACGAGACGCCAACCGAAACGTCCCGGACTCGCCACCGCGGCCATTTGGATTGCCGCCCTGGGGCAATTGATCATTTGGCGGCAGCTCGCCGCGCTGACCGGATTGCCGTCGTGAGCGTCACCGCTCGGCGACTTCGCGTTGGTAGGGCATGAGAATCGAGTCCGCCCCCGCCGGCGGCGCTCCCGGAAACCCTTCGACGGCGATCCGGGCTCCCAGTTCGCTAAGCGCGCGGTACGCACGGTTGCTCGGCCGACGACAGGCGACCTTGTCGGTCAACTCGGTGCAGAGCACATCGGCGGCGGCGCGAACGACTTCGTCTTCCTGCCGGGCGCCGTACAACGCCGTACACAGGATGACGATCAGGTCCTGGCACCGCTGCGAGAGCTCCACCATGCGACACTGGCGGTCGGCCAGGGCGAGTTGGAACTTGCTCATCGTGCCGCTGATTTCCAGGGCCATGTCCTGCAACCCGCGACAGGCAAACTCGGCGTGATCGCGCAGCGCGCCCGGCATCGGCGGCAAATCGACGCGCGCCCGCAGCGAGAACTTGCGTCCCAACCACCACTTGGCATATGGCCAAACGACGCCCCGCAGCGCCCAGGCATGACTGGGGTTCAGCGGATTGGGTTTCTTTATGCCCGCGGCCGCGAGCGCCTTGCCGACCGGCTCGAAGTACCGTTTGCCGTGGTCCTTGACCAGCGACTTGAAGAAGCCCATGGCGAGCATTTCGCCTTCGCCCTCGTAAATGCAGGGGGCGAGATACTCGTGTACGTTATCGCCAAACGCGTGGCCGTGCAGGAACGATCGGCCGCCGTGCGTCTTCATGGACAGTTCGATGGCAGCCCGCTTTTGCGCTTCGCTGCCGAAGATCTTGGCGACGATGCATTCCATTTCGCCGCGATAGCCGCGATCAATTAGCCCCGCGCACCACGCCACCAGGGCGTCGCAGCCGACGATCAACCCGGCGAGTTGCGCGAGCCGGCGGCGCACCAGCTCGCGTTTGGCAATCGGCTCGCCGTAGGTCGCCCGGAAGTTGGCCCAGGGGATCATGCTCGACAGCATCTGTCGCATCGTCCCCGCGGCGTTGGCGCACAGCGACACGCGTCCCAGGTTCAGGCCGTGGTAGGCGATCGTCAGCCCGTCGCCGCGCGGCGCCTCCAACAGGTTCTCGGCCGGCACGCGGAAGTCGCGGAATATGATGCCCTGGTTGTAGGTGTGCTTGAGCGCCCACAGCCCGTACTTGCGCAGTTGGAAGTTCTCGTTTTCCGCCGCCGGCAACTCGACAATCAGCACGGCCGGTTTGGAGTCGATCAGGCACACCAACCCAATCGTCCGCCCGGGGACGACGTTGGTGATGAACAGCTTTTCGCCGTTGACGACAAAGTGGTCCCCCTCGCGCCGGGCTGTCGTGCGCAGCGCGGTGAGATCGCTGCCCGCGCACGGCTCGGTGAGCGCAAACGCACTGAGCCGCTCGCCGCTGGCCAGGCCGGGTAGGAATCGCGAGCGCTGCTCGGCGCTGCCGAAGCCGGTCACCGGATCGACGGCTCCGATGCAGCCATGAACCGACGCCAGCCCGGCCACGGTCGGATCAACCGTGGCCATGCGCGTGATGAACGGCGCAAACACGGAGAAGGGCGCCCCGGCGCCGCCGTAGTCGCGCGGCACGAGCAGACCCCAGTAGCCAGTCGGCCCCAGGTCGGACAACACTTCGCTGGCAATCTTGCCCTCCGCGTTGCGGAGCGTGCCGGCGTCGCGATGACGCTCGACCACCCCGATCGCGGCGTCCATGGCCGACTGCAGTTCCGCCGACGGCGCGGACCGCTCGCTCTGGAACAAACCCGTGGGAACGCCGCGGCCCCACACCGCGCGATGCGCGGGACTGTTGACGGTTTGATACTCCGGCGCGAAGAGCCGCTCGACCTGATCGTCGGCCGTATCGATGGCGCCGGTGCGCCGCGCCTCGTCGGCGCTCTTGCCGCCAAGCACCAACGCGGTCTCGGCGAAGGAGGGGGCAGCATGATCGGTGTCGGTGGACATGGCGATGGGGGGGCGGAAGGCAGGGGGCAGTGTCCAACGCGTTGCAGTGGTTTCGGCGATCGCGGCGACCCGAAACAGTCGCCCGCGGCGCCGCACATAGGCTCGCGAATTTCTCGAGCCCGGCGACGGCGTCACGCTTCAATTCTACGTCAATCACCCCCGCAGGGCTCCTGCGGTCGCCGTCGCGGCGGTACAATCGAGGGCGCCAAAGTCCGCAGAATCATCCGCAGTGGACGTATTTCCCGCAGACCACCGCTTGCGGCGGTCCGCCGCCGACCTCGATCCGGCGGCGGGATTTGGCGTGATATTCTTTCTTTCCACCGCCCACTGTTTACTCACCACGCGTCTTTCCCATGCACGACCCTCGCATCGACAAGCTGGCCAACCTCCTGCTCGATCACAGTTGCGCTCTCGCCAAAGGCGAGCGCGTGCTCATCGAGGCGTTCGATTTGCCGGAGCCGCATCTGGTGTGCGCGTTGGTCGAAGGCGCCGCCCAGCGGGGCGCCGTGCCAATGGTCTCCACCAAGAGCAATACCGTGCTGCGCTCGCTCTACGCCTCGGCGACCGAAGCGAGCATGAAGGCGGCGGCCGAGTTCGAGGGCGCGCGGATGCGCAGCGCCCAGGCTTACATCGGCATCCGCGGCGCCGCCAACAGCTCGCAGTTTGCCGACGTCCCGCAGCCCAAGATGGATCTCTATCAGCAGCATTGGTGGCACCAGGTGCACGGCCAGATTCGCGTGCCCGACACCAAGTGGGTCGTGCTGCGATACCCCACCGAGTCGTTCGCCCAGTCCGCGGGGATGAGCACGGCCGCGTTCGAGGAGTTCTTCTTTGAAGTCTGCACGGCCGACTACGCCGCAATGGCCAAGGCCCAGGACCCGCTGGTGAAGCGGATGGAGGAGGCCGATCGCGTGCGGATCGTTTCTCCCGGCACCGAACTGGAGTTCTCGATCAAAGGAATTCCCGTGCGGCCCTGCAACGGCGAGCGCAACATCCCCGACGGCGAAGTCTTCACCGCGCCGGTGCGCGACAGCATCAACGGCGTCATCAGTTTCAACACGCAAAGCCGCTACCAGGGAACCGTGTTCAGCGACATTCGCTTTGAGTTCAAGGACGGCAAGATCGTCGACGCCACGGCGAACGAGACGGAGAAGATCAACGCGATTCTCGACTCCGACGAAGGCGCCCGCTACTGCGGCGAGTGGTCCCTCGGCACCAACAACCGCGTCCGGCATCCGATGCTCGACACGCTGTTC
>JAGQOU010000415.1 GCA_020427145.1 Planctomycetales bacterium | reverse complement strand
TGGTCGGCAACAACACGCCCGTGTTCTTTGTGCGCGATGCGTACAAGTTTCCCGACTTCATCCACACCCAGAAGCGGCATCCCCGCACGAATCTCCGCTCGCCGACGGCCATGTGGGATTTCTGGTCGCTGTCGCCCGAGTCGCTGCACCAGGTGACGATTCTGTTTTCCGATCGCGGATTGCCCGTGGGCGTGCGCAACATCAACGGCTATGGCAGCCACACCTACAGTTTCATCAACGCGGCGAACGAGCGGTTCTGGGTGAAGTTCCACTTCAAGACCCAACAAGGCCACAAGCATTGGACCGACGCCGAGGCGGCCGAGGTCGTCGGGCGCACCCGCGAGAGCACGCAGGAGGATCTGTTTGGGGCCATCGAGCGGGGCGATTATCCCCGCTGGAAAATGCAGGTGCAGGTCATGCCCGAGACCGACGCTGACAAGACGCCGTACAATCCGTTCGATCTCACGAAGGTCTGGCCGCACGCGGATTATCCGTGCATCGACGTGGGCACGTTGCAGCTCAATCGCAATCCCGAGAACTACTTCGCGGAGGTGGAGCAGGCGGCGTTCTCGCCCTCGAACATCGTGCCCGGCATCGGCTTCTCGCCCGATAAGATGCTGCAAGCTCGCATCTTTTCGTATCCCGACGCCCACCGGCACCGGTTGGGCACGCACTACGAAGCGTTGCCGGTGAACGCGCCGCGATGTCCGGTGCATCACTACCACAAGGACGGTCAGATGCACTTCAAGCCGAACGGCACGAACGCCGACGCGTTCTACGAACCGAACTCTTTCGGCGGTCCGGTGGAGCGTCCCGACGTGTTGGAGCCGCCGCTGGCAATCTCCGGCGACGCCGACCGGTACGACCATCGCGAGGGCAACGACGATTACTCGCAGCCGCGGGCGTTGTTCAACCTGTTCGACGACGGACAAAAGCAGCGACTGTTCGGCAATATTGCCCGCGCCATGCAGGGCGTGCCGGAGGAGATTGTCGAGCGGCAGTTGGGGCACTTCCAACGGGTGCATCCCGACTATGCGGCAGGCGTCCGCGCGGCGCTGGGAACCGCGACCGCGTGAGGTCGTTCGACGCTGTGGCGGCGCGATGAGACGTGCGCAAACGCACGTGCATCGCGTCGCCGGCTACGGTTTCGACGCCGCGGCGGTTGCGCCGCCGACGCCAAACGCCTCCAGCAGTTGTTCGGCGGCGACCTCGGCCGGCAGTTCGCCGGCGATCACAGCCGGCTCAAGTTCGTTGCGCAGCGCGACCACGGCCGGATGTGCGTCGAAGGCTCCCTGCAACTGCTCCCGCACGATTGCTCGCAGCCAAAGGAGATTCTGACGGCGTCGGCGGTCGGCAAACTCGCCGCTGCTGCGCCGATGGTCCACGCACGCGGCCACGGCGTCCCACACCGCGTCGATGCGAATACGAGCGCGGGCGCTGCAGGTGAGCACCGCCGGCGCATCGTGGCCCTTGCGACCGCTGACGCTCTCCACGGCGCTGCGGTATTGCCGCGCGGCGACGTCGGCGGCGGTTTCCATCGGACCATCGGCCTTGTTGACCGCAATGACGTCGACCAACTCGAGCAAGCCGCGTTTGATGGCCTGCAACTCGTCGCCGGCTGTCGGCAGCATGAGAGCCAGAAAGCAGTCGGTCATGTCGGCGACCATCGTTTCCGACTGGCCGACGCCGACGGTCT
>JAGQOU010000414.1 GCA_020427145.1 Planctomycetales bacterium | reverse complement strand
ATTGCCGACGGCGGCATCCGCTACTCGGGAGACATTACCAAGGCGATCGCCGCAGGGGCCCACGTCGTCATGCTCGGCGGCCTGTTGGCCGGACTCGACGAAAGCCCCGGCGAACGCGTGCTGTACCAGGGACGCACTTACAAGGCATACCGCGGCATGGGCTCGCTGGGCGCCATGGTCCACGGGTCCAGCGAACGCTACCGACAATCCAACGACGACGCCGGCAACGGCAAACTGGTCCCCGAAGGGGTCGAAGGCCGGGTTCCCTACAAGGGGGCCTTGAGCCCCTTCCTGTACCAACTGATCGGCGGCCTGCGGGCCGGCATGGGATATTGCGGCACACGAACCATCCAGGAGCTGCGCACGGAGGCGCGATTCATTCAGGTCACGCCGGCCAGTGTGCGGGAAAGCCATCCGCATGACATTGCAATTACGCAAGAAGCACCCAATTACACGGCCGAGTTCAAGTCGGCCGACGCCCCTTAGCCGCATCGCGGCGCTGGTCGTCGCCGCGCTCATTGCGCTGATCGCCGTCTCCCAGGCCCGCGCCGAGTTGCAATGGAACCGCCCGACGCGCGGAGCCGCGCAACCGGCGGTCGCCGCCAACGCCAAGATTCAACTGGCCGCGCACGAAACGCCGGCCGCGCCGCGCGACGCTCAGCCGGGGACAACCGTGCGCGTCGCCGCTCAGTTCGATCCGTTTGAAAGCGCCCCGGCCGACGACGCTCTCGGCGTCAAACAGGCTGCGCAGCAGTCGGATCCGTTTGAGGAAGACGACATCTTCGCCGGCTTCGGTCTGCCCGGCGACGACGAGCCGGCTGCCACCGACGACGAGCCCGCCGAGCCGGAAGTTGCGACCGACGCGGCCGACGAGAGCGATTCGTCCGACGATCTTGCGGCCGATGATTCCGAGTTCGACCCGTTTGACGAGCCCGTCGCCCCGACGCCAACCACGCCCGCCGAAGAACTTGAAGCGGCCGACCAGGCCATCGAGGAAGAGCTCCAACGCCGCGAGAGCGACCGAGCCATGGAGTCCGAGCTGCCCTCGGGCGACGAGGGAGTGGACGCCGAAACGGTGCCGGGCGTCGAACGCGAACTCCCCTCATTCGATTCGGAACAGTTCGACAGCCATCTCGACGAGATGCCGTACGACTGGCGCCAGGACGACGCGGAACCCAACAGCCTCACGCCCGAGCAAGAGCAACGCCGTCGCGAGCAAATCGCTTTGGAGCGGCAACAGGCCTCTGAGGATTGCGCCGAGCTGCGTTCGATCGCCCGGCGGCGGAAGATCAACGACATCAGCCTCGATATTGCCCTGCACGGCGACGCGGGGCAGGACTATCCGTTCGAGTGTTCGCTGGGGAGCGAAACGTTTGCCGGTCGCGCTTGGCCGCAGGTCACGTACCGTTGGAAGGCCGCCGCGCTGTGCCACAAGCCGCTGTACTTCGAGCAGGTGCAGCTGGAGCGTTACGGACACTCGTGGGGACCGTACGTGCAACCGCTCGTGTCGGGCGCCCACTTCTTCGCCAGCATCCCGCTGTTGCCGTACAAGATGGGCATCCGCACGCCCAACGAATGCGTGTACACCCTTGGCTACTACCGCCCGGGAAGTTGCGCCCCGTACATGATCGAGGCGTTCCCCTTCACGTGGCGCGCCGCGATGTTCGAAGGCTTCATCGCCACCGGCACCGCGTTTGTGATTCCGTAAGGGGCGTAAACACGAAGCTGTTCGTGGCAACGCGGTGGAGCCGCGATGTCGCGGTCGCCGCGTTCGGCATCGGTAAGATCAGGCTGGCCGATGGTCCCGCGGGCGGTCGAGTCTTGCCCCGTGCGGCCGCAGAGCTGGTGTTCGCGCGATCGTCGCTCCTTCGATGCTTGCAAACGGGAGTCGCTCCAGGGCGTCGTCCCCGTGCCATGGCCGTGAGTCGTCCGACAACGAACGGGCCGCGATCATGTGTCACGGCGTGCTGAGGAATGGGCGGGACCGGCACTCGGGAAACCAACGCGCTATGGACAATCTTTATTCCGTCCTCGCATGGTTCGACGACGAGCACGCCGACGTGTTGGTCAAGACCGACAGCGTCCGCATCGAACGCATCGTCTCCCACGGACACGCCAGCCCCCAGGGGTTCTGGTACGATCAGCACCAACACGAATGGGTGGCCGTGCTACAGGGAAAGGCGAGGCTGCAATTCGAAGGCGACGAGGAGCCGGTGGAAATGCAAGCCGGCGACTCCATCAACATCCCGGCCCGCAAACGGCATCGAGTTGCGTGGACCACGCCGGACGAACCAACCATCTGGTTGGCAGTGTTCTACCCCTGAGCGAGTCGCCCCGACCGTGGTGGATGAGTCTCGGCGAGACTTGGCCGCCGGGTTTTCCTACAATGACGGCATGACTCTCCCGTTAACGCTCTCGGTCGCCCAGGTGCGCAGCATCGATCGCTACGCGATCGAGCGGCTCGGCGTCCCCGGCGCCGTGCTGATGGAAAACGCCGGGCGCGGGGCGACGGACGCCTTGCTGGAGTTTGATCCCGCGCTCGCCGCGGGCGATCGGACCGTCGGCATTCTGTGCGGCAAGGGCAACAACGCCGGCGACGGCTTCG
>JAGQOU010000413.1 GCA_020427145.1 Planctomycetales bacterium | reverse complement strand
CCGCGACGAGTTGCCGTATGACGAAGAGTTTCTGCTGGCGGCGCTATTGCACGACGTGGGCAAGGCGATTGACGCCCGCGATCACGTGGCGGCCGGGTTGGAATCGCTCGAGGGGATCGTGACGGAGCGCACCGCGTGGCTCATCGAGCACCATATGCACGTGCACGCAATCGTCGACGGCTCGCTCGGCCGGCGGGCGCACCGGCGGCTGCGCGAAAGCGAGTGGTACGACGATCTCATTCTGCTCGGCGAGTGCGACCGCGGAGGGCGAGTTGCCGGCGTCGAGGCGCCGGAGCTGGACGAAGCGCTCGCCTACCTGCGCGAGATCAGCGACGAGTACGCGTGACCTGTCACGCTTGTGCCGAACGAGTGAGCGCCGTCAGCTCAAGTGCCCGCGCACAGGGAGCGCGAAGCTCTGCTGAGCCCGAGTTCGCCCCCGGCAAGCGGTTCCCCGGAGCCTCGCCCTCGCGGCCTGCAGACAAGGCATCGGTCGTCTCAGGGAGATGAGGCGCGCTGCAACCGCGATAGCCGTTACCAGCCGCGCCGCTGGGCCGCGACCGAGCATTCCGCACGATCGCGTCGTTGTCGCCGACTCGCAAGGTTGCCCCCCGTTGCCGTCCGATATTTGCCATAGCAGACGAGCAGCACAACCCTCCCGCGCGGGCACCGGACGTCCGCAGTGCATGCTAGTCGCCACGGACGGAGTTTGCCATGACCACGATGTTTTTGACGCTGCTGTTCTGGCGGCACTTGCGCCGCCGATTTGCCGCCGTCTTGATGGTGCTGGTGCTGGCCGCTGCCGCCCAGTCGCACGCCGCCACGCTGTGTGGCCACTGGAAGGGCGAGTGGCACGGCTGCACCGACGGGCTGCACGGCACGGTCAACGCCAAGATCACTAAGATCGACGCCTGCCACTACAAGGCCGTGTTTTGGGGCCGGGCGTTCAAGGTGATGCCGTATCGTTACACCTCCACGCTCACCGCTTGGAAAGACCCCGAGTCGGGAAAAATGCGGTTCAAGGTGAAGCAGAAGCTGGGCATCTGGAGCTGGTACTGGATGAAAGGTTGGTCCGACAACTGCACATTCTTCGCCCGCTACCACACCGACGACCACGTCGGGTACTTTAAGATGAAGCGTGTCGGCGATTAGCAGTTGGACGTTTTGCAAATGGCGAGCGGGGGGCGTGAGCCCCCTGTTCGAAATCGCTTGCGAACGAGTTCGCTGGACTGCAGACAAACAGGGGGCTCACGCCCCCCGCTCGCCTGGGAATCCACTTGTCGAGTTATGCGACGCTCCACGTCGTGGCTCTGGTTGAATGACTCGCCATGCATGTCCTTGTCACTGGCGGCGGCGGATTTCTTGGCCGGGCGATTGTCGAGCAGTCGGTCGCCCGCGGCGACCGCGTGCGATCGCTGGCGCGTGGGACGTATCCGCAGCTTGCGGAGCTTGGTGTTGAGTGCGTGAGGGGAGACGTCTCGAATCCCGCGGCCGCGGAGGCGGCCTGCCGCGGCGTTGAGTGCGTCATCCACACTGCGGCCATCGCCGGCGTGCGGATGCAGCGCGAGCCGTACGATCGGATCAATCTGAACGGCACGCAAAATATTATCGCGGCCTGCCGCGCGGCTGGAGTGCCACGGTTGGTCTACACGAGCAGCCCCAGCGTCACGTTTGCGGGGGAGGATCAGCGTGGCGTCGACGAGTCGGCGCCGCTGGCGGTCGAGTGGCTCGAAGCCCATCGCAGTTGGTACTCGGCGAGCAAGGCCCGGGCCGAGGCGGAGGTGCTCGCCGCCAACGGGCCCGAGTTGGCAACCTGCGCGCTACGTCCGCACTTGATCTGGGGTCCGAGGGATAATCACCTCGTGCCGCGGCTGATCGACCGGGCCCGCCGCGGCCGGCTGCGGCGGGTCGGCGACGGGGCGAATCTGGTCGACATGATCTACGTCGACAACGCCGCGGCGGCCCATCTGCTGGCGGCCGACGCCTTGGCTCGGCCCGATTCGCTGGCGGCCGGCAAGGCGTATTTTCTCAGCCAGGGCGAGCCCGTGAATTGCTGGCAGTGGATCGACGAAATCCTGGCCCTGGCCGAGCTCCCGCCCGTGGGTCGGTCGATTTCCTACGGGGCCGCCAGGCGGATTGGCGCGGCGTGCGAGGCGATTTACCGCCTGCTGCCGGGTCGCGAGCCGCCAATGACCCGGTTTGTGGCGGCCCAGTTGGCCAAGAGTCACTGGTTCGACATTTCGGCCGCCCGGAGCGATCTGGGCTACGAACCGGCGGTTTCCACGGCCCTCGGGATGCAACGGCTGGGGGAGTGGCTTCGCCTATGCGCTGGCCCTCCGGGGCACTAAAATCGTCGGTTTTGCCCGCGGCCGTCCTGGGTTTCCTGGGGACTCGCGGGCAGGTCGGTTGCGGGCGGGGGACGGCGTGGCCGCCGTCGCCAACATTTGCATCGCCCGTCGAACCGCCGTCCGCCTTACCCCCTCACCCTTCGAACCGAGCCCCTCTGTGCTACGCACTCATACTTGCGGCGAATTGAATAAAACTCACGTCGGCGAAACCGTCACTCTGTGCGGCTGGGTCGACTCGTACCGCGACCACGGCGGCGGTCTGTTTGTCGATCTGCGCGATCGCTATGGGCTGACGCAGGTGGTGTTCAATCCCCCTGACACGTCGCCGGTTGAGATCGAGGCGAGCAAGCAGTTGCGGGCCGAGTACGTTGTCAAAGTCACCGGCAAGGTGGCCGAGCGACCCGAGGGCATGGCGAACCCCAAACTGGCGACTGGCGAAGTTGAAGTGCGCGTCACGCGGCTCGAACTGCTCAATAAGAGCAAGACGCCCACGGTTTCGCCCAGCTCCGCCAAGCAGGATCTGCCGGGCGAGGACCTGCGGCTGCAGTATCGCTACCTCGATCTGCGGCGGCCGGAGATGCAGCGGGTGCTCATGCTGCGCGACCGCGTTGTGAAGGGCATGCGGGATTTCTTCGCGGATCATGACTTCATCGACGTCGAGACGCCCTGCCTGGGCCGCAGCACGCCCGAGGGAGCCCGCGACTATCTCGTGCCTAGCCGCGTGCATCCGGGGCACTTTTACGCCCTGCCGCAGTCGCCGCAGCTGTACAAGCAGATCCTCATGATCGCCGGCTACGACCGCTACGTGCAGGTCGCCCGCTGCTTTCGCGACGAGGACCTGCGGGCCGATCGCCAGCCTGAGTTCACACAGCTCGACGTCGAAATGTCATTCGTCGACGCCGACGATGTGATGGGCGAAATCGACGGCTTGTGCCAGAAGCTCGCCAAGCAGGAACTCGGCCTCGATCTGCAATTGCCGCTGCCGCGGATGACCTACGACGAAGCCATGCTGCGGTTCGGCCACGACGCGCCCGATCTGCGGTTTGGATTGGAGATCGTCGACTGTTCGGACCTGGCGACCAAGAGCGATTTCGGCGTGTTCAAGAGCGTCGTCAAGTCCGGCGGATTCGTCCGCGCGATCACCGTGAAGAAAGGGACCGAGCAATATTCCCGCCGCGGCATCGACGGCCTCACGGAGTTCGTCCAGGGGCTGGGCGCCAAGGGGTTGGCGTGGTTCCGCTGCGAAGAAGACGGCAAGCTGGGGTCGACGATCGCCAAGTTCTTCAGCGACGAGCTGCTCGCGGAGTTTGCCGAGCGGTTGGGCGCCGAGCCGGGCGACCTCGTTCTGTTCTCCGCCGCCGACTGGGACATGACGTGCAAGGTGCTGCACGCGTTGCGGACCAAGATCGGCCGCGAAATGAAGTTGTACGACCCGCAGGCGATGCATTTTTCCTGGGTCGTGGAATTCCCCATGTTCGCCCAGGACGAGGAGACGGGCCACTGGGCGGCGATGCACCACCCGTTTACCGCGCCGCTGGACGACCACGTGCCACTGCTCGCCACCGACCCGGGCAAGTGCCGCGCCAAGGCGTACGACCTGGTGATCAACGGCAGCGAGGCCGGCGGCGGCACCATTCGTATCCACGATGCGGACGTGCAGTCGCAAGTGTTTGGCTTGCTGGGCATCGACGCCGAGACGGCCAGGGACCGGTTTGGTTTTCTGCTCGACGCCCTGCAATACGGCGCTCCGCCGCACGGTGGCATCGCTCTGGGGATCGACCGCTGGGTGATGCTCTTTGGTCGCCTGGAAAGCATCCGCGATTGCATCGCCTTCCCCAAGACCCAGAAGGCGACCGACCTGATGACCGAAGCCCCCGGCACGGTCGACGCGAAGCAGCTCAAAGAGCTGTCGATCAAAACGAATCTGTGACGCAAGTTCCCCCTCTCTTGCAGGGAGGGGCCGGGGGAGGGTTTCATGCGGGCGAACGAAGATCGCAGCGGCGGTGTTTCCGAACGATGTGCGCGACGCGGTTCTGGGGGCCCTGTGCGCCGTCGCGACTGTGCGAGATTCGTCGGGACGATTGTCGTGCTGATTGTCTCGCCGGTGTTCGCCCAGGAGGCGCCCGAGGCCGCCAAGTTTCCTCCCGTGCTGCTCTCCGCGGAGCACGCCAAGCTCTGCCGCGTTGGCGTCGGCGACGTGCTGCCGCCCATCGAGCTGCCGCAGTTGGGCGGCGAGGCGACCGCACTTTCCTCGCTGCAAGGACAGCGCGCCACGGTCGTACTTTTTTGGACGCCCGATCGCTGGATGTCGCAAGCAGCCCTGAGCGATCTGGCGGTATTGCTAGGCGGCAAGAATCTACCGGCGGGGGTCGCAGTGGTCGGCATCGCCGTGGGGCAACCCGCAGGCGCCGTGCAAGCCGAGGTCAACAAGGCCGGCGCCGCGTTCCCGCAGCTGCTCGATCAGCAGGGCGAGGCGTTCGGGCTTGTCGGTCGCGCCTTCTCGCCTCGCATCTACGTGCTCGATGCGCGCGGCCGGATCGTGTGGTTCGACATTGAATACAGCGAGGCGACCCGTCGCGAATTGCGGCAGTCGCTCTCCGTTCTTGCGCCGGGCGAACCGGCCTCCTAATCCGCAGATTGGGTCTGATCTGACCGGCGCCGCGCCGTTGCAACCGGCTCGATCGGTTCCCGCCGCACACGCGGACTGTGGCTCTCAGAAGCCGATCGTTGCGTTTTGCCGGCGACCTATGTGCGGCGTATATAAGTGTGGAAAAACAGCAGCGCGACGGCGTTGTTTGCTCGCGCGGAATGCGTGGTGCGCGGCTCGTTTCGCGCACTTTGCCCGCAGACATCGGCATCTTTTGAGCGGCGACATGGAAGCGAATCGTCCAGGGTTTGACCCTGCTGAGCAAGGCCGCAATGCGGCTGCGGAGAAGCTGCGCGCTCTCCGCGCTCGGGCCGACGAAGCGCTCAGCGCTCAGCGCGACCGGCTGAGCACCATGGAAGCGGAACTGAGCAAATGGGTTGAAAAGCTGGCCGGCGAATTCGACGGCGACGTGGCCGGCGTTCTGGGCAATGTCAGCGCCGCCCAGGACGTGGTCGCGATGTCTCAGTCGCGCATTCGCCTGGCGGCCGCCGAGCAATACGCACAAGTGCTCGAACAACAGCTTGCCAAAGAGATTGCCGAACGGCAGGCCCAACTTTCCCAACGCGATCGCGAGAAGCAACAGCTCGAGCAGCAGCTGCACGATCTTGCCCGTCAGGTGGCCGCCGCCAAGGCCGGCGGCGACTCCCTCCACACCGAAGCGCTGCAGGCGACCCACCACCAACTGGCGGCCGCCCTGCAAGCGCTGCGCGACGAACTCACGGGCCTGGAGGAACAGCTCGACATTCAGCAGCAGGAAGCGACTGACGCCAAACAGCGCGAGCAGGCGCTGCAGGAGCGGCTGACCGCATCGGCGGCCGAGTGCGAGCAAATTCGCGCACAGCACGAGCAAGTGCAGCAGCAATACGACGATCTGCAGAAGCAACTCGCAGCCAGCACCGGCGATCAGCAGGGCGCGGCCGCCGAGATCGCCAAGCTGCAGAGCGAGCTGGCAGCGCTCGCCAAGTCGACCGTTCCTCGCAAGGAACTTCAAGCGGTCCAGAAGCAACTTGCTGACGCCCAACTGGCGGCGGAGCGGGCGCAGGCTCAAATCGAACAACTCAAGTCGAATGCCGCGCAGTCCGAGTCGGAAGCTCAGACGCAGTTGACGGCGCTCGCTGCCGATCGCGACGCCGCGTTCGCTGAGCGTGATGCAGCCATCGCCGAGCGTGACTCCGCGGTCTCCGAACGCGCCGCCGCCGTTGCCGAAACGCAGCAGGAGCGCGACGAACGACAGGCACTCCAGGAACGCTGCCAAGAACTGCAGGACCAGCTCGATGCCGCCGGCGGCGAACAGGCCGACGTCGCGGCCGCGATGGCCAAACTGCAGCAAGAGCTGGCCGATCTGCGGGCCGCGACCGTGCCGCGCAAGCAGCTGGATGAAGCGCAGCAACAGCTCGCGGCAGCCGTCGACGAGCGACAGCAACTCGCCGCTGCGCACAAGGAAACGCTCGCGGCCGCACAAGCAGAAGCCGCGACCGCTCGCGAGGAACTCGCCGAGGCGCAAGCCGAACGCGATCGCGTGCAGGCCGACCTGACGACAGCCGCCAGCGACAGCGCGGCAACGGCCGAGGCGTTGCAGGAAGCCGAGCTCAAGCTTCAGGAATTCGTTGCATCGACCGTGCCGCAGGCAGAGCTCGACGCGGCGGCGGAGGAAACCACCGCCCTTCGCCAGCAGCTCGCCGAGGCAAAGTCCGCTGCGGCTGCCGAACTGGCCGCGATACAAAGCGAATTGGCCGATGTTCAGCTTGCTGAGAAACAACGCACCGATGAACTGGCGAAAGCCCAGCGGGATCTCGAACAGTTGCGAGCCGCCACCGTGGATCGCGGCGAGGCCGAATCGCTCGCCGCGGAGCGAGCGGCAGCCGAGGACCAGTTGGCAGCGCTGCGAGATCAGCTGGCCGCCGAAGAGCAGGCCCGCGCCGCGGCCGCTGAACAGCTCGCCGACGCTCAACGAGAACTAGCGGAGTTGCGCACCGGGACGGTTGATCGGGCCGAGGCCGAAGAGGCCGAGTTGCGAGCGACCGCCGCCGAGCAATCCGCCGAGCAAGTACGCGGCGAGCTGACCGCTGCGCTGGAGCAGCTCGAAACGCTCGCAGCTGAAACGGAGACGCTGCGCAGCGAACGCGAGTCCGCCGTTTTGGTCCAAGCCGAGCAGGCAGAGCAACTCGCCGCGACGGCGGCTCAGGAGGCTGCACAACAGGCCGAGCTGGCGAAGCTGCAAGGCGAATTCGAGGAGCTGCGAACCGAGCTTGCCCAAGCCACGGCGACCGCCGACGCGCAGGCCCAGTCTGCCGAGCAACTCCAGCAGACGCAAACGGAACTCGCCGCCGCAATCGAGGATTTGGAAACGGCCCGCTTGGAGATTCAAGAGCTTCGGGGCCAAATTGACAGCCATGCCGGGTCGGACGAGTCGCTGAACGCCGAGGCGGCCGCGGTGCGGTCCGAACGCGACGCCTTGCAGGCTCGCATCGCGGAGTTGGAAGCCGCGGGATCAGCGGCCGCGGGTAATGACGATCTGCAGCAGCAACTCGCCGACCTGCAGGACCGCTTCCAGATGGCGGTTGACGACGTGCGCGATCTCAAGGAGGAAAATGCGCAGCTCCGCAAGCAAGCTGCCGCGACCGGTCCGAAGCCCGCCTCGGCGCCTGTTGGCGACGGGGCGATGGACTGGCAATCGCAGAAAGAGCGTCTACTGGCCATGCTTGCGGAGGAGGACGGCGAAGGGGCCGTCAGCGAGCCGCGACGAAGCGAACGGGCGACCATTGAAGGCACGATCTCCGTGACCGACGACGTGGTGGCCGCGAAAGATCGCGAGCTCAAGCAACTGCGGGCCGCATTGGACGAGGCTCGGCAGACGCAGGCGGCGGCAAAGGTCGACCCCGCCGAGGTGGCGCGCAACGAAGCGATCGACGCCGACGACGTGGTGCAAGCCGAGCGAGCGCGATTGGCCGAATTGCAGAATGAGTGGAAAGAAAAACTCCGTCAGGCCGAGATGGAGATGTCGCTGCAGCGGGCGACGCTGGCCCGCGACCAGGCGGCGCTGCGCGAGAAGTTGCTCGAACTGGAACATGTCGCACCGCCGCCGGAGGAACTTCCCAGGGGCGCCGACGGAAAGCCGCGGCGTCGGTGGCTCGCGGCCCTGGGACTCGGCGACGACGCCGAGGAAACCTAATGCGGCGCACGACGCCGGAATCAGCGCTGCGGCGGTCTATTCCACCCGCGCATCGTCGAGTCGGTAGATGGCCAACAGCGGTTCCTGCGGTCCCGCCTGCATTTTTTCAAAGCGAAAATGGCCTTCGACGGTGACCGGGCGCACGGAGTAGTTTGCCGTCGCCCCGTCGCTCAAGTACACGAGCACGCAGTCGTACAGCGCCGCCCCGGGGCCGAAGCAGCACTCGAGGTTGTCTCGCACCAGCACAAATTGCTTCAGCCCGCTCTCGCGGAGCGTGGGGAACATGTAGCCGCGAATGCGAATCCGGCGATCAAAACGCTGCTTAATCGCCGGCGTGATCAGCTCGTCGGAAAACTGATCGTTCGAAACCATCTCGAATTTGATGTCGTCGAACGAGGTTTCCAGCGTCCGTTCGGGCGCTGCCTGCGCTGCCGGCACGGCGTGCGTCTCCTGCGACGATTGCGCCGCGGGCGAGCTATCGCATCCCGGGGTCGCCAGGGCGAGCGCCGCGACGCCCAGCGTTGTCATCGCCAAGCGTTTCATTGCACCCCGTCGGCAACAAGCGAGTAGACGGTTTGCCCGCCGGCGCGGCGCAAATTGTCGGGGTGAACATGCAGCGTCCCGTGGACGCGGAAGACCTTCGAATCGTATTGCGCCATTTGTTGTGCGGGCAATTCCACCCAGACTTGGTCGTAGTACTTCACCTGGCTCAGATCGCCGTAGCAACACTGCTGATTGTCGCGGACCAGCAAGAACTTGTTCACCTTGTCGTACTGCGGCGGGCGCATGAAGCCTTTGAGGAAAATCTTTTCGCCGTCCAACGCGGCAGTTTTCTTGGGTACGACCAGCCCGGCGCGTTCGTCCGTTTGATCGGGCCGCAGGTCGACGAATGTGATTCGCTCGTAGCCCTCCGGCACTTCGGTCGCGTAGGTGAAGGCGGAACTGCCAACGCCGCCGATGAGGCTGAACGCGGCAATCGCGGCCCCCGCGGCGGCGAGCCGACCCCCCGTGTATTGGCCCGGCGCTTCGCGCAACTGCGTTTGGGTCCGCCGCGCCATCCACAGTGCCAGCAGCGGAAAGGGCGCGAACGCCAGGCTGCCGGTCAGGCTGTCGCGACCGGCCACAAAAATCAGCAAGCTCAACATGCCTAGCGCAAGCGCCGCGATCGCCGAGGTCGCGAGCGTGCGATACTGAAAGTCGTCGTCCGCACCGGCAACTGCGGAACTGGGCATGGCTTCAGTGGTAGACATACTTCGAATTACGGCCCGCGGGCGGTCGGAGTTCGTGGTTTCAGCAAATTAGCAGCGGTCAGCGAGACGCCATGGCGAGCCGCGTTTACGGACCGCCGCCAGTGGAACGCGGGTCGGCGCCCTTGAGCAACGCGGCGAAAATGGCCATTAGCACGACCACGCCCAACACCGGGCCGCCAATCATCAGCCACCGTTTGGGCGTCCGCACCGGTTCGGCGGGGACCGCCACGGCCAATTCGGCCTTGGTTGCCGTCGGCGACGCCTGGGCCACCGCATCGTCCGGCACGCGGGCGGGATCAGATCCAGTGGTCGCGGCGCTGGGGACGTCCGCTTCTGGTTCGGGGGCCTCAGCGGTTCCGACTTCGTCAGCGTCAGTCTTTTTGGCCTCGTCGGTGGATTCCGTGGCAGCGACGTCTGCACTGCTCGCCGTCGCCGGCTTCGTTGCGGTGGCCGCTCCAAAGTAACCAAATCCGGCAAAACTCTTCGCCCGTTGGTAAGTGTCAGGGTCGAGCGTCTTGACTTCCTCCAGAGCGGCCTGGGCACGGCGGCCAACGTCGCCCGGCTCCTCGGCGGCCACCAGCAGGTACGACGCCACCGGTTGCCGAATCCAGTCGTTCGAGTCGGACGCCCGGAACATCGCCACGAGCCGGTCCATCACTTCCCAGTCCTGCCACCGCGTCAAATCGGGAATCACCTGATCGGCGAACTCCTTGTGGTCGAGCGCCAATCGCATGGAGTCGAGCAGCGCCTCGCGCGGCAGCACCTCGGTTTCCTCGCCGTGGAACCGCAACGCCATGATCGCGGCGTGCATGTATTTGTATTCCGTGTCGGGATTGGCGAGGAATCGTTCGTTGACCAGTTTGAGTCCCTCGGGGCCCTTGAGCTTGAGATAGCAGGCCAGTAGAGCGTCGAGACTTTCCTTCTTGCGACGCTCCTCGGCGTGCAGCATTTCGTCAACTTGCGGCACGCCCCACGCCGAGCCGGTCAGGCCAGCCGTGCTGACCAACACTGCCGAGGCGGGCCGGATCACGGCATAGTCGTACGCGACCAGGCCTTCCAAAAACGCGACATCCTCCGGCTGGCCGCACACGCCGAGCATGGTGAGATAGAGCCGTCGGCTGGAGGGTCCCACGGTGGGGTCGTCGATCCAACGCAACAAGTTGTCGCGATTGATGCGCGAGCCCAGGTCGACGATGTCCTGATAAGGCGCCCGCGAGAACTCGTCGTAGGCGTCCTGGGCGATCAGTGGATCGGCGTGCTCGAAGTACTCTTGAAAAAACGCCAGCCGGTCGGGGCCCGCAGCGGGTAGGTTGGGCAACTGTTTGACGTAGTCGATCGCGGCGTCGGACAGCGGCAGCGGAGTGATCCAATCGAGTCGCTGGTCTATCAATCCTGTGATGAGAAATCGCTGCCCCGGCTGGTCGTCGCCAAAGTAAACGACTTCGACGTCCTTCGCGCCTTCCAGGTGCTCGCCGCCGCGAAGCACTTCCTCAATGTGAAATACGGCGCCTTGCGGCTTCGCGTCGAACGACTCCGGCGCGTTGAGATCCAGGTCGGGCATCGGCGTGGCGAGCGTGGCAATAATCGCCGCATCGGCCGTGGTCAGTTCCTCGGTCAGCGTTTGCTGAGCCGCGGAGCAGAACGGGCACGCTGTCGCTCGTCGGACGTCGCCGACGGCCAGCGTGGCAAGCATCACAAAAACGCCCAGCCAACGGAACGAAGGGGCGACGAAGGGAGAGAAGCTCATGGCGAAATCACAGGCAGGCAGGGAGTCGGGGCGGCCTTCCATTGTACCGCTGCGTTGCCAGATGGCACACACGGAACCACAGATGGGGGGCGAGCGGGGGGCGTGAGCCCCCTGTTGGCGGCGGGTGGCCGCGGAAAACACGAGTCGAATCAGGACAGCCATGCCCCCCTCTCGCGCCGGGAGTCGTGGGCATTGTGGCGCCGCTGCCGGTCGCTACTGCGGAATTTTCGAGCCAAATTGGCGGCGGCACTCCAGACGCAGGATTTCGCCGCATCCTGATCGTCAAGATTATCGGGCTTGGTGGGACAAATCCATGTCTCACGCGCTATCTGGCCCCGCCCAACGTCTTCGCGACATCGGTGCGGTAGGCCGTCATGGCTGGCAGCAGGCCCACCAGCGAGGCAAACGCCACCAGCCCCGGCGCCAGCAGCAGTTCCTGCCAGGTGAAGTCCCACGGCCGGACGGTGATGCCGGTGTAGTTCTCGACGATCGGCGCCGCCACCGCCAGCACGGCGTGCCCCAGGAGCATTCCCGCGGCGGCTCCCAACAGCGACAGCAGGATCGACTCGACCAGGATCACGCCCATCACAGCGGCGCGGCTCGCCCCCAGCGCCCTCATCACGGCGATGTCGTGCGATCGCTCGCTCATGGAATTGTAAATGCTGACCAGCACGCTGATGCCCGCCACCACGACGATCAGTACGGTGAGCACCAACAGCACCACCCGCACGGGGTCGAGAAAGCTATCCTGGATTTGCCGCACGACGTTTCGGGGGGCGACGGCCTGGGCGACGCGATCTTCGCCCTTATTCACGCGGCCTTCGATAAACATGGCCGCGGTCGGCAGGTCGGGATTGCAGCGGACCAGGATGGAAGTGACCTCGCGCTGCGACTCGGGCAGCGGGCGCGGGCCGTTGCCTTCGGATTCGCTAGGCTCGCCGGGCGGCGGGGAAGCGGCTGCGTCGTCGGCACCCTCCTTGGCGGGCATCGCGTGCCCTTCGCCCAGATAGAACCCCTCCATGTTGACGAAGATCCCGCGGTCGGTCGACGTGCCTGTCGGGGCGAGGATGCCGACGACCTCGAAGCCGTCGTGCTTGGTGTCGCCGGCCGAGATGCCGTGCGTGGGCTGGAAATGCTCGCCGACTTTCAGCCCCGTGCGATTGGCCGCCACGCTGCCCAACACAGCCTCGTAGAAGTTCTCCACCTTGAAATTGCGGCCCGCGCTGAATTGATAGTTCAACTCATGCCCGTCGTCGTCGAGACCGTAGGGAATGGCCGTGAACATCTCCGGGCGCGTGCCGATAACGCGAAACGAATGGTTGTCGTCGGTCTGGTAGCTGTCGCCGAGGCAGATCGGCACGGCCGCCTCGACATAGGGAGCGAACTCTCCGTCGCCGACGAATTTCTTGTAGAAGCTGTAAGGGAAGGGATACAGCGGCTTGCCAATGTGAAACACACTGGTCAGCACGACTTCAAACCGACTCCCCTGCCCTCCCCCGACGATGAGCTCATATCCTTGGGCGTCGTTGGAGAGCTGCGCCACGAACACGTTGTGAATGACCAGCACCAGGATGATCAACGCCACGCCCAGCGCCATCGACAAACCTGTCAGCGATGACGCGAGCGCTCGCTGCTCAATACTGCGCCAGGCAATTTTCCAGAAACTCATGCCACGCCTGCTGCGCGATTGACCTGTTCCAAGTACTCGATCCGATCAAACTGATTGGCCACCTCGTCGGCGTGCGTGACCAGCAACATGGCGACGTTCTCCTGCCGACAGGCGTCGCGCAGCAAGTCGATGACTTGTTGCTGATGCGCTGGGTCGATGTTCGCGGTCGGCTCGTCGGCCAACAGGAGCACCGGCTTGTTGGCCAGCGCTCGGGCCACGGCCACTCGTTGCTGCTCGCCAACCGACAGGGCTCGCGGCTTGTGGGTCAACCGGTGCCCCAGGCCGACCGTCTTGAGCAACTCCGCGGCCCGCTGCGGGTCGGCCCGCTGGTCGGTGAACGTCATGCCCAGCAGCACGTTCTCCAGGGCCGAAAACGCCGGCAAAAGATTGAACGTCTGAAAGACGAACCCTATGTAGCGGGCGCGAAACCGATCGCGCACCGCCTCGGGGAGCTTCACCACGTCGCGGCCGTTGATCTCGATTTTCCCGGCATCGACCGTCGTGAGCCCCGCGATGCAGTTGAGCAGCGTTGTCTTGCCGCAGCCGCTCCGGCCACGCAGCACCACCTGCTCGCCGGCTGCAACGCTCAACTGCGGCACATCCAGGATGGGCAGCTGCGTGCCGTCGGGTTCGACGTAGGACTTGCGAACTTCGGAGAGAGCGAGCATGCGAAACGCGTGGGTCACGGGTGGAAACGACGCATCATAAACCCACGTCAAAGGTTGCAACAGTCGCCCGCTCCTGCCGAAACACCGGCGCTGGCGAGCGGGTTCGAGAATCCCATACAGGGGCAAATGGCAGTGTATGCGGCATTCCGGCCGCGCGCCTTTGTAACTACGTCCAAAACTCGAACTGGTTTTTGTAAAACGTTCCCGATGACAAAAAGGCAATGATTTGTCGCCGCCTGGCCGCAAATCCTTGCATGTCAGGGATTTGGGTGGCACGCCAGCCGAACCTCGCAGCAATTCGCGCGGCGAAATGAGAAGCGGCACGCCATTCGCGAAACGTAAGAATCAGTCGCAGACGAGCGACGCGCTGGCTTGGGGCCGCCGCGAAACAAACGCTCGCTCCTGGGTCTCCTTCCGATGAGGGCCGACGAGGTTTCCCGCACCTCGTCGGCCCTTTTTCGTGCGCTGGCGGTTCGTTTGGCGCCAGCTTGCCCGCGACATTCCGCGGTCGCGGCGTGTATGATTGGCACTGCACGCCTCGCCCCCCGGCGGCGTGGCTTCCCGACCCTGCTTGGCACGTCGCCCTGCCGCCCACCGATCATGTCCCACGATGGCGCCCTATCGCCGCAATTCGTCGCCGCCCGCGACGCGGCCGTCGAATTTCTGTTGGGCCGGATCAATTACGAAAAGTCCCCTGCCCTGCCCTACGACCAGCGGCAGCTGAAGCTCGACCGCATGCGCACGCTGCTGGCGCACCTGGGGCATCCTGACCGCGGCATGCCGATCGTGCATATCGCGGGCACCAAGGGAAAAGGTTCTGTTGCGGCTTTCACCGCCAGCATACTGCGCGAGGCCGGTTACGACGTCGGCGTCTACAGCTCGCCTCACCTGGAATTCCTCGAGGAGCGGTTCACGGTCAACGGGCAATTGTGTCCGCCGGGCGAGTTGGTTGCGCTGGTCGACGAACTGCGTCCCGCGGTGATGCAGATGGACGCCGAGGCGGCGGCGACCGGCGATCGCTCACTGCGCCCCACGTTTTTTGAGCTGACCACGGCGTTGGCGCTGCTGCTGTTTCGCCGGCGGCGGGTCGACATCACCGTGTTGGAAGTCGGCCTCGGCGGTCGGCTCGACTCGACGAACGTTTGTCAGCCGGTTTTGACGGCGATTTCCAGCATCGGGTACGACCACACCAAGCAGTTGGGCGAGACGCTCCCGGAAATCGCCCGCGAAAAAGCCGGCATCGTCAAACCGGGCGTGCCGCTGGTTCTGGGGCCGCTGGCCGCCGAGCCGTACGAAGCGATTGCCGAAATTGCCCGCACTCGCGGCGCCAGGATCGTCGCCACGCCGCGCGACTATTGCTTCCGCTACGACGGCCCGGCGGCTCAGGAGCCGTGGCATGCGCCGGGGCGGCTGACCTACGATCGCCCGGCGGCCGCGTCGTTCGCGCTCGAGGGGACGCCACTGGGCCTGCGCGGGGCCCATCAGGCGGCCAATGCGGCCGTCGCCGTCACGATTGTCAGCGAACTGTGCGAGCAGGGCTGGCTCGTGTCGCACGACGCACTGCGACGTGGAATCGCCGCCACTCGGTTGCCGGGGCGTATCGAGATCGTGCGTGAGGCGCCGCTGGTGGTGCTCGACGTGGCCCACAACGTCGCCTCGGCCGCGGCGCTGGCTGAGTTTCTGCGACGCTCCCCGGTACAGCGATCGCGCCGCCTGCTCTTCGCCGCTACGCGCGACAAGGACGTGCGGGGCATCATTCGCGAGTTGGCGCCCTGCTTCGAGCAGGCGTGGCTCACCGAGTATCACGAGGCCGCCCGCAGCGTGCCGGCGGCGGAATTGGCGAGCCTGTGGGACGAAGCCACCGCGGGAATCCCCGCACCAGCTCAGGTGGCTGCCGTCGTGCCTGACGCGGAAGCCGCTTGGCGAGCCGCCGCGGCGAACTTGCCGCCCGACGGATTGATTGCCGCGACGGGTTCCTTCTTCTTGATCGCCGAGTTGCGACCGCTCGTCACGGGTCGATTGCCGTCAGAGGCGCCCTCCGCTTAACGGCTCGCAGTAAGGCGCCGAGAACGCAGGTCGCAAGAAATGTCAGCACGGCGATTCCTTTCGCAAGCAGGACGTGGGGAGACGAATCGGCAAGCAGTGATTTTGAGTCGGAATTATGGGCCGCGGCTCTCTTGCCAGCGCAGCTCCCTGGCGGAAGCTCAGGTGCGGTTCAGTTGAGATCTCCGCCGCGCGAGTGACGCGGTTGGTCCCACTGATCCCAGTCAAAATCGTGGCCCGGGCCGGGAGGATCCAACTCGGCCACTTCGGTGACGACCGAGGGCAGTTGTCCGCGTTCGCGACGCACCTCGTCCTGCAGCCGGTGAACGAGCGTGGAGATATACGGGTCGGCCCACGGCAGCAGTTGGCTGGGCCGCGGCTTGGCTCGGTCGGCGCCAAGCGCGAGTCGCTGCGCGGGGTTCGAGAAGCGGTCGGTCGCGGGGAGTTCGAATCGCGCGGGCGTCGTGCGCGGGTCGTCGCCGCTGATGCGAACAATCGTGCAAACAATCCGCCGGGGGAGTCGAGAAGCAGTCATTGTCAAAATTCCTTTTTTGCAGTCCGAGGCAATCCGCCTCGGGGCAAGTGGTGAAAAGATCGTCCGAAAAGACAGGTCGCCCAGGCGGCCCAGGCCGGCGGATGAGGCCCTGGAATGCACGCTTGGCGTACCCACAACGTCGGCCGCGGCGACTGTTTGCGGACCTGACCGGTCCCGCCGCCGCTGCCTGACGGGTAACATTAGAGCATCCGGCGTGCCAAACCGTGGTCGGGCGAGAAATAGCCGCAGTTGCATTCGCCCATATGCGTCGCAACCGGCTATTTGCAAAGGGCTTAGGAATTGTCTGGCGAATCCGAGGGCATGCCGTCGCTTCGAGCCGCAGCGGCAGCTTCTGCAAAAGCCTCTTGTAATCGGCCGGAAGATGGGGCGTCTGCGGTTACTTTGCGGCTGGGCTGGCTGCCGCGGTGATCCGAACGGCCAGCCGCTCAATCGCTAGCTGCAGGGCCCGGTCGACGTAATTCGGCGGGACGGTCAATTCCACGGCGTCCAAATCAGCCGCCAACTGCGGGGCGTCCGCGGCGCCGATTGTCGCTTCCCGCAGCCGGTAGTGAAGCCATGCCAAGAGCTGATCGTCGTCGAGCCGCACCTCGCAGCCCGGACTTGGCGACACGCCCCATTCATCCTCGGGCAGATCGTCGGGCATGCGGTGAATGTTCTTGCCGTTGGGCCGCCAGTAGGTGGCCGCGGTGAGCTTGAGCAAGCTGCGGCCCCCTTCCAGGCGCATCACCCGTTGCACGGTTCCCTTGCCGTACGAGCGCGAGCCCACGATGTCGGCCCGTTTGTAATCCTGCAAGCACGCGGCGAGAATCTCGCTGGCACTGGCGCTGTCCTGGTCAATTAGCACAACCAGGGGAAGGTCGGCGTAATCGCCGGCGCCGCTGGAGACGAATCGATCCTCGATTTCTCCCCCGCGCCCTCGAATCTCGACGATCGGCAGACCTGCGCGAAGGAATAAGTCGCTGATTCCCACCGCGGCGTCCAGCGTGCCGCCGCCGTTGCCGCGCAGGTCGATGATCAGCCCGGTGAGCCCCTCGGGCGATGCCGACAGCGTGGCCAGCAACTCTTCCAGCTCTGCGAGCGTCTTGTCGCCGAATTTGGTCACATGCACGTACGCGGCGCCCGGCAACTCGGCGAGCCGGTACCCCCAGCCGCCGTCGGCTAATCGTTGCAGTCCGTTGACCGAGTTGGTGACGATGAGCGAGCGCTCGACGTCGATCTCCAAGTGGTCGGGGACGCCGCGCCGCTCGATTGTCAGATGCACGGTAGTGCCTTGGGGACCGCGCACCAGCGCAGCGACCGCGTCGTTGTCGAGCCCGGCGGTCGCGTGGCCGTCGATTTTCACGAGTCGGTCGCCCGACTCCAGGCCGGCCTCGGCTGCGGGCGAATCGATCTCGGGCGGCCCCAGCACGGTCGGCAGCTGGGGCTCGCCCAGCAGGTGGAATCGGATGCCAATGCCGACGAACTCTTGCGTCAGCACTTCGCGATAGCGATCCTTGTCGGCCGCAGGGACGAACATCGAATGCTCGTCGCCTCGCTCCCGCAGCACCTCGACCATTTGTTCCATCGCCGAGGCGTAGAGTTGCTGGTCAAACTGTCGGGGATTCGGCTCGTTGTAGAGCGCCCATTTGTCAATGATTGAGAACCCGGCGGCCAAATACCGGGCGTACGGATTCTGCTCGGCCCGCACGTAACAGGCGTAGGCGACCAGGGCCGCCAGCAGCAGCAAGATGGCGTTGCGACGTGGCATAAGCGGAAACTCTGCAAATGTGCGGCGGGGCGGCTCGACCCGTCGATTGGACTGGCGAGAGCATGCACGGCCCGCCGAGTTGGCGCTGGCGTCTGCCAATCGCGGCGCCGCGCGCGGGGCCGCGGAACATGGGAATTCTACGAGCCAGCCGCTGAATCGCGAGCGGCGTCGCGTCGCAAGTTCCGCAGTTTCGCGTGCAGCGCCGCGTGGGGCCCGTCGAGCAACTCGCGCTGGAATTCTGGCGCGGGTTGCTCAGGGAGCTCCGGCACGGAGGCGGGCGCGACGGGATCGCGGCGATCCGTCGACTCGGCGGCGCTTGGCGCCGATTCAGCAACTTTCTGCGGATCGGCGACCGTTGCCGCCGCCCTCTCGGCGGGGGCCGGCTCGTTGACGTAGCCATCGGCAACATCTTCCGCCTCAGCCACGCCGTTTTCACCTCCAAAGAACCGACCCAGCGGTCCCACGAGTATGGCCGGCAGAAGCAGCAAGTCGCCCACCAACGCGGCGCCGAGCATCGTGATCATCAAATAGCCGAATTGCTGTGTCGGCGTGAACGTGCTCGTGGCGAACACCGACAGCCCCAAGCCGCCGATGATGGTAGTTTGCAACATGGCCGTGCCGCAGCGGTCGTAGGCCAACTCGGCCGCCTCGTAGCGGCTGTGCCCGCGTGAAATGCCGCGGCGGAACCAAGTGAGGTAGTGAATCGTGTCGTCCACGGCCACGCCGAGCGCGACGCTGGCGGTCATCATGATGCCGATATCGACCTTGATGCCCAACCATCCCAACGCGCCAAACACCATGGCGATCGGAAACACATTGGGAATCATCGAGGCGAGTCCGGCCACCGGATTGCGGAGTACGAACATCATCACGCCGGCGATCAACACGGTGGCCCAGGCAATGCTGTCGCGCAGGCTGACCAACAGTTCAGCCTGGGTCTTGTAGACCAGCGGCACCATGCCGGTGAACACGGCGCGAATCGGCCGCGGATGCTCGTTGTCGTAGATCGGTTCCGATGCGCTCACGACGCCAGGCCCTTCGGCCAGCGGGACCGAGGCCAGTTGAGCCACCTGGACGCCTTGATCGCTTGCTTCTTTGAGCAGTGCGCTATCGACCGTGTCGATGGCGACGACGGCGTCGAAATCCTGAAACGCGTTAATCGCGGCCGCGCGGTATTGAGCGTCTTTCTCCGCCGAACCCTGCCCGGGGTTCTCGAACGTTGCAACGTTGTATGCCGACACGGCGCGCACGCCTTCGCTGGCGCGCAGCAGGCTCGCCAGGATGCCTTCGGGGGAATCGTCGTCGAGCTTGGCGTCGGCGGTTTCGCCGCGGTACAGGACGATCAATCGCCCGCCGGCGAGTTGTTTGCCGACGTCATGCAGGTCGCGCACCAACTCGTCGCGTTGCTCGTAAGCGAGCAGCACCGGGTCGACCTCGGCCTGCAACTCGTGGACGAACTTCCCGTAGTCGATGCCGTTGCCGCGGCTGTCCTCCAACGCGGCGACGCGGGCGCTGATCCGCCACAGTTCGCGGCCGGTCAGCTGAGTTTCGCTGCCTTTGACCCGCTCCATGCGCAGATAGTCGCCCGCCAGCAGATGGCTGCGATTGTCCCGCAGCGTGTTATTGGTGATGTAGTCGAGCACCGTGTCGGCAAGGTGGTAACTCGAACCGCTTGTCTTCGGCAGGAAGGTGCCCAGCGACAACGCTCGACTGATCTCGGGCAGCGCCTCGATGCGGGTCTGGATGCGGCGAATCAAATCCGCTCGCTCGGTCATCGTGAGCCGATATTGCTTGCCGTCGGCCTCGGCGTGTTCATCGTCCTCGCGACGCCGCTCGGGCGGCATGGTCAGCACCACCTCCATCGGTACCAGATTGCCGAGGTGGGTCTCCAGCCACGCGTAGTCGTGAATCAGGTCGGCGTCCTGATCGAGCAGTTTCAGCAACTGGACCGAGGTCTCGATCTTGGTCATGCCGTACCCGACCACCGCCATCATGATCATCCAGCCCGCAAATACGGCGTTGTGCCGGCGGAGGATGAATCCGAACAGGTTCTTCGCCCAATTGGGCAGATGTTGGTCGCCGTCGCGATCGCCCCCTTGCTTCCTGAGCAGAGCTTCGGTGATCGGGAACCGGTGCAGGAACACAGGCAGGATCGTGAATAGAATCGCCACGGTGCCCATCACGGCGATGGCCGTGAACATGCCGAATTTCTTGATCGGCAGGATGTCGCTGGTGTACAGCGATCCCAGGCCAACTGCGGTGGTGAATGCCGCGAGCGTGCAGGGCCACCAGCCCATTTTGACGGCTCGCTCAGCGGCCCCGTCGAGGCCATGATCGCGACGGGCGTCGCGGTAGTAGTTCACCGTGTGAATGGCGCCCGAGAGCCCCAACACGTACACCACCGCGGGCATGGACATCAGGATTGCGTCGACCGTGCCGAGTCGCGGCTTGGCTTGGCCCAGGACGAAAATCTCGAAGCCGCCGAAATAGTAGACGACCGCCAGGCTCATGCCGGCGCTGATCACGCCGACGGCAAACACGATGGCCGTCAGCTTCACGCTGCGCAGGCACCAATAGGCCAGCGAGACGCCGACCAGTCCCGCCAGCGACGCCAGCCGCATGAGCGTCTTCTCGCCCTCGACGTCGATCGTGATGTTGTCCACCGGCGGCCCGCCCATGTGGAACGTCTCGATGGGAATGCCGCACTCGTTGACCGCCGTGTCGCGGATCATTTCCACCGCGGCGCGCATCGTCTTGTTGTTGCTGGTCGCCTCGGGCGTGAGAAACACGATGAGGCATGTGACGCGCGTGTCGTCCCCCAGTTTCTTGCCGGCCGCGTCGTGGGCCGGTTGGCCGACGAGCGCCCCTTCGAGCCGGCGCAGCGTTTCGGCATGCGACAGTTCCAGGGGGGGCGCGGTCAGTTCCTCAATGACCGCGGGACCGGTCAGCACGCGGGAGTACCACTTCGACCTCTGCTTCGTCGGCGAGTTCTCGTCCTCGAGCGCGAGCGTCTCAGAGCTGGGGACCAATTTGCGCGCCAGCAGGTCCAGCTTTTCGGTGTTGCCGAGGGTGCAGCCGTCCCAACTCACGAGCGCAAACTGTTCGCCCACGAAGTACTGGCGGAACCACTTGAGGTCCTTCGATTCTTCGTAGCTGGCCGGGAGCCAGTCCTCGGCCTTGTTGGTATTCGACTCGACGGCGCGCCGAACTCCGCGCGGCATGAAGGCGATGAGGAACGCCGCCGCCATCGCCAGCAGGAAGTAGTTCGACAGCCCGAAGGTCTTGCGGGCAAGAAAGGAAGGACGATTCATCAGCGCCGGCCGCGAACGGTTCCGGCGATCGCGTTCGCTCAGGGCTGAGCGAAAGTCGCCGGCTTCGGGATCATCGAGTGCTATCCATGCCGCCCGTTCCAGGAGTCGCGGCGCGAGAAATTCTCGCACGGCAAGCCACGGGACGCACGGCTGCAAGCACTAAGGCTATCCCGAATCGCGCCGGGAGTCTACGCCGGCAAGGGGGCCCAGATCCCCCCGCGGGGCCGTCTCGGGCGGCAGAGTCGCCGTGATCGGCCAAATTGCTAGCGTCTTTGCCGATTGGCGAGTTCTTGCGGCCAGACGCAACGGACCGCCCGTCGGGGCGTCTCGCGCCCGGCTGCGAGACGGCCAGCCGTTACCAGTAGGTCTCTAGACCGATGGACGTGCCCATGAGCACGTTATCGCCGCCCGACGAGACGAAGTTGTAACCGCCTTCGTTGAAGCGAAGGTTGTTGGATGCCAGGTTCAGCGATTCGATGTAGAGCAGTTCCATGCCGGCTCGCAATGACAGATTCGGTCGGAGGTGCCATTTGCCCGTGAGCGTGACTTCGCCGACGAACGAAAGGTTGTTTCGAGTGGCGTGGGCCTCGCCGCTGTTTCGCGTGGCGCCGTTCTCGTCGAGCACCTCGAATTGGCTGTCGAGGCCCATGATGTTCCAGTAACCGCCGCCCTTGGTAGCGATGTCGATGCTCCAGCGGTCGCGCTCCCAAGCCAAGCCGACGCCAAACTGGGTGCCGATAAGGTCATTGTCGGAATCGACAAGGTACGACCCCGAGCCGCGGGTCGGATTGGCAGCGGCCGAGTCAGGAATTCCCGCCGCGGTCCACACCAAGGAATCGGACGTGTTGATGTAGCGCAGGCCGGCGAGGAACGAATGCGTACGGGTCGACTTTGCGCGACGAATCCATTCGCCGTCTGGCCGCAGCACCATCTGGTCGCGGTCCATGCGCCCTTTGACGGTGTAGTTCCACTCAAAGCTGTCGAGTTCGCTTTGGTAGTCGTAGAACATTGACCGCGCACCGTCGAACGAGATGTTCGAGAATTGATTGAGCTGACCGCCAATTGCGCTGATGGGTTCGCCAATCAAGTTGAGATTGTTGCTCTGATCGATTTGCGTCGGCACCGAGAGGCCGCCGTCTGTGGCCGCGATGAGAGATGCGGTTTGACTCCAGGAGCCGCCGCCGAACCACACGAACTCCGCGGAGTGGTCGCGGTTCTGTTCGTCGCGAAACAGAAATCGACCGACTTTGAGTCGCGGCAAACCTTCCGCTCCCGGGCGATTCCCAAAATCAAGCGTATTGTCGAAGTTGACCGCCTTGAGCCCGTTGGTGACAAAGCCGCCGAGCTCGCGACCAAGCACGACCGAACCGCGATTGAAGCGGCGGTTGAGAATCAAAGCGTCGAGCTCGGCAAACCAGTAGCCGCGGCGCAGCCAGGTGCCGCTGCTTTCCAGTAAGGCCGGGCACGCGTCGAAGAGGCGTTCCGCGCCGGCCCGGCTGTCGTACCAGGGTTTCAGTATGGTTGACGCCGCCGACGATTCGTCGTCCTCCACGGCGAAATCCTCTTCCGCGATCGGTTCGATCGGCGGCAGGTCCTCGTCGTAGTAGGCGCCCTCGCCGTCCATGGGCGGCAGCAACTCTTCCTGGGCTGCCGCAGGCGCGACAGCCAAGAGAATGAGCAACATGCCGAGCGTCGCGGTCTGTAGTGCGTAGGCAATTCTCACCGCCGTGTCTCCTCGCGATACGGTCCCCCCGAACGACGCTGTGTTGCGCCGCTAGTTATCCAAGTGATAGATCGTCACGAGCGGGCCCCTCGAACAGGAATTACCGGCAGAATCAGAAAAATCGCACCATGCGGCACAATGCTCACAGTCGCGTCTAGCCCGCAAAGTCAGCCCAAATCCCCTTGTCGCGCGGCGGCATTCGATCGGCTGGCCGGTTGCCCCGCCGGCGCTGGCGCAGAGAATGCCATGCAGGCGGCGTTACTTGCCCGCCCGCCTCACTTCCACCGCCCCAATCTGCAGAGCACCCCGCTATGACTTCGCCGCTAGCATCGCTCATCGCCGCCGGGACCAAGTTGTGGCTCGATTCGGTCGATCCCGACTTGGTGGCGGCAAATCGAGCCCAGGGCGCCACCGGCGCCACGTCCAACCCGATCATCATCAGCGATCTGATCAAGACCGGCCGATTCGACTCGCAACTCGCCGCACTCTTGGAGCAGGGCGAACTGTCCGACGAGGACGCCGCCTGGCAACTCACCGACCAGGTGGTTCGCGATGCACAGGCTGTATTTCTGCCCGTGTGGCAAGAGACCGCTGGTAATGACGGCTACGTCAGCTTCGAACTCGATCCGCTGTTGGAAGACGTCGATTGCCCCCTGAGCCTCGACGAAAAGATTCAGCGGTATATCGAACTGGGGACGCAGTGGTCCGCCAGTCACGACAATCGCATGATCAAGGTCCCGGCGACCCCCGCGGGGCTGGGAGCTGTCGACGAGCTAGCAGCGCGGGGCGTGCCGCTGAACGTCACGCTGGTGTTCACTGCCGACCAGTACCAAACGGCGCGGGACGCCATCTGGCGCGGCGCCCAACGGCTCGACTCCTTAGCGAAATTCAAGAGCGTCTACAGCATCTTCGTTTCCCGGTTGGACGTGTATACCGACAAGCATGTCCCCGAGTTGTCGGACGCCGCTCAGGGGCAAGTCGGCATCGTCAATGCGAAGCTGATTTGGCATGAGAATCAGGAGTTCTGGCAAGCCAACCCGACGCCCCTGTCGCAGGAGATCGTTTTTGCCAGCACGGGTACGAAGAAGCCGGAAGATCCGCCCTGGAAGTACGTCAAAGCGCTCGCCGGCAGCGACATCCAAACCAATCCCCCGGCCACGAACGATGCGGTGGAGGCCAGCGGCCAGACCTTCACGCGCGAGGTTGATCGGTTGCCGCCGCCAGAAGTGCTCGCAGAAATTGCTACCAAGGTGGACCAACGCCAGCTGCACGACGTGCTGATGGCCGAGGGCCTGAAGAAATTTGCAGACCCCCAGAAGGGACTGCTGAAACTTGTTTCCGAGAAGCGGGCGGCATTGGTGTAGACCTGCACCTACGGGCACGAATGGCCGCCACGCGGCGGTTTGGCGGGTCGTCCGCGCCCCACGGCTGTGATACGATCACGGTTTCTCGCATCCTTTCCGAGCCGCTGCCTGCTATGTGCAGCGGCTGCTCGTTTCCGTTCGCGCTTGGACCGGTCCCCATGAGTGTCAATCCGTACGCCCCCTGTCCCTGCGGCAGCGGCAAGAAACTCAAATTCTGCTGCTCGGATCTCGTACATGAGATCGAGAAGATCGACAAGTTGATTCACGCCGATCAGCCTCGGGCGGCGCTGGCGCGGTGCGAGCAGTTGCTCGCCAAAACGCCGGACCGTGCGTCGTTGCTCGATCTGGCGGCGATGCTCAAGTTGTCGCTGGAAGATATTGATGGCGCGGCGGTGCTGGTGCAGCAGTTTCTTCAAGCTCATCCTGAGAGCCCGACTGCGCATGCCCAGGCGGCGCTGCTGGCCGCGGCCCAAGAGGACGCCCCCGCGGCTCTCGATCAGTTGCAAACGGCGCTGGAGTTGTGCGGCCATGAAATGCCGCAGCGCGTGCTGGAGGCAATTGGCGCGGTGGGACACGCCCTGCTGTTGGCGGGCGATATCGTTGCGGCTCGCGCCTATCTATTGCTTTATGCGGGCATCTCGCCCGACGACGACAACCAAGCGATTGAACTCCTGCTGCGATTGAACATGCAGTCGGGGTTGCCGCTGCTGCTGCGCGAGCCGCTCAATCTGGTGCAGGACTTGGAGAACGCCGACAAGGCAACGACCGATTCGTTCGCCGAGGCGGTGCAATTGGGTCAGCGCGGCCTCTGGCGACGGGCCGCTGAGGCGTTTGCCCAACTGCGCCGCGCTGTCGGACCGCTGCCTCCGGTGGTTTTCAACCTGGCTCTCTGTCGCGGCTGGTGCGCCGACAAGGAGGCGTTTGCGGCCGGGATGCACGAGTTTGCGGCACTCGCCGGGACTCAAGACGGCGTGCCGCATGACGACGCGGTGGAAGCCGAAGCGCTGGCCCAACTCGTCGCTCCCGGCGAAGGCGGCGCGCTGATCGAGACCGTCTGCCTGTCCTACCCCGCCGCCGACGCCGACGTTGTCGCCGAGCGGCTGGCCAGCGACAAGCGAGTGGAATCGTACCCCGTCGACCCGGAGACGTTTGAGCCCAACGAGGAAACCCCGCCGCGAAACACTTACTTGCTTTTGGATCGCCCGGCCCCCGAATCCGGCGTCGACATTGCCATCGATCGCGTTCCCAACGTGCTCGGTTTCGTATCGCTGTACGGCAAGCGGACGGATCGCTCGGCAATGGTGAAGCTAACGACCGACAACGACCAGCTGTTTTCGGTCGTGACCAGCTTGCTGGCCGAGATCGTCGGCGATGCGATTGGCGGCGAGGAATCGCGCGACGTGCTGGCCGAGAAACCCGCCAGTGAGGAATCGCTCAGTTGGCGGTGGCGGCTGCCCGACGACACGCCGCCGGCGCATCGTCGCGAGCTGTTGGCCGAGCGCCGTCGTCGCGCTATTCTTGAGGACTGGATCGAGGCGCCCCAGGCGGCCCTCGGCGGCGTAGCCCCGCAGGCTGCCGCCGAGAAAACCGAACTCAAGATCCCGCTCGCTGCGGCGGTGCTGATCATCGAGCAGGCGGCGGTCAACCCGCGGGAGCGGTCCCTGTTCGTCGAACTGCGCGAGAAGCTCAAGCTCCCGGCGGCGGAGCAGATTGATCCCGACACGGTCGATCTCGACATGCTGCCGTTGGTGCGGATCCCGCGGCTGGAACTGGCGAAGCTCGACCCCGACCAACTGAGCCGGCTCGTCGATCGCTGCACGCTGGGCGGGGCGGCCATCGCCACGGTCGCCGTGTCGTGCGAATTGCTGTCGCGCGACGTGCCGTTCGACTCCAAACGCCGAGCGTTTCAGCAGATCATTCGGACCGAGTCCGATCCCGACGAAGCCCTGGTTTGGCTCGGCAAGGCCAAGGAGCAGGCCACCACGGCTGGCGAGGCGCTGGGCGAGTGGTTGCTGATGGAATTGCAGGTGCAGTTGGAGCGGGCCGACGCCGAGGGCATTCAGGCCACGCTGCGCGAGATCGCCGATCGCGAGCAGTCGGAGCCGGAGGTCGCCCAGGCGGCGTACCAACTGCTCTATCGCATGGGTTTGGTGAAGCCGCCCGGTACAGGCGGAACTGCGAGCATGGGCGAGTCGCGGCTCGACGCCCCGGCTGCCGCGGCGAGCGGGTCGAAGCTGTGGACCCCCGATAGCGACGTCGCTGGCGGCGGCGAGACGGCCGAACGCGCCATTTGGACACCTTAGTCGGTCGCGCTACCGCGAGCCCCGCATGCCATGAGCGCTGCTGATCGTCAACACATGGCCCGCGCCTTGCAGCTCGCCCGCCGCGGCGAGGGGCATGTGGAGCCCAATCCGATGGTCGGTTGCGTCTTGGTGCGCGACGGCCAAGTCGTGGGCGAGGGTTGGCATCAAAAGTTCGGCGGGCCTCACGCCGAGATTGAAGCCCTGGCTGCCGCCGGCGCGGCGGCGCACGGAGCCACGGCCTTCGTGACGCTTGAGCCCTGCTGCCATCACGGCAAAACGCCGCCCTGCACGCAGGCGCTCATCGCCGCGGGCGTCAGCCGTGTCGTGACCGGGTGCAACGATCCCAACCCGCGGGTCGCCGGGCGCGGGCTGGCGGAGTTGGCCCAAGCTGGGATTGAAATCAGCACGGGCGACGCCGCCGCGGAAGCCCGCGCGTTGGTCGCGCCATTTCGCAAACTCACGCTGACGGGCCGCCCGTGGGTGATCGCTAAGTGGGCCATGTCGCTCGACGGCAAGATTGCCGCGGCCGACGGTTCGAGCCAGTGGATCAGCGGTCCCGAGTCGCGCGCCGTGGTTCACGAGCTTCGCGGGCGAGTCGACGCCGTCGTGGTCGGCCGGGGAACCGCCGAGCGGGACGACCCGCAGCTGACGGCCCGTCCAGCCGGCCCGCGCACCGCCGTTCGCATTGTCGTGGATTCCCGTGCGTCGTTGTCGCTGCAAAGCAAGCTCGTCGCAACCGCCGCCGAGGCGCCTGTTCTGGTTGCCGCCAGCGCTGAAGCTCCGCCGGGGCGCGTGGCTGCGTTGCGCGAGCGCGGCGTCGAGGTGCTTACGCTCGGTGGCAAGAGCCACATCGATCGGCTGGACGAACTTCTGGCCGAATTAGGCCATCGGCAGCTGACCAACGTGTTGGTCGAAGGCGGCGGCGGCTTGCTCGGGTCGCTGCTGACGCTGCAGGCGATTGACGAGGTCTACGCCTTCGTCGCTCCCAAATTGCTCGGCGGAGCCGCGTCCGCGAGCCCCGTGGCGGGCGTCGGGGCGGCGTCAATCGACGCCGCCGTCGCTCTCGAACGCTGCGAAGCCACCCAACACGGCGTCGACACGTTGATTCACGGCCGCATCGTTCGCAATGATCAAGAAAGGTAAGGCCCATGTCCGAACCGCCGCCATCGGATCCGTCGCCCGGTGATCCCGCCGCCGCTCCCGCGCCTAAGGCGGTTCACGACTACTTGCTGTACGCCCTGTCGCTGCCGGAACGCGCACTGCGCAGCACGGTTGGCGTCGCGGGCGGGGCGGTTCGGGAGTCGGCCGGGCTGCTGGTGCCCCAGGCACTTCGCGACAGCCAGACCTATCGGTCGTTGGTGCAGCAGACGCTCGACTTTCTGGTGCAGGACGTCGGCAACGTCGCCCCCCCGGCCGCAGCGGCCGATGCCACGCCGCGCGTCGACGACTTCGTGGCCCGCAAGACGGTGGGCAACTTTGTGGAAATGGCGGGCTTGGCGACGTTGCACCTGTCGCCGCTCTTGGTGCTGGCGGTGGTGAGCGACGCCGCGTATGGGTCGAAGGCCTATCTCAAAGAACTGGCCAACGAGCTCCGCCGCGAGGGCGTCATCGCCCCCGATTCGACGATCGACAACGCGGGCGACCTGCTTGACGCGATCGGCAAAACAGCCGGCGTCGCCTCGACCGCCTTCGACACGCCGCCGCTGTCGATGGACGGCCTGCGCGAGACGGTCCAGAGCACCGTGAACTCCGCCCGCCTGATTGATCTCGCCGACACGCTGCCGCGAGCCGAGGTCGAACGAATGTGGACCGAACTGCGGGCGCTGGCGGAGGAGCAGCACGTGTCGCTGCTGGAAATGGGCAGCGCCGTGACGCTGCACTCGCTGGGAAAGATTGCCGACGTGGGACGCGGCGCCCTGTCCACCGTGCGCGTGGCGGGCACGCTGGTCGATCGGCACGTGCTCGATCACTATCGCACGGCCCTGGGGGCGATCCATCGCGACGGCTACTATGCCACGCTGGCCGAGGTCAGCGGACCCTACATCGACGCCGTGTGGCAGAACTTCTCGACCGACCAGTCGACCATCACGGGCGACTTGCTCAACGGCAAGATCATCGGGCAAGCCGCGGGCGCGGTTTCGAAATGGCTCGGTTGGACCAGCGGCGATCCACCCCCGCCGCCGGCGGATGCGTAACCGGCAGCAGCACGGGCGCCTTGCTTCGGTTATTTTTCGTTCGCGACCGAGGTTGTTCGAGACTTCTTGAGCGTCTCGCGAAACGCGGCGACTGTTGGCTGCTGCACGCGGAAGCGGTGCCAGATCATGGCGACCGTCCGCATCGGTTTTGCGCCGGCGAGCGAGCGGTAGACGCGCAGTTTGCTGCGATCAGTCGCGCGGGCCATCTCCGGAACAAACGACAGCCCGTAACCCAGCCCCACCAACTCCTGCACCGTCAGCAACTGCCCGCTGCGACAATGCACGCGCGGCGGGCACTCGCGTTGCCGACAGTAGCTGACGATCTGCTCGCCCAGGCAATGCGCCTCGCTGAGCAGCACAAACGGCTCCCGCGCCAATTCGGCGGCCGTCACCCGGTTTTTCTTCGCCAAGGGGTGGCGCGCCGGGAGTGCGACCAGCAGTTCTTCACGAAAGAGCTGCTCGACGTGCAACGGCGCGTCGTCGATGGGCAACGCGACGATTCCGACGTCGAGATCGCCGGCGATGCAACCGGAGACAATCTCCGCCGTGAGATCCTCCACAACGCTCACCTCGGCGGCGGCGTTTTTTGCGGAGAACTCTTTGAGCACCGGCGGCAGCAGATAGGGAGCAATTGTCGGAATGGCTCCCACTCGCAGCCGCGGGCGTTCCACGGCGCCACTGCCGACGCGCTCGGCTTCGTCCACCAGCGAGAGAATCTTCACGGCGCGCTCGTAGAATTCCTCGCCGGCGTCGGTGAGCGCCACGCGCCGGCCCGAGCGATCCAGGAGCGTCTTGCCGAGCGATTGTTCCAACTTGGCGATTTGCTGGCTCAACGAGGGCTGGGCGACTCCGCATCGCTCGGCGGCGCGGGTGAAATTTCGCAGGTCAGCCGCGGCCACAAAGTAACGCAGTTGTTGCAGTTCCATAGGAAACGCCTATCGATAGTATCGAGTCGATTTATTTCAATTATTGCTTCGCTGGTCGTACACTCAAGGACGTTCTTGCTGTCTTCCACGCGAAAGGAAACCGCCATGGCCGATAAACCGACCCTCACCACCACTGCGGGCGCCCAGGTGGGCGATAATCAGAATTCCCAGACCGCCGGGCCCCGCGGTCCGCTGTTGATGCAGGACTACCAACTGCTTGAGAAGCTGGCCCATCAGAATCGCGAGCGGATCGCCGAGCGAACCGTCCACGCCAAGGGGTGGGGCGCCTACGGCACGCTTACCGTCGAGCACGACATCAGCCAGTACACCAAGGCCCAGGTCCTGCAGCCGGGCGCCGTTACCGACATGATTGCCCGGTTCTCGACCGTTGCCGGCGAGGCGGGAGCCGCCGACGCTGAACGCGACGTCCGCGGCTTCGCCCTGAAGTTCTACACCGAAGACGGCAACTTCGACATGGTCGGCAACAACACCCCGGTGTTCTTCTTGCGCGACCCGCTCAAGTTTCAGCACTTCATTCGCTCGCAGAAGCGCCGCGCCGACAACGGCCTGCGCGATCACGACATGCAGTGGGACTTCTGGACGCTCTCGCCCGAGTCC
>JAGQOU010000412.1 GCA_020427145.1 Planctomycetales bacterium | reverse complement strand
TCGGCAGAGCCTCGCACTCCCGTGGCTGGCCGCTGCGGGCTTACTTCAGTTCAAGCACCACGACCGACGCGGCCGGCAGTTCCACGGTGAGTTTGCCGTCGGCGATTTTGGCCCCGTCAAATGGCGCCGGCTTGACCCGATTGGGATTCTCGAAAGTGTTGTGAGCATCCAGCGAGTCCGCCACGAGCACCCGCCCGGTCGCCGACGTCGCGTTGACCCCGGTCAGATCCAGCGACACGGCAACGGCCTGCGTAGCGTGCGAGTTGGCAAACGACACATGCACCGCGCCCTGTCGGTCGCGCGACGCCGAGGCGCTGATCGCGGGAATCGCCGCGTCGCCGAAGGTGTAATCGGGCGTCGTGAGCGTCACCGGCAACCGTTGGGCGTCGTGATGCACCTTGTACATCTCAAACACATAGTAGGTCGGCGTGAGCACCATGGCGGGCCCCTCGGTCAGGATCATCGCTTGCAGCACGTTGACCGTCTGGGCGATGTTGGCCATTGTCACGCGCTCGGCGTGTTCGTGGAAAATGTGGAAGGTCAGCGCCGCGACGAGCGCGTCGCGCTGCGAGTTCTGCTGATACAAGAACCCGGGATTCGTGCCCGGCTCGTTGCGGTACCATGTGCCCCACTCGTCGACATACAGCTTCACGCGGCCGCGGGGGTCGTACTCGTCCATAATCTCCACGGTCTCGACGATGCGATCCTCCATTTTCAGCGCATCGCGCAGGATCGCGAACCAGGCTTCCTCGTCGAATCCCGTCGCGGGCCGCTTGTCGCTCCACGACGCTGCCAGGGTGTAGTAGTGTTGCGACAGGGCTTGCATGCGATCGCCGGCGCGCTGCATGACAATGCGCGTCCAGGCGGTGTTCTCGCCGCCGGGGCCGCACGCGACCCGCCGCAGTCGGTTGCCCGAGTATTCGTTGCAGTAGGTGGAGAACCGGCGATAAAGATCGGCGTAGTACTCGGGCCGCATGTTGCCGCCACAGCCCCAGTTTTCATTGCCGACGCCGAAGTAAGGAATCTTCCACGGCTCATCGCGGCCGTTGGCGCGACGCAGGTTGGCCAGCTCGCTGTCACCGGCGAAGGTCATGTACTCAATCCAGTCGCGCATCTCGGCGGGCGTTCCGCTGCCAACGTTGCCGGCGATGTACGGGTCGGCGCCGATCTGCTCGCACAGGTCGAGAAACTCGTGCGTGCCGAACGCGTTCGTGTCGATCACCCCGCCCCAGTGCGTGTTGATGCGGTGCGGCCGCTCGACGCGGGGCCCGATGCCGTCGCGCCAGTGGTAGTTGTCGGCGTAGCAGCCCCCCGGCCAGCGGAGGTTGGGAATTGCAATCGCCCGGAGCGCCTCGACCACGTCGTTGCGAATGCCGCGCGTGTTGGGGATGCGGGAGTCCTCGCCCACCCAAATGCCGTCGTAGACGCACCGCCCCAGGTGCTCGGCAAAGTGCCCGTACAGATGGCGGCTGATCCGCCCGGCGGGCTGGTCGCCTTCGATCGCGCCGGTGGCCTCAAGCGTCTCGGCCGCAGCGACCGCCCGAGCTGTCACGCACGCGGCGACGAATGCCAGCAGGAATAGACCGGTACGACCGACGGCGGCACGGCGAGCAAGCATCGGGGAGTCCTTGCAGAATTCGGTGAGTCGCGGCAAATGGGCCGCAGGGGGAAGAGAGCCGGCTGGGCCGGCGAAAGCGAGTCTGATCGCCGCGAGAGACGGGGTCAACCCGCCGGCAATCGCACCGATCGGCGGATTTTCCGCAAGTGCGGGCAATCGGACTGTCTGCCGCGGGACGGGCGGCGGCGACCGGTTTCGCTGGCGTGCGGCTTGGCCCGACGCCGATGGGAAGGTAAGATTGTGACAGATTTCACGAAGTGCCGCCGCTGGCGCCTCGTGCCGCAGCCGGCGAAATTTTCGCTCGCGGCTGGGCGCGAAATCAACAGTTCTCTCGCCGCATCCCCCGCCGGTTCGCGCTGGCCCCTGACCTCTCGCCCCACTCGCTCGCCATGGCAAAGCAAGGTCCCCGCAAAAAGGTCCCCAAGGAGTTGGCGGTTATCAACGCCGACAATTGCACCGGCTGCGAGTCGTGTCGCGAGGTCTGCCCGGTCGACTGCATCGAGCTGCGTACCATCGATCGCGGCGTGGTGAAAGGCACCCAGCAGTGGTGCGAGATCGACGTGGAGCGGTGCGTGGGCTGCGAGGTATGCGTCCACATCCCCGGCAAGAAGTCAAATCCGTACGAGTTGAAGGTGTGCCCCTGGGACGCCATCGAGCTGGTGCCCACCGAACTGGCCGCCACCGTGGTCGCCCAAATCGGCGGCCCGCCGGAGTACATCCACGACAACTGGGATCGGTTGGTCGGCAGCGCGCAAATGCTGGCTGAGTTGCGGGCTTCGACGTAGTTCCTGTCGATGCAACGAAGTGGTCCGTCTCGCACGAGCTGCATCGCCTTGTTTCCGCGGTGCTCGTCGTGCCGTCGTGGTTTAATCGGCCTCACGCCTCCATGAGGCGCATGTACTCGATGCTCTGCCGCGCGATTTGCTCGGGGCTCGGTTCGTACTTGAACACCTCGACCGACACCCACCCCGCGTAGTCTATCTGTTTGAGCGCCGCGAAAATCGGGCCGTACTCGATCTCGCCCATCCCCGGGCCCAGCAGGTTGGGGTCGTTGGCGTGAAAATGGACGACCCAGTCGCGGCAGTCGAGGATGATGACATCGATCGGGTACTTCTCGCTCGCCATCGCTTTGACGTCGAGATGCAGTTTGCAGTGCGGCGAATCGACCAGTTTGGCCAGATCGATGGCGCTTTCGGCCGTCAGCATGAAGTCGCCCTCCGCGGGGCCCAACGGCTCCAGTGCGATCGTCACGTTGTGGTCGGCGCAGGCCCCCATAGCGGCGCGCAGCACCTCGGCGGCGTATTTCTCCGCTTCCGAGTACCCCACCCCCGGCAGCAGGTTGCGCTGTTGCGGCGACCCGAGCACCATGACGCCGCCGCCCAAATCGCCGCACAATTGGGCAAGGGCCTTGAGATACTCAGTGGTCGCCTTGCGCACCGCCTTGTCGGGACTCGTGAGATAGAAGCCCTGTGTTTTGGCCAACAGCCAATGCAGGCCGACCACGTCCAATCCCGCATCGGCCGCCTGGGCGCGAACCTCCTGCCGCCGCTCGGGCGTCACGTCGCGCGC
>JAGQOU010000022.1 GCA_020427145.1 Planctomycetales bacterium | reverse complement strand
CCGGCGAACCCGGCGAACAGGCGACAATGTTCCTGCTCGACCCCACAGGCAACGCCCTGGAGTTCAAAGCCTTCGCCGACATCGCCGGGCAACTGTTCGCCACGTGAACGGGCGAACTGCGAGCGGCCTCGTATTGGCAGCCCGGCGGACCTCGGCGCCATCGTGATGCGTGGTACGTTCGCATTGCTGCGAGTCGCACGAGCGGAGATGCGATCGCCCAGGACCATCTGCGGAGCGTCGCGCTAACGGCGGTGCCGAGTTGTTCTTTAAAGCGTCGGACGATGAATCCGGTGCAGTTTGGGTGTATCGATTATCGACCATTCCTAACTGTTAATTCGTCAGCGTGCCGGGCTAATATGAGGTTCCCTAGCGAACCCAAGGGAGGCCGCTCTCGACGTTCCCATTTAATCACATAGCTTTCTGCCGCCGCCTCTGGAATGTCGTACTCCCAAGACCCCAATTGCAGCTTGCCAAATAGTGTGACATGCAGAGCATTGTCTGAAAAAGCGACCGCATTTATTCGCGTGCCTTCAGGTCCGTTCCAGACGTAAATCCCACTACCTGCGTCTATTGAATAAAGCAGCAATTCATCGGAGGATTGCCACCCTTCCGCGAATTTGCTCGGCTCAATCTGTGCTACGCGAAACTGACCGTCGTGAACTAGAGTGTCCGTAGTCTTGGCGGCACCGGCAATAATTTCGATTACTCGACTGTCGTCGAATGCCGAATCCAATTCGCTGACAGCATAGATAGGCGCGCCTTCGCTAACTGCTCGATTGAAATACTCAATGGCATCTGCACGTGCCGAATCAATTCGCACCCTGTACGCCCACATCAACACGCCTACGACGAGAGGAAAGCAGATAGCAAATTGGAAAAGAGAAAACCGTCGCACGATTGTGTTCGTCGGGCGTAAAAAAAAGAAATTCGCCGACCTGTGCGGCGGTTCATTGTTCAGTATAGCGTCAACTAAGAGCCCTGCGATTATCCTACTCCGGCGTGAAACTTCGGCGCAGAAGAAATAGGCCACCCAATCCGCGTGGCCCGCATCGACCAAAGTGATTTCAACCGCATCGCAGACGAGGCATCGCAGGTTCTCCGAATCCCGGTGGCTCACGACCTGCTCCCCTAGGGGCGGTCCAACTCGACGCGAACTCGCCTGCGAAATTCCCTTTCCCCACGCAAGATTCTGATGGGAAATGGGCCAACGGATCGCGTAAAATTGGTGCAGGACGCTGCGCGTGGCGGCGGCCAGCAGACCGCGGGCTGCGACGGCGGCAGGCGAATCGAGGAACAGACGAACAGGAGGAACGATCCGCCGGCGGCCGCGAGTTTTGCTCGTCGGCGGGGAGATTTGTGAGCAAAACTTTCCCGACGGCGGTCAACAGCGTCGCGGGTAAGTCGCTGCCGAGCAAGCGTTTAGCGCCGTTTGAACCGTCGCGGGCGCCTGGAGTTTTGCACCGAGAATCACGTTTTTTTGCACGTTGCAGCAATGGGGTGTTGGCGCCGGGTGGTCCTGTTTGGCCGGGGGACCGGCTGGCGGAGTCGCCGACGCGGTGGCGGGGGATTTGTCGTCGGGACGGGGCGGACCTGTCCCCTTGGCCAACGCGGTCGCTTTGGCACCGACCACCGGACGAAGGGCCATCGAGTCCGGGGCGTGCGGGCCCGCGATCTCAAGGGCCAATCGCCGGCCGGGCGAGAATTGCCGGCGCCAGCGGACATTGCGACACGCTCGCGGACGTGGGCGGTTGTTTTGTAAGTCATTTCAGGAAAAGGACTTGCGTGTCGGGGGTGCTATGCCGGAGAGGCCGCGTCCGGTTTTCCCGATTTTTTCTGTCCTGCAGCGCGAACCTGCCGGCCGAACTAGCACTCATAGCGGTATCCGAGCCTCGCGGCCCCGGCGGTGGCAAGTTTTTCTTGACGCCGCGGGTCTGGGACGCGAGACTTCGAGTTAGAGCGGCAGACGACTGCCGCCGCCATTTTGGATCTCTCACGCCGCGCAACGGCGCGCAACAGAGGGTCATCATGCGTTCGATTAGCAACATCATCAGCAAACTTGGCAAAAACAACGCTCGCCTGAGCGCCAAGCTGATTGTGCGCGTCGACGCCAATGATCCGTCATTTGCTGCGCCCTTCTATGCGCTATGGCGAGCAGCCCTGCATGCCCTCGGCCTCCACGCCGGCGGTATGCATGGCTCCCTGGTCCCGGTAACGACGCCCGTTACCGGCGGGTCTTGTTGCGAACAAACGCAACGGGGCCCTGGGCGACGCATGTCCCAGCGTCGCCGCGTCAGAGGCTAACGGCCTGAGCTGATTGCCGCGAGTTCGCTCGCCAAGCTCGACCAGATAGCCAGACGCTCGCCAGGACCGGCGCCGCGCCCGACACCGCGCGTCGTTTCGCTTGCTTACGCGTTTAGCCGTTTCGCACATTTTCCTTCGCGCCCGCTGGCAGTATGCCGTCGCGCCAAGGACCAGCGCACGAGAGAACCATGGCCGTCGCATTATTCACGGAAGACTTGACTGAACTTGAAACCGCCGCGTTGGTGATCGCTGCGCGAGACGGCGACCGCGACGCCTTCGGCGCACTGGTCGATCGGTTCGAGCGGATGGTCGAGGCCGTCTGCTGGCAGCGGCTGCGCGATCACGCCGAGGTGCAGGAAGCTTCGCAAGAGGTCTTCATCAAGGCGTTCGAGAAGCTGCACCAGCTGACCGAGCCAGCGGCGTTCCCGGGCTGGTTGCGGCAGATCGCCGTGCGGCAGTCGATCAACCGCTGCACCCGGCGCCCGCCGACGATCGCCGTGGAACCGGCGTCGCTGGAGAGCGTCGACGAGCGGCACGAAGCGCCGCTCAGCACGCTGCTGTCGCGCGAGCGGGTCGATGCGCTCCACGAGGGTCTTGACCGGCTGGCGGTGCTCGACCGCAGCACGCTGGTGGCGTTCTACCTGGACGGCCAGTCGCTGGTGGAAATGAGCGACGCCTTCGCCGCCCCGGTCGGCACCATCAAGCGCCGGCTCCACGTCGCCCGCAAGCGACTGGCCAAGGAACTGGAGTGCTTGCAGGCGGTGTGATCGCCAGGACGCGAGTGACAACGGACGACGCGGGTCGTTTCCCACGCGGGAGCGGCCCGCGTCTCTTGTTGCGCGCATTTCAACTGACGCGGGGCGCTTCGTCGCGTCCAACCAACTCGCTGCAACAATGGCGTCTGTCGGCGCTAACGAGAACGCGGATTTCTCATCCCGCGAATCCCGCGTGCGATTCGCGACAACATCATCCTGCCGATGCCGTCTGACGTATCGCGCAGCTGTTCGCGATGCGACGCTGGGCTTGTCGAGTCCAGCGCGGCGGGCGATGAGGTCGCGTCATCCGTTTCGTGCGGCGCTGCGTCGCGGGACTCGTGCATCCGCTCGTGCTTGGCGTGACGTTCCGGCCGTTGGCGCTGCGCGGCCGCCTCATGCAGCCCGCCGTCGGTTGCGGTAGCGCCGCTGGTGGAAAGCGTCAGAAAAACGTTCTCCTGCGCGGAGAACAGTTGCGCGGCGGACGGTTCGGCGGTCTGCTCGACGGCGTTGTCGGCCGCCACAAACGACGAGCCGCCGGCCGCCAGCTGGGCGGCGATTTGGGCGGTCGTGCCGAATTGCGAACTCCAGACGGCCAGGTCCTGGGCGTTCACGTTGCCGTCGCCGTTGGCGTCTCCGTCGGCTGGCGTCGACGCCGGCTTGCCGTACCCGCGCTGCCACGCCAAGAAGTCGGAGCCGTTGACGAGACTGTCGCCGTTGAAATCGGCCGAACCGCTGGCCGCGGTCACAACGCCGGGCGTTCCGCCCGCGGCCGCGCTGGCCCGCCAACTAGTCGCGAGCGACGGCGACGCTCCCAGCGCCACGATCTCCAGTGAAGGCCCGGCGCCATCGGCGGCAGCGTCCCACAGGCCCTGGTCGTCGTATGTGAATTCGGAAATCACGTTGCCGTCGGCGGCCTTCAAGCGAATCCGCTCGCCGCTGTTGGAAAGTTGCCCGGCATAGGTTCCCGCGACGGGTATGTCGTTGCCGTAGCGCGAGTGGAACAGATCCAGGTTCTTCGCCAGCACGGCGACTTCGCCGGGCGCCAGCGAGGCCAGCCACGGAAACGCGAAGTCGATGCCGTCGTCAAAGGCGACGTCGGTCAGGTCGATGGTTTCGTCGCTGGTATTGACCAATTCGATGAACTCAAAGAAGTCGGCGTCGCCGCCCACTTCGCCGCCCGGCTTGTCGCCAGCGAGCGGGTGATAGTGAATCTCGCTGATCGCCAAATTGGCGGCGCTCGCCGGAGTCCACCGTGGCGCTTGGATGGCTCCGATGTCGGACCCGCCGGGCCCGGCGCCCAGCGCCAGCGACTCGCGCTGCACGCTAAAATCGCGCCCGGCCGGATCGACCAACAGCGGGTCGACGGACAGATTGCCGGTCCCCAAGCCGACCAACGACGCCGGAACAATCGAACGGTCCACCGTCAGCTCGGTTGTCGGCGTGTCGCCTTCCAACACCAGCCCGGTCCCCCAGAAGATGTTGCCGTCGATCGAAGCCCCGCGACCAGGACCGAGGACGCTCGTGCCGCCCGGCTCCTCGAAATGGATCGCGCTGTACGTGGCGTCGACCATGGTGTTGTTCGCCAATGTCGCGAAGGAGAGATCTTTGAGCAGCAGGTGGTGATCGTCGTTGATGAACGTGTTGTTCAGCAGAGTCAATTCGCTGGAGACGGTTTGCCCGCCGACCGTCATGTGACCCGTCGACACGGCGTTGGAAGTTGTGGGCCGCGACGTCCCGAGATGGAAATTCTGAAACGTGTTGTTCTCGATCAGCACGGGAAAGCCGTCGGTATCGATGCCGTCGTCGTAGCTGCCCATGAACGTGTTGCCGCGAATCACGATCGTGGCGGGGGTCAACGTGTCGTGCCCCAGGTCCATCACGTCGTCGCCGCTGGCGTTAAAACCCACGTAGTTGTTCTCAAAGACAAATTGCTCGCCCTGGTTCAGGCCGAACAAATGCACGGTTTCGTCGCCGCTGATGCCCGGGATTTGGGAATTGCGGACGATGATGGTCGGGTGCGTCAGGTCCAGGATCTGGGCGTTCACGTCCTGCCAACTGGCGTTGTCCACCAAGAGCCGGGCCGAGTTGACCAACAACGCATTGCCGGAAGCATCGCCCGACTGCATGTCGATGTAGGCCAGCCGGTTGTCCTGATCGGTGTTGGTGAAGGTCATGCCATCCCAGGAATTGCCCCCCCCGGTCGGATTGTGGGCAAAGCGAATGCGCTGCGCCGCGGTTCCCTCGGCAACCAGGCGGCCGCCGTTGCGCACGGTCAGTCCCGTGCCCGGGTTGAAGAACACGGTCGTGCCGGGTTCGATCGTGAGCGTCCCGGCGCCCTCGACGTACAGGTCGCTGGTCACCACGTAGGGCCCGGCGGCGGCGGTCCAGACCGTGTTGCCGGCGATCGTGCCGCCCACGTTCGTGCCGCCTCCCGCGTCGTACCACACGTCGATGAAGGTCGATCCCAGCGCCGCGCCCGTGCCGTTTGGTCCGTCGTAGGCGACCACCTCGACCCGATTGACCCCCGAGACGAGCGGCGCTCCGCCCGTGGAGCCGGGCACGCCAATCGTGCCGGAGAGCTCCAAGTCGAAGCCAATGTCCGAGCTGGCGTTGTCGTCCTGATGCACCTCGACCGCGATGACGTTTTGCCCCTCCACGAGCTTCGAGGGATCGATCGCGAACTCCTGGAAGCTCTCTTCGGCGCTGCCATTAATATTTTGCACGGCGAGAGTCGTGGGCGTGATCGCCACCCCCAGCGGCATATTCGAACGGATGATTTCCTCGCCGTTGAGGTACACGACCGCCCCGTCGTCGCGCAGCAAACGCAGGGTCAGCGACGTGTAGTTCGCCGCATCTGTGACGTCGAACGTGTTGCGGAAATATGTCGAGATGTTTTTTTGCGTCCCCGACGTCCCGGGGTCGGTGTCCACATACTGCACGACCGTGGTCTGCGTGTCGCCGTAGCCGAGTTGCGACGGACCCGATTTCGTCCAGCCGGGGTCGTCGATTCGCCAGTCGGAACCGGGCGCTGTCGACGGGACGGCGCCGGCGTCGAGGTACTGCCAGACGTCGCCGCTGGAAAGGAAGTTGGTCACGCCGCCAAACGAAAGCCCCAGCGTCCACGCGCCGGTCACGGGATTGTATTCGGCAAGTTCGCCGCCAGCGACGACCGACTCGGTTCCCGCCAACGGCGCCAGGCCCGTCAGCGCGACGTTGTCCTGTGTCGCATGCGGAAACCCGCCCACCGTGGCCAATTGCGCCTGGACGGTCAGTGGTCCGTCGATCAGATCGAGGATGTAAGCGCGCCGCGCATTCATGAACGATTTCATGGAGGCGATCTGCGACGCGGGGGCGAATCCGCCCAGCAATTCGTCAAGCAGCGGATCGAGGTTGTCCTGCGCGAAGGTCGTGGTGAGCAGACGCTCGAGCGTGGCGTGATATTGCGGCAGCACCTGCGGGTGATAGAGGAACCGACTGATCGCCGGCGTGCCGGCCGCGCGATAAATGCCGGCGGAGGGCGAACCGCTCGTATCGCCCAGCCCGAAGATCGTGTCCATGTCGTGCGGGATCAGCATGAACCGCGGATCCTTGACGCCCCGGTACATGATAAAATCGTCGCCCGTGCCGTTGGCAATCGACGTTTCTTCGGAACTCATAATCGCCATGATGGCGAAATACTCCAACCACTCGCTGACATCGGCAATCTGGGTCAGTCGGTCGTAGTAGGTGGCGTCGGGTTCGTTATTGAGGACCTGAATCAACTCCAGCAGATCGGAGTAGTCCGCTTCGGAAGCATTGGTCTGCTTCTCGTAAAAGGGTGCGTAGGCTGCGGGGTCGCTCCCCAAATCGCGGAAATCAGCCCAGGCGTGCCCGGCGGCGTCGCGCGTCGCCTTGTAGAGATTGCCGGCATCGTCTTCGGGATAGTGGTTCGCGGTGAAGTTGCTGTCGGACGCCTCCATTTGCACGTAGACGCCGTACGAGGGCGAGCCGGAGTCGGACAGGTCGACGCCGTTGACGCGCACGTGCACGGCCTGGGAATCTTCAGAGACCGCTCCCGCAGCCTGAAACAACTGTAAACCGGCGAGTTGCAGGTGCGTGTATTGCGTGTTGAGATTGAACGCGTCGACGCCCTGCCACGGGTTGTCGCGCGGGATGTCGACGTGGTAGCTGTGGGGCAATCGGCCGGCGCTGCTGACGCCCCGGTTGCGGATGCCGACGCGATAGCGAACTTCGACGCCGGTGGACGTGACGCTGACCAGAGTGCCGTTCATGCGCGCCCGGCTCAGCCGTTCGGACGAGTTCGAAGCGAGCTGCACAAGCTCGGACCGCTCGGCCTCGGTCATAATCAACCGATATTCGGGCGGATCGTTGGCGCCGGGCAGAACGGCAGGATTGAAACTGTCGTCGACCTGATAAAGCAGGTTGGTCAGCTGCTGGCCGCTGGGAGCCGTCGGCGACGGATAGGTACGCGTGTTGCCCGTTGCGTCGGTCGACTGCACGTAGAACTCGACGACCGTGTGGTTGGGCATGGCGGGCAACTGCGCCGAAAAGATCTGGTCGCCCGCCGCCGCGTCTGGCCCGGCGCCGGCGTCGTTCATCGGGGTCGACGTGAATGTCGGCGAGCCGTCGACCCGCCAAAACAGCGCGGCCGACAGGCCGGTGCTCGTTTCGTCCAGCAGCCGAGCGGTGATGGTCACTGGGTCGCTGGACGAGGGAATCGCGGGCGTTTGCGAGATGTCGAGCACCAGCGGGGCCACGTTGTCGTCCGCGTCGCGCACCGAGTTGAGCGCGCCCGGCGTGCCCTCGGCCACGGTGCTGGCGGCCCAGTTCTGGCCCCAGTCGTTCGACAGCCCGTACCCGACCAATTCCAGCGACGAGCCGCCGCCGTCGTGGGCGTCGCTCCACACCCAACCGGTATGCGACAGGTCGACGGGTCCCACTTCGCGCGTGGCCCAATCGCCTTCGTCGAAATAGGAGACGGCGTCGACGACCCGCCCCAGATTGTCGTTGAGGCGAATCGTCTCGCCCTGGTTGGAGAGATGCCCGGTCCAACCGCCCACGAAGTTCGTCACGGTCGGGTACTTGGCGGCGAACGCCGCGGCGTCGGCCGCAATGACCAAACTGGCGCCCGGCGCCACTGACACCGACGGCAACGTCATGTCCACGCCGCCGCTGAGCGTCCAGCCGCTGAGATTCACCGGCGCGGCCTCGCCGTTGTAGATCTCGATGTACTCTTCAGCGTCCAGTTCAGAGGCCGGGTGGTACATGATCTCCGAGATCACCACGCCCCGCGAGATCGCCGAGGCCAAATCGTTCGCCGCGCCAGGCGTGGGGTGGCTGAAGTACGCGCCCAGCGACGCGCCGTCCAAACCGTAGGAGACGTCAGCCGACTGCACGGGATACTCGGGGGCGAATTCCGAGGCCACGACGCCGCCCGGATCGACCAACGCCAGGTACTCGCCGCCCGCCGACAGGGCAAACGTCGTGTGCCGGTAACCTAGCGGATCGACGTAGTTCGCCGCGGCCTGATTCGACGCGAAGACAACCAGATACTGTCCCGCGCCCAGCGTCGTCGACGGAAAGGTCCACTTCGCCAGATTCGCCGCGTTGTCGGTCAGCTTCCAGCCGGCCAGATCGATGGTCGAAGCGCTGGGATTGTAGATTTCAATCCAATCGGAATACTGCCCGTCGCCGTCGGCAAGGGTGGCCGAATTCGAGGCCATGAACTCGGTAATCAGCGGCGTGGAGGAGAGCACGCGGCGGTCTTCGAGTTGTTCAAGTCGCAACTGGCGTCTGCGACGAAGCCGCACGTCCATGGATGTTCTTTCAATGATGCGATGCGCAATGCGAATGCGGCACGGCGAGTCTGGAATGTCGGGCGCGCCGAGACGCAGAGAAAGCAAGCTGAGAAGGCGCCGAGCACCGTAGGCGACGGCGACATATCTTTGCAGAGTAACTGGTACTGGAACGAACGGCAATGAAGCGCGCCGCCCGAACTACAGATTCGTAATTCGCGCCGCAAGCAATGACGCCGTTGACGGCGGACTTAGACCGGTGGGCGATTTCGCTCACAAACTCTATTGAGACTGAGTCTTGTTTTGCGATGAGTTTCGCGCAGGTCCGGAGGGCTTCGCCGAGTCGGGGGATCGCAATCGACGCGACACGCAAGTCGCCCACCGCCCGGCCCCGGCAAGTATCAAACCTTTCGCACGCGCCGCCCAATTGCGACGCCGCCGGTATCGTTCTCAGGCTGTTCGTGAGGATAGTAGTACGCCGAAATCGTGACGACGTCCCGCAACAGATCGATCCGCCCCAATTCGATGCGGTTGAGTTTCAAGCCGGTGCGCTGCTGGAGATCGTCGATGAGTTCGCCGTGGTTTTCCGGGCGAATCAGGTCGATGCGTTCGTAGACGATCTCTTCTCGGAGCTCCTGCCGCAGGAACGGCAGCGACTCCAACAGCGCTGGAATGGCCGTGAAGCCGATGTTGACGAAGATCAGTTCCGACCAACTCACCTTGGTGTTGGACAGCGAGTTGATGACTGCAATGCCAATGACGATGAACATATAGGTCATCTCGCGCACCGGCATCGCATCGGTGCGATATCGCAGCACGCCGAAGATGGCGAACAGGCCCATCGCCATGCCGAGTTCTAGCTCGAGCTTCTTCAGCGTAAAGCAAATGAAGAAGACGACCACGGCCAGCATATAGAACGAGAACAAGTAGTCCTTGCTGCGCGAGCGACGGTAGTAAATATATCTGACCAATATCGTGACGACGGCGATATTGATCACGAAGCGACAACCCATTTTGATGAGGTCGTCGTCGTAGAACGGAACGTCGAGGATTTCCATTAAGTCGCAGCTGCCTTCGTGTTTCGTATAAGGTTGCGGAGTGCAAGCAGCTTCGCCTTAAAGCGATTTTGCTTCAGCGTGGGATCGATCAGCGCGCTGCCGATGCAGTACTTGCTCATCCGCAGCGGCGCAACGTGCATTTCGCGCAGGGCCCGTCGAATGGGCGACTGCCGCGAGTCGCGTTCTTGTTTCACCTCGACAATTGCCACGCCGGGGAGTTCGATGCTCCGATCGCCCTTTTCAAACTCCAGGTTGACGTCGATCGTGACGCGTTCGGTCGCCGCTTCGCTGGCGAGCGTAATCCGCGAAAACTGCGTCCAAATCGCCGATTCCAGCGGCATCGGTTCGCCGGTCGTCGTGTCCGCGAATTCCAAGAGCTCGTCGTCGAGCGCCGACTTGATCTCGTCGATCGGCACCCGCGACTTGATGGTGCGTCCCTTGTTCGTCCGTTGCTTCACCTCGAAGAAGGAGATGTGGGACGACAGGTAGCTCCGCATGCGGAACTTGCAGCGGCGTTCTTTGCCGTTGTGGTGATCGCGGTAGCAATCGGCGTCGGGCGAGTCGAAGTAGAGCGTGGCGTAGGGAGCGCAGCGCACTCCGTCGATCTCCAACACGCGGTAATCCGAGGAAATCGCCGTGAGAACGTCGGGGAGCAACGACTCGGAGATCACGTACTTCGTATCGACGCGATTCATCAGCGCCACGCGATCCAACTCGGCCAGCGTGATTGGCGACAGCTGCCTTAGCGCGTTCTTAATATTTTGGAGCGAGTTCGATTCAGTCATGGACCGCAGGCACCCCTGAGACGCTAGTTGCCGTCGAAGCCGGAGACAGACTCTTCGCCGTCGCGCGAGCACAGCGAGCGCAGCGTTTGGGGGTCTAAGTCGTTCGTTAAGAAGTGAACGGACCCGTCGCAGGCCAGGGCGTTGACGCCCTGGGGATGATCGGAAAAGACGCGCTCATCCTCCCACGCAATGGGAGGGAGTTCCTCGTTGACGCCCTTCTTGACGTGACTGATGTTGCCGCCGGAGGCCCAGGCGCCGTTGAGCGACTTGACCTCGCCTGACTTGTTGACGTCGACGCCGCGTCCCGTGCATTCCGCAACCATCAAGGTCTGCGACATTCCGTCGGTGATCTTGGCCGGGGTGATTGCGGGCGGCTCCACCAGCATGTCTTCGTTGGGCAGGCCTTTTGTGCCGATGAGGACCCCGCGTTGGGGGCCGTAGTCGATGCCCGTAACGATATTGGCCTTATCCTTATCCGGCCCGGAGATCCCGAGATAGTCGATGCAGGCAAAACCTTCGCCCGGTTGCCCGTCCAAACCATGCAGGATTCCGTCTTCGCCACGATGTTCTTCCAGGCGGCTCGCGCTGGGGCAGAGATATAGCGTGACGACGGTGCTGGCCACGGGCACGTTGATTGGATCGAAGATTGACTTTTTCAGATCAAGCTGCACCCGCAGGTTCTCTTCTTCCAAATAGCCGAGCACGAAACACGACCAGGCAAACGACTCGGTCTCCGGGTTCGACCGCGGTCCCGAGTATTTCTTGCCGGGCGGGAACTTTCCCGTGGCGCTCACGTGGTTGGTGATGGCCAGTCCGATTTGTCGCAAGTTGTTTTGGCAGGTGGTGCGGCGACTCGCCTCCCGCGCCGCTTGGATGGCTGGCAGGAGCAACGCAATGAGAATGCCGACGATGGCAATCACGACAAGCAGTTCAACCAGCGTGAACGCCCGCGGCGGTGGAGATAAGTGATGTCTGGCCTTCATAATATTGTTCGCGGGTAGAACGGGATCGTAACGAAACACTCCCCTCCCGCGGCAACGCCTCTTGATTCTGCCGTCGTGTCTTTGCGTTCGCAATGTGACTTTTTGCGCCGATTGCGAGGTAGCTCACCCTGCGTCGTCGCCGCAATTCGTCTCGAAAAGCAGTCTACCAACTGGTGCGACAAGCGTCGCGGGCATTGCTAGGCGGTTGTGCCTGAACGACCCAGGGCGTCGTCCGCCTGACAACGTGTGCAAATGCGGCGCCTCACTGCGAAGCAGCACCTCGACTTCAATCATGATTGCCATTTGAGGGCAAGTAAACCCCAGCACGCAGCGCCAAGCACGCGAATTCGCGAGCAAAGGCAACTCCAGCAGTACGAAAAATCGATCCCCTTTCGCCCGAAATTGGACCGTTCGCCAAGTGCGATCGCCTCAGACGCGGGTGGCCGCGTTCGGTCAGCGGGAGAGGCATCGTCAATGTCGCCCAAGACGGCGTATCCGTCTCTGTGTTTTGTTTCGGCCGAGTTGAGATTATTTGCGCAGCCCGGTTGGCAGTGCCACCGGACTGGAGATGCCGATGAGTGCGACGAAATCGCACACGCCGAGCACCAATCGCACCGCCTGGCACAAGTTTGCGCCCGGCGCGTCGTGTTGCGCGGGTGGCGATCCCGACTGCGAGGCTGCTCGTGACGGGCGCGCGTCGACTCCTTCCGCCCCTTTCGCTCGCGCAACGCGACGCTCCGTGGCCGAGGTCCGATAGAGCCCGCGTCTCCGGGTTGCTTGGGGGGATTGGGGCAGCACCGAACTCGATTTGCAGCCGGCTCACAAACGAATCATACTGGAAATTTGCATTTTCCCGCACCGTGCGCTTGTCTCCGGGTGATTCATGCCGCTTCCCGACTTCTGGAGCCTGCGGGCCCGGTCACGCGCGCCGCGGCGACGGTCTGCCGTGACGCATGCCGCGCACCTGCAGTTCGAGTGTCTGGAAGAGCGTCGTTTGTTGGCCGTGGCAGCCGTGGGCGGGGAGGCGCTCGTCAACGACCTGATTATTCGCGAGCAGTCGACCGCCGGGGCGTCGACTGCGGTCGCTGTTGCCAACGGCAATTCGATCGTCGCCTTTGCGGGCAAGGGACGCATTGATCGCGACGGGGTGTTTGCGAAGGTCCTGGCCGCCGACGGCACGACCGTCGTCGCCAGTTTTCGCGTCAACACGACGATTCATGGGATTCAGAGTTCGCCGGCTGTGGCGGCCGATGCCGCGGGCAACTTCGTCGTCGCATGGGCAGGTCGCGGGGCGGGCGACAAGCAAGGCGTCTTCTTTCAACGCTACGACGCGGCTGGGGTCGCGCAGGGCGGCGAAACGCTCGTCAACGAGACCACCGGTGGCGCCCAATTCGATCCTGCCGTGGCGGTGGCGACCGATGGCGCGTTTGTCGTCACGTGGAGCGGCGTGGGCGGCGGTGATTTCGCGGGAGTGTTCATGCGCCGCTTCGACGCGTCCGGCGTCGCACAGAGTGGCGAGACGCCGGTCAACTCGACCACCGACGATCAGCAGACCGAGCCCGCCGCGGCGTTCGACGCCGCGGGCAATCTGGCGATCGCGTGGACAAGTCGCCACCAGGATGTTTCCGACCTGGGCGTATTCGCCCAACGGTACGACGCGGCGGGAAACGCGCTGGGCGCCGAGTTTGGCTTGAGCGCGACCACCGCCGCCAGCCAATCGGCCCCCGCGCTGGCGACCAATCCGATGGGCGGGTTCTACGCCGCCTGGACCAGTTTCGGGCAGGACGGCGATCGTGAGAGCGTGGTTGGCCGCGCGTTCTCGAATACCGGAGCAGCGACGACGGACGAACTCGTGCTGAACGACCAGACCGCCGGGCGACAGAAGGACGTGAGCGTGGCCGTCGATGCCCGGGGCGCTGTGCTGGCCGCCTGGAGCAGCGGCGTCGCGGACGGCAGCGGGTGGGAGGTGCGAGCCAGGAGTCTGCTGCCGGCGGGGACGCCCGATGGGGCCAGCTTTGCGGTGAATCAGAACACGGCGGGCCCCAACTCGGGCCATCAGAATGCTCCGGCGGTGGCGATCACCGGCATGGCTGCGGCGATTGCGTGGTCAGGCAACGGCGCTGCGGATCACAACGGCGTGTTTCTGCGCTCGTTCACCACCGACGAGGACGGCCCGCAGGTCGCGCCCGTGTTGGCGCCGGTCGCTGCGCAGGCAGGGACGGTCGGCGTGCCGTTGTCGTTCACAGTGACCGCGACCGATGAGAACTTCAACGATCTGCTGGGGATTCAACTCGACCCGGACAACGCACCGGCGTTGGCGACGCTGATGCAGGCGGCCGGCGCTCGCACCGCCACGATTTCGTACACGCCGGTCGCGGCTGATGCGGGGCAAACGCTGTTGTTCCGCGTCAACGTCTCGGACAACGGCGATCCGGCGTTGTCCGACACGATTGACGTCTTCGTGACGATTTCGGCGGCCGCAGCGCCGATCACGGCCTCGGGTTCCGCAGACACGGAGACAGACGAAGCGGCTCTCGACGCCGCATTCTCGCTGGTCCTCTAGCTCAGGTCTCCCGCAGCGGGCGCACTAGCGCGGGTTGCGTCTTGAGGTCGGCTCTGCGGCGGCGAATCTCTCCTTTTTTCTTTGCAATCGCCGACCCAACCGTGGATAATCGCGGGGCTAATTGATCTGCCCGCAGATTGGGGTCTTCGCGTTCCCTGGAATGCGCCCGCGCTTAGCCGGTTTGCGCGCCGCCGATTTGGCGATGCGCCTATTCTTCTCCACGGACGGGGCGCCACGAATCTTCAACCCTTGATTGTCATGAAACGTCGTCGTACGCCGCGTCCGCTCAACTCGCTGAACTTGTCGCTGGAACATCTGGAAGACCGCCGCTTGCTGACGGCCGACCCCAACTTCCCCGGCAACGACAATGCGCCAATCCTCGATCTGTCGGGCCTGCAGGCCAACAGCCTGACAATCAACGCCGGCGCGACCGCCAGTTTCAATCTGTACGACATCGGCGCCACGCTCGCCGACACGCAGGGCGGCACGACATTTACCGACTTCGCTGCGGGGCGGTTGTTGCTCAAGGACGCCGGCTTGGGCGCTACGCTGTCGACCAGCGGTGCGTTCGAGTTCACGCCCGCCGAATCCAACCGCAGCTTCAACTTCACCGTGATGGCTTTGGATCGGCCGACCACCGCCGGCCAGCCGCCGCGGATGGACACCGAGACGTTCACCATCATGGTGCGGCCGCCGAATCAGGCGCCGTCGTTTACCCTAGCGAAGTCGACCCTGGAGGGCGTTGAAGATCCTTCGCCGGCGGTGGTGACGCTCCCCAACTTTGCGCTGGCCATCAGCGACGGCGACGGCGGCACGGACATCGACGCCTTCACGGTCGCGTTGGACGCCACGGCCGCCAATACGGCGGGGTTGTTTGCTGTGGGCGGCGAGCCGAGCATTGCCAACGACGGCACGCTCACCTACACGCCGGCGGCCGACGCCAACGGATCGGCGACCTTTTTCGTCACGCTGAAGGACAATGGCGGTACGGCCGCGGGGGGCATGGATACCAGCGTCGCCAAGTCGATCACCATCACGGTCACGCCGGTCAACGACAAGCCGGAGATCACCCTCGGCACGTCGGCGGTTATGGTCGACGAAGATGCGCCGGTGACGATCAGTGATATTTCGATCACCGACAAGGACGTCGACGAAACCGCGGGTGGCACGGTCAAGGTGACGCTGGCCGCCGGCAAGGGAGCGATTTCGCTGACGCCCGCGTCCATCGCCACGCTCGATTTTGCCTCCGCCGGCGCGGCAGGCGATGGCGACGCTGACGCGACGATGACCTTCTTCGGCACATTGGCGAATGTCAACGCGGCCCTCGCCGCGGGGGTGAGCTACCAGGGCAATACGGACTTCAACGGCGCCGACATGCTGACTGTCACGGTCGACGACCAGGGCAACACGGGCGCCGGAGGCAATCTGACCGACTCAAAGCAGATCGCCATCACCGTCGTCGCGGTCGACGACCTGCCGACGATTTCCGTGACCGATCAGACGGTGCTCGACAGCGAATCGACGCTGCTGTTGCCGCCGGTCGTGGTGAGCGACGTGGATCTCGCGGCGACCGGCGAAATCCTGGTCACCGTGGGCGTCACCGCCGGCACACTCGCAATTTTGCCCGACCCCACGGCTACCCTGTCGACCTACACCGGCGATGGCACGGCCGCGCTCACGCTGCAGGGGACGCTGGCGAACGTCAACGCCGCGCTGACGCGCATCTTCTACACGCCGGTCGCTGGGACCAGTTCCGTCACGCTCTCCGTCACGGCCGACGACCAGCCGGGCGCGAGCGTCCCGCCGCGGCCCGCCACGGCCACCGGCACGTTGACCGTGGTGGCCGACACGAACACCGCGCCAAAGATCACCAACCCGACGCCCCCCGCTGAAGGGGACCCGGTCACGCTCGAACCGACCCAAGGCGAGCTGTTCACGCAGGTGTTCACGGCGACCGACACGCCGGGCGAGACGCTGCTGTTCAGCGTCTCGCCCGCAGCGGGCTTCGCGGTTCCCGATGGGCTCGTGTTCGGCGGAGTGACCGAGACGCCGATCGACGCGACCACGTCGCAGTACACCGCCACGCTCACCTGGCCGGCCGATAAGGTCGTCGCCGGCATGTTTGGCGACCTGTTTGTCAACGTGGCCGACGCGGGGCTCGGCGCCGGGGGTCTGGGCGCCAAGAGCGACACCGTGCCGCTGGTGCTGGACGTGATTCAGGTCATCACGGTCACGACCACCGAGGACGTGATCAACCCGGCGGACGATGAGACAGAACTCGGCCTGCGCGAAGCGATTATCTTGGCCAACGCCACGCCGGGCAAGGCGAAGATCCGCGTCCCCGAGGGAACTTACAAACTCACCATCACCGGCAGCGACGAGGACGCGGCGGCAACGGGCGATTTGGATATCACCGACGAATTGACGATCGTGGGCGCCGACGCCGCAACGACGATCATCGATGCGAGCGGCGACGTCGGCCTCGGCGACCGCGTGTTCGACGTTCTCGGCAGCGTCAATGTGATGCTGCAGAATCTGACGATCACCGGCGGCACGGCAGGCGCCACGGGCGGCGACGACGGACGCGGCGGCGGCGTGCGCCACGACGGCGCCGGAATGCTGACGATCCTCAGCAGCTCCGTCACGGGCAACTCAGCAACCGGTGCAGGAGGCGGCGTCGCCCGGAACGGCGCAGGCACGGGCGCGGTTCAGATTTTTGGCAGCACGATTGTCAATAACACGTCGCAGGCAAGCGGCGGCGGCGCGTCGTTTGAGGGATCGCAAACGCAGGGGTTGTTTGTCATTAGCAGCACCTTCTCAGGAAACAAGGCGACGGGCAGCGGCGGCGGAATTTGGATCTTTGACGATCAGGGCGCCGGCGCCGACGTCTTCGTCAGTCAATTCGTCGGCAATACCGCCGGCGGCAATGGCGGCGGTATTTTCAACGGCACTGGCGCCGGCGGGGCCGATAGCGGACCGCTGACGATCAAGGCCAGCACGATCGCCGACAACTCGTCGGGCGGATTCGGCGGCGGCCTGCTGCATCTGAGCGATCAGAGTCCTTTGACCTTGCGCGACAGCACCGTGGCCCACAATATGGCGGTGAAAGGCGGCGGCGGCGTCAGCAATGCGACGCAGCTGGGCGTCAGCTCGCAGATCATCAACTCGACTGTCTCCGACAACTCCACGGCGGCCGCGGGGGGCGGCGTCTCGAACTCGTACGGCAGCCTGGAGATCCTCCATAGCACCATCACCGACAACGCCGCGGCCGATGGTTCAGGGAGCGGCGTGGCCAGCTTCGGCGGCGCCGCGGGGGCCAGTACAGTCGTTTCCGACAGCATCGTCGCGCACAACAAATTCGACGACGTCGCCGTGTTGATGGCAGTCGTCGAAACCACCTCAAACACATTCACCTCATTGGGATTCAATCTGGTCGGCTCCGGCAGCGCGGTTCCCGAGATCGCTGCCAACGCGATTGAAGCCTTCAATCAGACAGGCGACCAAACAGCCGTCGACCCGTTGCTCGGCCCGCTGCAAGACAATGGTGGCTCGACGAAAACCCACGCGTTGCTTGCCGGCAGCCCGGCGATCGACGCCGGCGATCCCAACTTCAGCGCGGCGAACTTCGTCCCCGAGTTGACGACGGATCAGCGCGGCGCGCCGCGCGAGCGGGGCGCTGCGATCGACGTCGGCGCCTTCGAAAGCGATCTGTTCGTCAATAATGAAGGCGAGGGCGTCGACACCACGCCCAACGACGGCGTCGTGGGCGACGGCGGCGCCAACCAGTTCCTTCGGGCGGCCATTCAGGAGGCCAACTCCAACCCCGATCACAGCACGATTGTGCTGCCTGCAGGGACCTTCAACCTGGACCGCGTTGGCAACGACGACAACGCCGCGTTTGGTGACTTGGATATTACCGAAGACGTCACGATCATCGGCGCCGGCGCGGGGCTCACGGTCATCGACGCTTCCGGCGGCGCCACGGTGGTCAACGACCGCGTCTTCCACGTGCTCAATGGCGCCAACGTCCAATTGGCGGGTCTGACGATCACCGGCGGCAAAGTCGACGGCGCCGGCGGCGGCTTGTTTGTTGAGGATGGCACGGTCACTCTTGCCAACAGTGAAGTCATTGGAAATGCAACGACCGGCTCGGACGGCACTCACAGCGGCGGCGGCGCGGCCATCGCGGCCGCCGCGTCGCTGGCAATCAACCGCTCGACGATCGACGGCAACACGGCTTCCGACGAAGGGGGCGGCATTCTCAACCTCGGCACGTTAGTGGTCGACAGCAGCACCATCTCCAACAACAACGCGACGGGCGGCGGCGGAGCCGGGATCGCCAACTGGGGCAATGCGACGATCCGCTCATCGACCATCTCCGGCAACAAGGCGCTCGGCACGGGCCAACAGGGCGGCGGCATCTTCAACTACACCGGCACGACCACGATGCTCGCCAGCACCGTGACCAACAACACGTCGTCCCAAAACGGCGGTCTGGCCAGCACCGGGGCGGGCGCAACGTTCCACATCGGTTCGTCCCTTGTCGCCGGCAATACATCGACCAACGGCGCCGGAGCCAACCCCGACGTGAAGGGCGATTTTTCGTCCCTGGGGCACAACCTGATTGGCGTGGCGGACGCCGGGCAGGGGTTTGTCGACGGCGACAACGGCGACATGGCCGGGATCGCAATCGCGATTAACCCCGAACTTGAAGCGCTCGCCGACAACGGCGGGCCGACGATGACTCACGCGCTAAAGTTTGACAGTCCCGCGCTCAACGCCGGCAGCAACCCCGCGGGGCTGCTCGTTGACCAGCGGGGGGCCGGTTTCCCGCGCGTCGTCGGCGGGCAAGCCGATATCGGCGCATTTGAGTTTCGAGTGCAGGGCCTGATGGTGGACACCGATTCAGACGTGTCCGACGGCAACTTCTCCGCCGGCAACTTCAGTCTGCGAGAAGCTCTCGAATTGGCTAACGCGGGCTTCGGCCTCGATACGATCACGTTCGACCCAACCTTCTTCGGCGCCGCCAGAACGATCGCTTTGACGAGCACGTTGCCCGAGATCACGCTGGCGATCGCCATCGACGGCCCGGGCGCTGAATTGCTGACCATCAGTGGCGGCGGCGGCACAGACGGCACGATCGGCAACGGCGACGGGTTCGTGGTGTTCTTGGTTGACGCGGCGGTCAGCGCCGCCCCGGCGGTTGTGCGCGGCGTCACCGTCACCGGCGGCGACAGCGGCAGCGGCGGCGGGTTCCGGGTCGAAGGGGCCCTCAGCGTCCAGGACAGCGTCGTCGCCGGCAACGGCTCCGCGGCCGGCGGCGGGGGGTTCTACCTGGCGGCGAACGCAAAATTGGACGTGCTTCGCACCACGATCAGCGGGAACATAGTCGGCACGTTGGGCGGCGGGATCGCGGCTTTGGGCGGGACCACCGTGACAATTGTCGACAGCACGCTCTCAGCAAATGAGACGGGCGGCGACAACGGCGGCGCCATCTTCAATCAAGGCAATCTGGTCGTCCAGAGCTCGACCATTTCCGGAAACAAAGCCGGCGGCGTCGGCGGCGGGATCAGCAACGAAGCGAGTGGAAACGTCCGGCTGACCAATAGCACGGTGATGTTGAATTCTGCGGGGAGCGTCGGCGGACTGAGTAACATTAACGATGCTTCCGGTTCGTTTGAGATCGGAAATTCGATCGTTGCCAAGAACCAATCGACGCCATTTGCGGTCGACGTCTTCGGTGTATTCACATCGTTGGGACACAACTGGATTGGCGATATTGGCATTTTTGCATCCGGGTTGGTCATCGGTACAAACAACGATCAGATTGGGACGTCCGCCGCACCGATTGATCCTGTGCTCGGAGCGCTTCAAGACAACGGCGGCCCCACTTTCA
>JAGQOU010000411.1 GCA_020427145.1 Planctomycetales bacterium | reverse complement strand
CTCGCACTCCCGTTGTCCGCCGGTCGCCGCCACGCGCGTGCTAGCAACGCTGCCATCGTGGTCGACTTTTCCGATTGCGCTGAATTTGCCGGGGCGCATTCGTCGATATCACCCAAGTGCTTTGACAACGCAACGTGGTCTCGCAAAGCACTCAAGGGCGGGCGTCCCCAATCTGATCATCTGGCATGTCACAACCGGACTCCCGGTATCTGCTGCTGACCGTCATGACCGCGGCGACGCTATGCGCCGGCTGTGCGTCGATGGTGCGTGAGTGCGATCAGCTGGCGGCGTGCCTCGACAACTACTCGATCGTATCGGCGGAGCGGGAGCGTCCGCGTATGAGCGTCGCGCACCAGCGCCGCGCTCCCTCGCCGGTGAAACTCGCCCAGCACGAGGCCATGCAGCCGTCGCCAGCGGAAGCGGCGCCCGGGCCCGAGGCGCTCGCCGCGCCGCCGGCAGTCCCCGAGTTGGCCGACGGCGTGGACCTGCCAAGACTTTCCGAGGGGCCGGCGCTGATCGACGGAGCCCCGCTCGCCACGCCAGCGGGATCGGTCGCCGCAGGGCGCACAGGTGCCACGAACCAACCCCACGCCAGCGCCGCGGCGATGTCCTGCGGATGTGCCGTGGGCGCGGCGTGCCCTCACTGTCCCCTTGAAGGTTTGCTATGCGGCGAGTGTTCACTCGGCGGGCGCTCTCTTGCCGGATGCAAGTTGCTGCAACCGCCGCCCCCCGGGCCGCCGCCGGTGCGCTACGTCCCGGAAATGCCGCCGCAGTTTTTGCCGGTGCCGACGGGCCCGGTTGTCCCGCAAGGACGGAGCGGTCCGGTGGAACTGCCGCGCGGAAACGTCGAGCGCGGATTCGAGCCCGAGCTGACCGTGATGGGTTACGATTGAAATCGATGGCGAATTGCCACAGCAAATCACCGAGGCGAGCGACGGGCGTCAGCCCGCTGTTGGCTTGAATGTCGCGAGCGTGCGCAGAAACAGGGGGCTCACGCCCCCCGCTCGCCGCGGTTGACGTCCCGTTGGCGACGTTCCACGATGGACTCGCGGGCGAGGCAGCGCACCGCCCTTCCTACAACCGCCTCTTTAACGCCGCCGCCTGGGGGCGCCTTTGGTATGCAAGTCGTAATCACCGCTGTGGGGCCCGACAATCGCGGCCTGGCCGACCCGATCGTGCATTGCGTCACCGAGCTCGGGGCGAACATCGCGGAAATCCAAATGTTCGACCACGACGCCGAGTCGGTGTTCTCGATGTTCACGCGCATCGAGCTGCCGCCGGAGCGCGAGACGGACTTGGCCGACGCGCTGGTGGAGGTGCGCAAGCGAACCGGTCTGTCGGTGCGGATGTGGGTTCCGCCCGTCGGAGGTCGCACGCCGCGGCTGGCGATCTGCGTCACCTATCGCAAGGAGACGCCGCGGGCCGTGCTCAACGCAATCGCCACGGGGACGATCGCTGGCGATGCGGCCGCGGTCATTAGCAACCGGACCGCCTGCCGAGACTTAGCCGAGGAGTTCGACGTGCCGTGGTTCTCCATCGGCGACGGCGAGGGTCGCGCCGACGACGATCGCCTGATTCACATCTGCGACGAGTTGCAGGTCGATTACATCGTCTTGGCCCGCTACATGCGCGTCCTGCCGCCAACCAGTTGCTGGAAGTACGCCGGCGGGCGAATCATCAATCTGCATCACGGGCTGCTGCCGAGCTTTCCGGGGTTGCGCCCCTATCACGACGCCCACGCGGTGCGGATGCTCACCTACGGGGCCACGTGCCACTTCATCGTGCCGGAACTCGACGCGGGGAACCAAATCATCTGCCAATCGGCCTACTCGGTGCCGCCGGGGACGCCGCTGGACGAGATCATCCGCCGCGGACAAGAAGAAAACGAACCGGCCTGCCTGGTCGAAGGCGTCCGCCGCGCGACGGCCGGCGAGGTGACGCTCCATTTCAATCGCGTGCTGGCGGTGAAGCCCAAATCGCAGTAGCTTTGATTGCCGTACTGCACTCGGAGTGCGCGGCGATAATGCGATTGAGTGCGGGATGCGGAAGAGGGCAGAAGCGCTGCACTCGATTGTTCTTGTCGAGTCACGCGTTTCGGATCGTTCGCTGTGCCGCCCGCGTCCTCTGTGGCAAGTCTTCCGATTTCGAACCTTGAGCGTGCCATGTTATCCCGGCAATTCGAATGCGGCGCCTGCGGCTGGTGGACGCTGGCCGGCGAGGTCGAAATCGCCCGGCGGCTGCGCACGCTCGGCCTGCTGCGGCGGGCGTCCGATCCGCCGACCGAGATGGTCCTCGAGTTGCTCGCCACCTACGGTCCGAAGCTCCCCTGCGATCGTTGCCAGGCGACGAGCCTGACGATCCGGGAAGGGGACGAGGGGGATCGCGGCGACTGGCACACGGCGGTGGTCTGCGAGCTGTGCCGCGAGCCGATCCCCGCCGAGCGGCTGGAGGCGCTCCCCGACGCCCGGCGTTGCGTGACCTGCCAGGCGGCGGCCGACCGCGGTCAGTCGTTCGTGGAACCCGATTACTGCCCCAAGTGCGGGTCGCTGTTGGAGCTGCGCGTGAGCGGCGGCGGCGGGACGACGCGGTACAAACTCTTCTGCACGGGCAGCCCGTCGTGCCGGCTGTAAGCGGCCCGCCGCCTGGCGAGGTAATTGTGGCGTAGTAATACCGTTTGCCCAGGAGGGTTGGGTGGCTGGGGACGCAGCGAAGCGAAGCCCCCAGGAACTTCACTGGGGGCTCCCTACGGTCGTCCCCAGCCACCCCGATCGAATTGAAACGGCATGACTACCAATTGCGGCTTCGCCTCGACGATGCCCTCGCGGGCGGTCATGATGGCGGGTTCGTCCTTGCCACTCGCGTTTCACTCCGGTCAACCGATCCATGCCGTTTCGTCTCATCGCCACCAGTGCCTTCGGTCTTGAGGCTGTCGTCGTGCGCGAGCTGGCGGCGCTGGGGTACGAAGCCAAGACGGTTCGCCCCGGGCGGATCGCCTTCGCCGGCGATGCGTCGGCGGTTTGCCGTGCGAATCTGTGGCTTCGCTCGGCCGACCGCGTGTTGGTCGAGTTGGCCGAGTTTGCCTGCAGCGACTTCGACGCCCTGTTCGACACGACCGGCGCGCTGCCGTGGGAACGGTGGATCGCCCCCGACGCGGCGATTCTGGTTCGCGGGCGATCGCAGCGCTCGCAGCTGACAAGCGTGCCGGCGGTGCAGCGAACTGTGAAGAAGGCGATTGTCGACCACATGCTCACTGGCGAGCATGCGATCACGCTCCCCGAGACCGGCCCGCCCGTGCCGGTGGCTGTCTCGCTGGTCGACAACGTGGCCACGCTCGACGTCGACACCACCGGGCCGGGTCTGCACCGCCGCGGGTATCGCACGCTGGCGGCCGAAGCGCAGCTGCGCGAAACGCTCGCCGCGGGGCTGGTGCAGCTGAGCTTCTGGCGCGACGGCAAGGCGTTGATCGACCCGTTCTGCGGCACCGGGACGATCGTCATCGAAGCGGCGCTCATCGGCCGCAACCTGGCGCCGGGGCGCAACCGGGACTTTGCCGGCGAGGAGTTTGCAGCCCTGCCGGCCGCCGCGTGGCGGACAGCCCGCGAGGAAGCGGCTGATCTCGCCAAGCCCGCCCTCGAAGAACGCATTATCGGCACCGACGCCAGCGCCGAGGCGCTCAGCCTGGCGCGTTATCACGCGCAGCAAGCGGGGGTCGCCGACGACATCCACTTTCAGCAGCGTGACTTCGCGGAGCTTTCCAGCAGCAAACACTACGGCTGCGTTGTGACGAACCCGCCCTACGGCGTGCGACTGGGCGAGGATGCGGAGATCGCCGCGCTGTATCGGTCGATCCCCGACGTGCTGCGGCGATTGCCCACATGGTCGCATTTCCTGCTGTCGGCCCGCGAGGATTTCGAGCAACTTGTCGGACAGCAGGCCAACCGACGGCGGAAGTTGTACAACGGGCGGATCGCCTGCACGTACTTTCAATTCCACGGGCCCAAGCCGAAGTCACCGCGACGACCGGGCGCCGTGCATGTGAGCGAGCAACGGGAGGGCGAGACTCCGCCGAGCCCGCGCGTCGAACTATCGTCACCGAGTGTGGCTGGGGACGAGCGGAGCGAGCCCCCAGAGAATGCCGCTGGGGGCTCCGCTTCGCTCCGTCCCCAGCCACCCCGCTCTGCCGCGCCCCGCCAGCCAGCGTTTGGGGGGCTGCACGAGGAGGCTCAGCGGCAGGCGACCGAGTTTGCCAATCGGCTGCGCAATCGCGCGCGGCACCTGCGGCGATGGCCCAAGCGCGGCATCACGTGCTACCGGCTGTACGAGCGCGACGTGCCCGAGGTGCCGCTGGCGGTCGATCGATATGAAGACGCGCTGCACATCGCCGAGTTCGAACGGCCGCACGATCGCACGCCGGCCGAGCACGCCGACTGGCTGGACCTCATGACGCGCACCGCGGCCGACGTGCTGGAGGTCGACCGCGACAATGTGTTCATGAAGCTGCGCCGGCGCCAGAAAGGCGACTCGCAGTACGAGCGCGTCGACGACCGCAGCGTGACGCGCGTGGTCCACGAGGGCGGGCTGAAGTTCCGGGTGAACCTATCGGATTACCTCGACACGGGGCTGTTTCTCGACCACCGCATCACGCGCGGGATGGTCGGCAAGGAGGCCGCGGGCAAGCGGGTGCTCAACCTGTTCGCCTACACCGGGTCGTTTACCGTCTACGCCGCGGCCGGCGGCGCGGCGACGACCACCACGGTTGATTTGTCGGTGAATTATCTCGATTGGGCCGCGGAGAATTTGCGGCTCAACGGGTTCGAAGCGACCGGCGCCCCGCGGGCGCAGCACCGATTGGTCCGCGCCGATGCCGGCGACTTCCTGGGCGAACTGCCGCGCGAGCCGCTGTTCGATCTGGCGATTGTCGATCCGCCGACGTTCTCCAACAGCAAACGGCTCGAAGAAGACTGGGACGTGCAACGCCATCACGCGGGGCTGCTGCTGGACGTGCTGGAGCGCATGCCGCCCGGCGGGGTCGTGTACTTCTCGACCAACTCGCGGCGGTTCAAGCTGGACGAGCCGACGCTCGCCGCGGCCGCGACCTTGCGCGAAATCAGCGCGAAGACGGTCCCCGAAGACTTCCGCAACCGCCGCATCCACCGCTGCTGGCGGCTGGTGAAAAGATAAACCACAACGGCACGACGAGCACGACGAATCTTTGACAGGATAACAGGATTAGCAAGATCAACAGGATGGATTGCAGGTGATGACGAAACCTCGTTCGTCGTCCGCGACAGATCGCATGAAACGCCGTCGCCGGGAAAAGCGTTAGCAGGCGACAAATCCCGTACATCCTGCCAATCCTGTTATCCTGTCAAGAGAACTAACGGTCGTGCTGTTCGTGGTTCATCTCTCCTGCAGGACGTGGTCTCGCAGCGCCGCCAATTCCCGTTCGAAGCCGCCGCTGAGGATGGGAAACCGGCACCATGTTTTGGGGTCGAGGTTCTCATCGTCCACATGAAACGCGGGGGCGAAGCGTTCGCGTTTCCACTGGTTGCGGCACCACAGGCGGAAGAACCGCTCGACCCACGCGGCCAGTTGCGTGCGCGACACGTCGGGCAGTTCCGGGGCGAGCGTGTCGAACACCTCGACCGGCATCAGCTTGTCGCGGATCGCGGCCCGCTCGATCGCGTCGAGCACCGCGTACGGCATGAGGTCGCCTTCGTCGGTTTGGCCCTCGGCGGGGGGACGCAACTCGGCGGTCGGCTGCTGCGAGTTCACCACGGCGAGCGCCGGCAACGGCCCGATGCCGGCGGGGCCGGTCGTTTCCATCCACTGCAGCCAGTGCAGGAGGAACGCCTTGTCGATGCCGGCGATCGGGGCGAGCCCGCCGCAGGTGTCGCCGTCCATCGTGGCGTAGCCGACGGCCGCCTCGCTGCGATTGCTGGTCGCTAGCAGCAAGGCGCCGCGGAGGTTCGCCAGCAGCCATGCCGCCGGGCCGCGGGCGCGGGCTTGAATGTTCTGTAGGGCGAGGTCGTCGGAGTCCCAATCGAGTTGCCGCCCCGTCGCTTGCGAGACGGATTCGACATAGCCGTCGACCATGGCGTCGACGTTCCACTCGTGATACTCGGCGCCCACCGCCGCCGCGACGGTCTCGGCGGCATGGCGGGTCACGTCGCCGCTGTTGCGCGTGGATTGATAGACGCAGGCCAGCAGCCGACCGACGAGTTGCTCGGCCGTCGTCGCCTCGGCCAGCCCGCGAATGGCCGGCAGTCGGGCGATGAACTCCTCGCGGCCGATCTCCTCCAACGCCAGCTTCACCATCAGCCACGCCAGCGTCGCCACCGACGACGAGTCGGCGCCGCCAGAGAGCGAGACGACCAAACCGCCGGCGTGGCTCTTGCGCAGATAGTCGAACAACGCCAACGGCACGGCCCGGGCGAACTCCTCTTCCTTGGCGGCGGGATGGCCCTCCCACACGCGCACGGCCGGCGCCGGGCAGGGCGACTGCGGCGTCGGCAACGTGAACTCGCACTCCACCGTTCCGCCGTCGAACGGCTCGGGGGCGCGGCTCGGTTCGCTGAGCGCCGCGCGCAACCGCCGCGTGGCGGTGACGCTGACGTCGGCGAGCGTGACTAGGTGCTCGGCGAATGACAGCCGCGGCCCTTCGGCGACCGTCTTGCCCGCGGTGGCGATGAGGGTGCCGCCGTCGAAAATCGCCCGGCCCGCTTCGTTGCCCAGCAGATTGCAGTAGACGAAGCTGGCGTTGAAAGTGCGCGACCCCTCCAACACGAACCGCCGCCGCACTTCCTGCTTGGCAAAGGCAAAGTGGCTGGCGCTGGGATTGAGAATGACGTCCGCCCCACCCGCGGCCAATCGCGAACCGGGGCGATCGGCGACCCACGCGTCGCGGCAGATTTCAAAGCCAATCTTCACCCCGCCGCACTCGAACAGCAGATCGCCCGCCGGGTAATCGCGGCCGGCGACCTCCACGGCGGCGGTGCGCGACGTGGGCCATTTGCGAAACCAACGCGGCTCGTAGTGGATGCCGTCGCCGGCCAGGTGCTGCTTCAGCGCAAACCCCAGCAGTTGTCCGTCGCAAACCAACGCCGCCGCGTTGTACAGCGGCCCGTCCACCACCAGCGGCATGCCCAACGCCACGACCATACCCTGGGTCGCCGGCAGCAACTCGACCAGCATGTCGAGCGCCGTTTGCGGGACGCCGGTCGAGAGAAAGGCATCCTCGCAACCGTAGCCGGTGATGCACAACTCGGGCAGACAGACAACCGCCGCCTCGGCGTCGCGCGCGGCGGCGAGTGCGGCACGAATGCGGCGGGCGTTGCCGTCCCAGTCCAACGGCGTTTGGTTCAAAGCGACGGCGGCGAGGCGAAGTTTTTGCATGGCTGCAAGTATAGCCACGGCGCCACAGCCCCTCCTAGCCGCCACGGCGAGCGGGGGGCGTGAGCCCCTGTTTCCCAGCCCCACGCGAATCCCACCTAACAGAGGGCTCACGCCAACAGAGGGCTCCAACCAACAGGGGGCTGACGCCCCCCGCTCGCCTGCGCGGGTGTCGGCGATTGAATCCGCGATCTTGTGCGGGGGCTATTCGCGTAGTTCGTCGTGGCCCATCAGAGCCAGCCGCACCGAGTTGAGCGCCTGCTTCGCCGCCCGCGACCGCAGAATCGCCGGGTGCGACGCACAGCCAAATCGAAATCGCCGCGTACGGTCGGCCGTGGCGATTGCCACGTGCAGGCGGGCGTCCGGGGAATCGGTCACCCGCGGGAACGCCGCGACGCCCAGTCCGATCGTGGCGCCCGTGCGAGCGCGGATCGCCTCGGCGAGCGCCACCGACGCTGCAGACGAGTCAACGCCTTGGGTGGCGGGCGGATCGACGTCCAACAGCCGTTGCGCCTGTTCGACCGTGGCGACGGTCACGCCGCCCGCAAAGCGAGCCTGCTCGCCGCGGCTGCCGCCGGCGGCTGTGAGCCATTCCGCCACAAGGCCCCCGGTCGCCCACTCCGCCACCGCGAGCGTCGCGTCGTTGCGATCCAACTCGCGAACCACGGCCTGCTCAAGCTCGTCGTCCGCTTCGCCAAACGCCAGCGTGCCGAGCTTGTCGTAGATGATCGCCGCGGTCGGCTCCATGGCCGCGAAGCACGCCGCATCGTCGGCGCCGCTGGCGGTGATGCGCAACGTGATCGTCGCATCGCTCACCGTGATCCCCACCGTGGGTTCGCGTTCGCGGGCGATCAGGTCGGGCAACATCGCCTCCAGCGTGCTCTCGCCAACGCCGAAGCATTTGATGAGCCGATGCCGAGTCACCCGCGCCGCGCCTGTCGCTTCCAGCACGGCTGGTCGCACGGTGGCGTGCCACATCGGCTTCAACTCGGCCGGGACGCCGGGCAAGGCGAACACGCGACAGGGTTCGCGGCCCCAGCGGTCCACGCACAGCGAGATGCCTGGCGCCGTGCCGTGCTCGTTGGGAATGGGCGCAGCGCCCTCGGGAAAGTCGGCCTGCACGGCGTTGCGCTCGGGCATGTCGCGACCCCGGCGGGCGAACAGCGCTTGGATAAAGGCGAGCGACGCCGGGTCGCGCACCAGCGGCACGCCCACCGCTGCCGCGAGCGCCTCGCGGGTGAGGTCGTCGGCCGTCGGCCCCAGGCCCCCGGTGACGACAACCAGATCCGCCCGCTCGATCGCCGCGCGAAAAACCGCGACATTGTCGGCCAGCCGGTCGCCGATGGTCGAATGAAACGCCACCTCGACGCCGCACTCGACGAGTCGCTCCGCCAGCCATTGAGTGTTGGTGTCGAGCCGCTGCCCGGTGATGATTTCGTCGCCAATCGCTATGACTTCTGCACGCATCACTAGAGTGTGGCGTGCCGAGGGCCGGGTGGGAAGAGGGCGACGGTGCGGGCGAACGGGTCGTGAAACCGTTTGCCCCGGGGAGTTGGCTGGCTCGGGACGTAGCGAAGCGAAGCCCCCTGGGACTCCACGGGGGGCTTCCTACGGTCGTCCCCAGCCACCCTGGTCGAGTTCAAACGGTATCGCGACCCGCCCCAGATGCGGCTTGGGGCCTACTCGCGATCCTCGCTATAATATTACGAACGCCAAATCTGGCGCCCGTTTTGGCTTTGATACGCCGCAGCCGGTAGGTGGAGATCCCGTCTCGTGACCACGTTCGCCGAAATCGCCGCCGCCGCCGATCAACTTTCTCCTGACGAACAGCGGCTACTGCTCGACCTGATGCAGCGGCGACTGGCGGAGGCCGCACGCGCCGAGCTGGCCAACGACGTCGCTGCGGCCCGCGCCGAACACGCCGCCGGCGCGACCCAAGTCACTTCCGTCGACGAACTCATGGACGAACTTCACGATGCGTCGTGAACTGATTCGCTCGTCCGCCTTTGTTCGCGCCGCTCGCCGATATCTCAAACGCCGTCCACAGGCGATGGACGCCCTGCGCCACACGCTCGAGCGCCTTGAGCAGGACGCTTTCGATCCGCGTCTCAAGACCCATAAACTGACGGGTCACTTGGCCGCCACGTGGGCATGCAGCGGCGGCTATGACCTTCGAGTGCTGTTCGACTTCGTCGAACATGAAGGGCGGCCGGCGATTCTCTTGCTGACGGTTGGCACGCACGACGAGGTCTACTGACGCAAACGCTCGGCGTCGACGCGGAGTCCTGCCATCGCCCCGCCGGAAAAGTTACCTCACCACGCTCACGCCCCAGCTGACGCGCGGGCCGCCGTGCGGGCCGCCGCGGGGGCCGTGGCGGTAGTAGCCGCAGTGGGGGCCCCAGTAGGGGGGCGGATACGCGGCCGGGTAGTAGTGCTCCTCGACAATCACCGGCTGACCGCCGGCCATCATCGGCGCGTTGCCCGCGGGGGGCGTCGGCGTCTGCATGGCCTGAATCACGTCGGTCGAGACGCCGTTGTTGTGCAGGTAGATCACGTCCTGAGCGGTTAAGGGGCGGATGACGCCCGAGGAGCGGACGTAGCTTTGAATGAGTCGCGGCTCGACGCCCGCGCGGGTCATGGCGATCACTTCGTCGATTGTCGCCGCGCCGGCTTGCACCTGGCGCCCCATGGCCGCGGCGATCTCGGCGCGGTTCTGGGCCTGCATCTCGTCCATGGTTCCGCCGACGACGTTGCCCGTGACGGCGCCCAACCCGGCGCCGATGAGGGCCCCCGTGCCGGCGTTGCCGCCCACGGCGTCGCCAATCAGTGCGCCGGCCCCGGCTCCGGCCAGCGCGCCGACGCCCGTGCCGCGATCGGCGTAGTAGGGCGAACGGCAGCCCGTCGCAAACACCGCGACAACGCTGCATACCGCCAAGCAACGAGCGGACGAACCAAGGCAAACTTTCATGGCATTCTCGGTAGCGAATACGGGGCGCGCATGCGGGGCGGAAGGATCGCAATCGCGCCGCTGAGGGTCAAGGCCAGCGGCCGCCGCTAGCACTCGCCGAGCGGACGCAACGCCGCTTTGGCTGTCATCGGCCATTGGCGGCCCACGGTGCGACGCCGGCCGCCGCCGCCCGCAAAGTCGCCGGGGCGGCATGCGACGCGACGCGCGAGTGCTATCGTCGCCCTGCGGAAAATCGCCCGCACCGCAAGCCGCAGACTTGGGAGGCGCCGTGTGCTGCACGCCAACCCGTGGCTTGCGCCACGGGCTGTTTTCCTCTGTTTGGTACGGGGCTCGCGGGGTCCGTTCGAGGGATTTCGCCGTCAGTTTCGAACCCAGGAGAACTGCAAAGTCCTGATTTGAGCC
>JAGQOU010000410.1 GCA_020427145.1 Planctomycetales bacterium | reverse complement strand
CTCCTTCGGGGACGGGCGCGAGTGTAGGGGGACGCGGCACACGAGGCAAGATTGGCCCCCCGGCTCCATCAAAACAACCGCGTCTGAAACGCCTCGGTGACGTGCCGGGCTTTGAAGCCCGCGGCGCACAGCCGGCCCGCGAAATCCGCCGAGCCGTGCGTGCAGATGATCTCCCGCGGCTGCACCTGCTCGGCGGTCGCCATCAGCTCGGGGTAATCGGCGTGATCCGACAGCGGCAGGGCGTGATCCACTTGCCAGCGGAATTTCGTGCGCGGATCGATCGCCCAACCGGTCGTCGCGATGCTGACCGTGCGCGCCATCCCCGGCAAGCGAAAGAACCGCGACCCCTTGGGTAGCGTCACCACCGCGGCGCCGGCGAGCCGCTGGGCGTCGTACGCACGGACGTCGCCCAGATCGACGCCGCATTGCTGGTAAATCTCGCTGATGGCAAAAATGTGCGGGTGTTGCAGCACGGGAATCCCCGCGGCGGTCAGCAGTCGGGTGACTTCCTGCGATTTGCCCAGCGGATAGGCATGAATCACCGGCGTGGCGCCGTCGGCCAGCGCCGCCCGCACGATGGCAATCAACTCGGCAATCACCTCCTCGCGCGGCGGCAGCGTGTACCGCGGATCGCCGAAGGTGCATTCCATCACCAGCACGTCGGCCCGCGGCAACTCGGCCGGCGTCGCCGTGACGGACGCGCCGAGCTTGTAATCGCCGGTGTACAGCACCGACCCCGCGTCGCACTCGACCAGCAGCATCGCCGAGCCCAGGCAGTGGCCGGCGGGGAACGCGGTGAGCTGCGCCTCGCCAAACTCGTGCGGCTCGCGGTACCGCATCGGCACGATGCGGCGATGCGCTCCCACGCGATGCTGGTACAGCCGCCCCGTCTCAGGCGTCATGTACGCCAGTTCATGGGCCGCAATGTGATCGGCGTGCGCATGCGAGACAAACGCCCGCGGCTGCCGCCGTCGCACGTCCAGCGCCAGCCGCGGCCGGGTGAGAAACAGGCCGTTTTCCCAGTGAATCATGATGACAGTCCCACCCGGCGGGGTGCGGCTCCGACGGGCCTCGGCTCGTAGCGATTGCAGGCTCTGCCGAGCGTCGCCCTCCCGGCGTGCCCCGCCGCTACCTTGTCGGCAGCCTACCTGGCCCGGTATCCTATCACGCCTGGGCAGCGGCCCGAGCGCGGTTTTCCCAGGCCGCTACGTCGCCCAGCCGCGTGCGTGCGGACTCTCTCCCGATCAATCGCCGAGGCTCGGCCGCAGAGCATCTTGGCCCCCTCTTTTTACGGACTGCGGAGAACTTGCGAATGTCGATGTTCATCGGAGAAGCCCTCACGGGCGACGGCAACGAAATCGCCCATATCGACCTGCTGGTGGGCAGCAAGGACGGCCCCGTGGGCGTCGCGTTTGCCAACGCCCTGGCCCGACAAAGCGAAGGCCACACCAACCTGCTGGCCGTGCTCACCCCCAATCTGGCCGTGAAACCCGCCACCGTGATGATCACCAAGGTGACCATCAAGGGCATGCGGCAAGCCGTGCAGATGTTCGGCCCGGCCCAGGCCGCCGTGGCCAAGGCAATTGCCGACTCGGTGGCCGACGGCGTGATTGCCAAGGATCAGGCCGAAGACCTGGTCTGCGTCTGCGGCGTGTTCATCCACCCCGAGGCGGCCGACGACAAGAAAATCTACGACTACAACTACGAGGCCACCAAGATGGCCGTGAAGAACGCGATGGAAGGCAAGCCGACCGTCGACGAAATGCTCGCCGGCAAAGAGGAGGCCGCCCACCCGTTCCGCGGATTCTAGGCAATTTGCCGATCAGGCTCTCCGGCCCCTCGCGCCGGGTGGCTGGGGACGAACCGCAGCGCAGCCCGCTGGGCGCCGCGCTGGCCGCTCCCAGACGTCCCCGCCCGGTGGGAAAACCGATCTTGGCCACACACGAAAGCCGTGCGTCGCGTTCTCCGCGGCGCGCGGTTTTTTGTTTTCACGGTCCATGGATTAGACTGCGAGAGTGGCGAATCGCTCGGCAGCGCCGCCGGCGACCTCGTCAGGTCGCGGCTCCGAACCGCCGCACTCTGATCTCCGCACTCTAATCTCCGACCTCCGACCTCTCACCTCTGACCTCTCTCTCCGCCATGTCTCGCCCCAAAATCTTGCTGTGCCTCGACACCGATCCGCAGCCGTGCGTGTTCGACGGCGTCGTGGCGGTCGACGCGGGAGTGGACCACCTGTTCCGCCACGGCGGCATCCGCCCCCAGGACGTGCGGCGACTGGTCCACGGGGCGATGTTCACCCGCGGCGGCGAAGATCTCAAGCACACCGCCGTGTTCGTCGGCGGCTCCGACGTGACCGCCGGCGAGGCGGTGCTCAAGGCGGTCGCTGACTGCTTCTTCGGCCCCGTGCGCGTGTCGGCCATGCTTGACTCCAACGGCGCCAACACCACCGCCGCGGCCGCCGTGATCGCCGCGCGGCGGCACATCGGGCTGAAGGGCGCGGTCGCCACCGTGCTCGCGGCCACCGGACCGGTGGGATCGCGCGTGGTTCGACTGCTGGCCCGCGCGGGCGCCCAGGTGCGGGTCGTCTCGCGCAAGCTGACCCACGCCGAGGCAACCTGCGATCGCGTGGCCGGGACCGTCCCCGGAGCCGACCTGCTGCCGCTGCACGCCGAGGAAGAAACCGAAACCGCCAGCGCGCTCGACGGCGCCCACGTCGTCATCAGTTGCGGCCCCCCCGGCGTGCAACTGCTCGGCGCGACGGCGCTGGCCGCGAACCGCTCGCTGGAAGTGGCGATCGACCTGAACGCCGTGCCGCCGCTCGGCCTGGGGGGGATTGAAGCCTACGACAAAGCCCAGCGCCGCCACGACCGCCTCTGCTACGGCGCCCTGGGCGTCGGCCGCACGAAGATGCGCATCCACCACGCGGCGATCGCCCAACTGTTCGTCGCCAACGACCAGGTGTTCGACGCGGAAGAGATTTACGAGATCGGGCTGCGGATCGAGGAGTGACCGCAGCGCACGGGCGATGCTCAAGAAACGCCCAATAGCCCGCAGCGCAAGCTACGGGTTCGAATCGCCACCGCACCCTGCGTCCAACCCGCAGCTCGCGCTGCGGGCCAGTGCGTGGAAAATAGCAAATCTGAATACAGGGAGCTGACAAAGCGTTTGTGGGTGTTGGGTCGCTGCGGCAGTTTGCGGTCGCTGTCGGCGACGTCTGGTGACAGGAGAACTTGCGAGTCGGTTGATTGCGACCACTGTCTCCCGCGCTTCCGTGCATGCACACTGCAGCAACGACAATCGCCCTCAACGAATCGCCTCCCCGTCCGCTCCCAGCACCTGCGAGTTCGACGCCGAGTTGCCAAACAGGTCGTAGCGGTCAAACGTCCACACGACCTCCTTCGTCGCCGGGTCGATTTCTACCAGCAACGGTTGGCCGGGGCCGGCGTGGCAGTTGCCGATGACGTAATGGCCGTTTGGCAGCACCTCCAGCGTGGTGACCCACGCCAACGTGATGCCCGGCAGGTCGTGTTGGCTCAGCTGCCACACGATTTGCTTGTCGGGCGTTACCTCCAGCACGCTGTGGCCGTTGCCCGTGGCAATCAGCGTGTTGCCGTTCTTCAATCGCAACGCCGCGAAGACCTGGTTGCCGAACGCCTCGGGGCCGTGGCCGTCGGCGCGCGGGTGGTCGAACAGCGGAACCTCGTACTCCCACGCCACCTCGCCGCTGGACCCGTCGTACTCGCGCACGACGCCGTCCCCTTCGTGGCAGACCAGGTAGTTGCCGCTGGGCAGCTTGCGGACCAGCCGCGTGTCGCGGTGCGCGTCGGGGTGCTCGACTCGCAACTTCACTTGGTGAAGGATTTTGCCGGCGCGATTGATCTCGATGAGCCGCCCCGGCCCCGACTCGGCAATCATCACCCGGCCGTCATCCAGCGGCTCAAAGGCATGCACCTCGACGGGGCGCCCCTCGTTGCCGCCGGCGGTCGCCGAGTCGTACGACCACACAATCTCTTTGGCGGCCGGGTCAATCTCGACGACCTTGTGCATGTCCTGCTGCACCATGATGTGCCCGTCGGGCAGCACGTGGATGTCGTGGATTCCGCCCCAGGGCATTTCCCACGACACAGAGCCATCGGCCTCGACGATCGCAAGACGATTGTCGCCCTGCATGATCACGCGGCGCCCGGCGCGGCACTCGGGGCTCGGCCCGCTGAGCGATATCAACACAGCAATCAAACAGCATCGAAACATGGCAGGGGACTTTCTTGGAATTCAGACAGGCAACGGCAGGGTGGCCAACGCGGAAACGGGTCGAGGCTTTATCCCGGACGGGAGTGCGAGGCTCTGCCGAGC
>JAGQOU010000409.1:15090-15223 GCA_020427145.1 Planctomycetales bacterium | reverse complement strand
AGCATCTCCGCCACGTTTTGCGTGCGATGCTCGGGGTCCTTGGCCATCGCGCTGGCGACGATACCGCGAAACGGATCGGCCAACTGCGTCAGGTCCGGCTCGGCCGTGAGGTGCTTCATCAGCACCTCGCCCA
>JAGQOU010000409.1:0-14989 GCA_020427145.1 Planctomycetales bacterium | reverse complement strand
GCCATGTAGTGGACGGTGCCGACGCTTTCGGTCTGCCCGCTGCGGCGGCTGCACGAGATGAATTTCGACAACCCGTAGTCGCCGATTTTCACGCGGCCGTCGTCGATGAAGATATTGGCCGGCTTAAGATCGCGATGCACCACCCCGTGATCGTGCAGGTAGGCCACCCCTTCGCAGATGCCGCAAAACCACTCGACGGCCATGTCCGTGGGCATTCCCTCGGGATGGCGCGCGACGACGTCGTCCAACGACGCCCCCGCGACGTACTCCATGACCACCCACCGGTCGTCATTCTCATCGGTGCGAATGTCGTAAATGTCGATGAGGTTGGGGTGCTTGAGATTCAAGCAGTGCTTCACGCCGCGCAGCTCGACTTCCAAGTTGCGACGGATGAGCTTCAGCGCCACGTCTTTGCCGGCGTCGCTGACGGCGTAGTAGACCTCGCCGAAGCCGCCGCGTCCGACGCCGCGTTTGATGGTGTACCCGTCCAACGGGCGCGATCCGCTACCGTAGGTGAAGCGCAGCTTCCCCGGCGATCGTTCGGCAGGCTCGGATTCGCTGGGATGCGTGTTCATTTCAAGTAGTGCGGTCATGGGAGGCGTCCTTTGCGTGACGCTCTATTGGGTTATTGTAGCCGCATTGGATGCAGCCTTCAGGTCGCGGCGGAAAGCTCCCCGCCAAATGGGGGGCGGCAAGGTTCGGCGGGCGGCCTGGCTGGCGGTTTTTGCGACGTTTTCCGCCCCTCCTCGGGCCTCCTCCGTAGCCAGCGGAGGAGTTTTGCGGGTTATTCCAGTACTTCGAAACTCAGGCCGAAATCTTCCCCTTCGATCCGGGCTCCCCACGTCACGGGCGCCTCGGCCGCAAAGGTCCGGCCGTCCATCTCAAACGGGCCGGCGGCGCGGAAGGCAAGCTCCTCCCCCCGGCGGAATAGCACCAGATCGCTTTCCCACGGGCGACAGTGCACGTGGCAATGCGACTGGGGTCCCAAAACGCAGCTCTCGCCCATCAGCACGATGCCGTCGACCGCCGGTTCCGTTTTGTGGCCCGACAGGCGGTCCAGCACGGCGGTCGCGCTGAGGGCGTGCGGGCGGCGAAACCGGAACTCGGCGCCAGCGCCCAGGCGGATATGGTCGCCGGATCGCAGCACCGTGGGGCCGCTGAGCGCTTGGCCGTTGACGGAAGCGGCGTGAATGGGGGTCAGTACGTAGGCTTCGCCCTCACGGCGAATCGTCGCGTGTCGGCGCGACAGGTCGGCCAGAATCGGCACGTCGACGTCGCCCGTGCCGGAGGGTTGCCCCAGCACGATTTCGTTGCCCAAACACACGAGAAAACCGCCGACGCCGTCGATCCAAGCGACGAATCGCGGGCCGCGTTGGCGAGGGGCGATGGCGGTATCCACGTGAGCGCCTTTCGCGCCGGAGCGAGTACTGGAAGTCAGTTCCACGGCCGGGCGGGGGACGCGCAGGACGCGATCGGGCGCGCCGTGGCCGGGGACATACGCCTGTGTAACCTCCATGCCCACCCCCTGCCAAGCCTTGCGGCGGGCGCGAGCGGCGGCGGCGTGCCGGGGCGACATCTCCAGAAGCTCCGTGGCCAGTTTCAAAACTCGCGACCAGTCCTCGCGGCTGACAGCCTCGTGCATGTCGGCGGTCAGGGCGTCGCACTGCTTGCCCTGAGCGCGAAAGTTGGCGGAAACTTGCTGCAGACGCTTGCGGAGCGCTGAGGGAGCTGTTGAGGGCAACATTTCCACGGCCTTGGCCACCGAATCGGCCGCCGCAACGAAGGAGCCCTCCCGCGTGGCGGCGTCGGCTTCAGTGAGTCGGCGGGCAATCAATTGCATTTGACGCCGGGCGTCGCCGCCGATGTTCCGGCGTTCCATGCGATCCAATTCAGCCAGTCCGTCGGCCGGGGCGCCGGCGGTCAACAGTTCGTACACGCGGTTCATACGACGGGCGGCCTCGCGCTGACGCAGTTTTTCGATGTCGGCGTCCACTGGCGCCAACCGGGCTGCTTGTCGCAGGTCGCGCCAGCCAGCGGAGCTCTCGCGGCCGCCTCCCAGACGCTCGCCGGCGCGGGCGATCAGCTGCCCCGCCAACTTCAGCGACAGGCGTTTGGCGGGGAGAAACTCCCGCAGGTTGTCGCCGGCCAGCATTTCGGCCGCTTCTTCCCAGCGCCCGTCATGCACGGCGCGACGGGCGGCGCCCAGTTGAATTCGCCAAGCGGGAAACATGATCCATCCCTCGATTCGGCCCGGCCCCTGGTCACTGCGACAAAACTTTCCAGACGAACAGGGGGCTGACGCCCCCCGCTCGCCTGGAGGCACGATGCGACTACTCTTGGTACGAGGCCGTGGCGATCTCGCCGACCGTCGGCGCCGACACGTCGAAGTACTCGGCCACCTGGTCGACGATGTTGTCCGGCGTGGTTTCGTCCAGCTGGATCTCGTCGTGGAAGTTCGTGTCGGCATTGGCCAACTTGGCCGCCACGTCGAGCTTCGTGCGGATGTCGGTCATCAACTGCTTGGCCTGGGCGAGCTGGCTGTCGTCGAACTGCAAGTCGCTGGACGCCTCGGCCACTTCCACGAGCTTGAGCTTCGCCTCGAGATTCTCGACCTCGACCTGCAATTGCCGCTGGGCGCTCATCATGGCGGTGAGCTTCTGCCGGGCGGCGTCGAGATTGCGTTGCCGGGCGTCGCGCATCTTCTCCAGGCTTTCGAGCGTGGCGTCGGCTGTCTTGAATCGCGTGAAGCGCCGCGACAGGTCGTCCTTCACTTCCGCGGCCGTGTAGGTATTGCTGGCGTAGTGGAACACGTTGCGACCCGTCTGCAGGTCGGCCTGCAGCCGCATAATGTCGGTCTTGTCTTTGTCGGCCTTGGCACGGGCTGTCTCGATGCGCTTGCTCAACTCGGCGACTTCCACCTCTTCTTTAGCGATCACGTGCATCGAGCGGCGGATTTCAGGGTCCAGGTCGCGAACCATCGTGCGAGCGCGGTCGATTTGGAATTCCGTGGGGACGGAGTCTTTGACGCTCTCGGCCACGCGCTCGTAGCCGGTGGAGACGTAACTGCGCAGGCCGGTGGCCCAGACTATTCCTCCGACCAGCAACAACGCCAATGGCAGCATGAACAATTTCTTAAGCATGGCTCTCGCCCTCCGCGACAACGGGCCCAAGTGCGCCTCACGGGCGGCAAACTGGGCAAACTGTGGAAAACAACTGCGCCTCATAAGGGGGGCGTCACCCGCGGCGGCGGTCACGAGCCTCCGCGGCGGGAACCGACCCCTCTGGATAGGTCTTCGCGAGGCATAAGGCGATCTTGGCGCGATTTGCAGATTTACGGCTTTCGCCGCGGCCCCGAGCGTTGCAACCCGGCAGGCGGGCACAAGCGAACCAATCGCCGCCGCCGTGCGTAGCATGCGTTGGCGGCCGGGGGCGTTTGACGTAAACTATTGCCCCTTAACGATAATCGCACGATCGCCGGTCCTTCCGCGGCCCGGTTCCCCCTGAATTCCTGCATTCGAGTTGTTCGATGACGCCCCGTACGATCTTGGCATGTGTTGCCGTCTTGGCCCTCCCTGTTTGCCTCAGCGGTTGTACGAAGCCCAGCGGCGCCGGCGGCGCGGACGAATTGCTGACGACGCTGCAGCTGCAGGAGGAGCCCGATGGCGGCCAAACTGTGCTGGAGGTCCGCTATGCGTTGCTGGGTGAACCAGCCGAACACGATCACGAGCACGATCATGACCATGCTGCGGGCGACGAGACCGCGGCGGACGACGACCACGACCATGACCACGGCGACCACGACCACGCCGAGGAAGTCGGCGACGACGACGAGGACGCCGCGGCGACGCCGACTGCGGGCATGCACGACCACGAGCATGACCATGGACTCGAGGGTCTGGAGCACGAGCACGAACATCCCGTCGCCGATGAGGACCACGCGGGCGCCGACCACGACCAAGCAGCGACCGAAGACCAACATGCTCACGAGCATGCTGAGCATGATCACGCTGAAGATGAGCACGACCATGCCGATCATGACCATGCCGATCATGACCATGCCGATCATGACCATGCCGATCACGACCATGCCGCGCGAGACACGTTGGAGGTGGTGATGGTGGGCGTCGTCGGCGGCGTGCCAAATCCCTATCCCGAGACGCAGCCGGAGTTTCCGTTTGTCAAAGGCAAGAGCGTGGTCTTTCTCGCCGACCCGGGGTATGTCGCCGAGCAGCAGGTCGAGGGTCACCAGCATGCTCCCGGCGAGGAATGCGCATTCTGCGAGGCCCACGCCGACGATGCGGCCCACGCGGTTGCGATGGTGCGGTTCATCGACGACGCCGGCCAACCCCTGAACGCCGACCTGCAGAAACTCGCGACGCTCAAGCCGGGCCAAACGCTAGTCGTCCGCGGCGTCGCCAAGGTGTTGCCAGGCGACGCGCTGATGGTGGACGCCACGGGTTACTATCTTCGTGACTGAGTCTCGCGGCGTCGGGATCGTGAGTCGCCAATTCTTCGAAAGGGAGTTTGAAGTGATGCAATATGTACGTGTGCTGGGCCTTGCGGCTGTCGGCGTTTGTCTGGTTTCCGCCCGCCTGTCGTTCGCAGCGGCCGTCGAGTCCGACGCTGCGGAGATCGCGGCCGAAAAGCCCCAGGAGCCCAAGGAAACGAATCCCAAGCCGCTCAAACTTGCCAATCACGAGACAGCGATCTATGTCGGCAAGATGCACTGCAAGACGTGCGCGCGGAAGATCTCCAGCAAGTTGTTCACGCTCAAGGGCGTGAAACAGGTGCGCAGCGACGTGAAGGCCAATCTCACGATTGTCGTCTCGGAGCCGAAGCAGCCGCTCGACCCGGTGAAGGCGTGGGCGGCCGTGCAGGCGGCGGGATTCAAGCCGACCAAACTCATCGGTCCCGCGGGGACGTATGTTCCGCACAAGGACGCGAAGAAGACGGCCCCGGTGAAGCTCGCGGAAAAATCGGAAAAACCAGCGGCCGCAACCACGCGGTGAACTGGCGCCGACGGGTTGCGGTTGACTTGGCGTTCCCCATGGTCTGGGAATCGTCCCCCGTCTCACCGCAATCCAAAACGCCATGACGTCGAACCTTGAGATCACGCGCGACCCCGACCGGGGCGGCTACTTACTGCATGCCGAGTGCATCGTTCCGCGGCCGCTGGCGGAGGTCTTTCCCTTTTTCGCCGATGCGCGGAATCTGCAGCGGCTCACCCCGCCGTGGGTCGATTTCCGCGTGCTGACCCAGGGCGAAATTGAGATGCGCCCCGGGGCGCTCATCGACTACAAGCTCCGCATTCGCGGCCTGCCGATCAAATGGCGCACCGAGATCACCGCCTGGGAGCCGCAGCACCGGTTTGTCGATGAAATGCTCCGCGGCCCATACCGCTGGTGGCGGCACGAGCATCTGTTCGAGCCGTGCGACGAAGGGACCCGGGTGATCGACAAGGTGCAGTACGGCGTCCCCGGCGGGGCGCCTGTCCATTGGCTGCTGGTGGGTCGCGACGTGCGAAAGATCTTTGCGTATCGTCAGCAATCGCTGCGGGAGATTTTCGCGACGCCGGCCGGCGCAGCTGCCGTCGCCTAGCGATCGGCGGAATCTCACGGTCCGCAGGCGATCCGTTGTTTCCTGTGACGCGGCCCGTCAAGTCCAACGGCTGATGCAGTACGACAGGGCAGTTGTTACACTCTGCCCATGCAGTTGCCTTCTCCTTATGTACTTCGCCGGATCGTGCTGGTCGGCGGTCCGCTGGTTTCGCTGGCGGTGAGTATGATGCTCGTCCGCGCCGGCTTGCCGACGCCAGCCGTGTGGTGCGGCGGCGTGACTACGCTGTGCGCCTTGTGGTGGGTGCTCGAACCGATTCCGATTCCAGCCACGTCGCTCATCCCGCTGGCGGTGTTTCCGGCGGTCGGCGTGCTGTCCGCATCCGAAGTGGGCAGCGCCTACGGCCACAAGATGATCTTGCTGTTGATGGGCGGGTTCATCCTGTCGACCGCGATGGAACGCAGCGGCACGCACCGGCGATTGGCCTTGCAACTGGTACGCCTGGTGGGGGGGGACAGCAGCCGGCGGCTGATCTTCGGGTTCATGCTCGCCGCGGCGTCGCTGAGCATGTGGATCTCCAACGCGGCGACGACTCTCATGTTGCTGCCAATTGCGATGGCCACGGTGGAGAAGTTACCCGACAAACGCGTGGCGTCGGCGCTGCTGATTGGTCTGGCTTACGCGGCCAGTATCGGCGGCGTTGGCACGCCGGTCGGCACGCCGCCTAATCTCATTTTCATGAACGCGTACCAGGAAGCGACGGGGCGAGAGGTCTCGTTCTTGACCTGGATGATGTGGGCCATGCCTGTGGTTGTGATCATGGTGCCCGTGGCGGCGTGGTTGGTCTCGCGCGGGTTGCCCAAAAAACTTGATCTGGATCTGCCCGAACCGGGCAAGTGGCGGGCTGAAGAGGTGCGCACGCTGGCGGTGTTTGCCGTCACGGCGATGCTGTGGGTCACGCGCGGCGAACCGTTGGGCGGCTGGAGCGGCCTGCTAGGAATCCCGGGCGCCAATGACGCGACCGTGGCGTTGCTGGCGGTTGTGGCGATGTTCGTGATACCCAACGGTCGCGGGGGACCGCTGCTCGACTGGGAAACGGCGGTCGCCATTCCTTGGGGCGTGCTGCTGTTGTTCAGCAGCGGCATGGTGATCGGCGACGGATTCGCGGCGTCAGGCCTGAGCGACGCCGTCGGCGCGGCGCTGGGCGCCTGGGGCGATCTGCCGTTGCCGCTGTTGATGGGCCTCATTTGCCTGGCAGTGACTTTCTTGACCGAAGTTTCGACCAACACCGCGATGGCCAACCTGTTGATGCCCATCCTGGCTGCATTGGCGCAGCAAGCCAAGCTCGAACCGCGGCAGCTGATGGCTCCCGCGGCGATCAGCGCGAGCTTTGCCTTCATGCTGCCGGTGGCGACCGCTCCCAACGCGATCGTGTTTGGCAGCAATCGCATCGCACTGGTCGACATGGCCCGCAAGGGATTTGCGCTGAACCTCATCGGCGTGGGGGTCGTGACGCTGGTGTTTTATCTGCTGGGGTGAACGTAATCCAATCGCGCACGCCACCGCACGGCAACCAGCCCCCGGCGCAAGCCGGGGGTTTGAAGTCCGCGCCGCACCGCAGCTCCTACCCGCAGCTTGCGCTGCGGGCTAGTGGGGGGATGCACAACGGATCGAGCGATATTCCACCGCAACATTCGTCATGGCTGACCAACCATCGCGACATTCGGCTACTGATTGATCCACTCCGTTGTGTCGACGTTGGGCGTCCCCTGCGCGTTGACTTCGCCGACGGCGCGCCACAGGCTCACAATCAGCTGCACTAAGCCCGCGACGGACAGCGCCGCCACGAACCACCATGCCGAGGTCGCGGCGGTTGCTTCGTCATTGCCGGCCATCTCGCGCCCGGCCTGCCAGAGACCAAACGCGATCAGCAGCGATTTGAACTCGGTGGGCCCGAAGCGGGCCAGCGTAAACTCGCCGATCATCTTGGCGCGAATGTTCGTCAGCACCGAAGTGGCGTAGATGACGACAATTCCCAGGGCCGCCAGCCACGGCGCGTCGGCGCTCGCGGCCAGACCGGCAACCCAGTACGAGAACGACAGCGGGTCGACAAAGTGGTCGAGCAATTCGCCCCCGTGCCGGCACTGGCCGGTGGCCCGGGCGTGGGTGCCGTCGAGGACGTCGGCCGTGTGGTTGCCGGCGACCCCGGCGGCGGCGAGCAGTCCGCCCCACCACGAGCGCGTCGAGTAGGCGAAGCCGACCGCGCCCAGAATTGCGGCCAGGTGGCCCAAGCCGACAATGGCCTCCGGCGGCAACCGGCGGGGAATTCTCAACGCTCCGTAGAGCGATTTCAACGGCTTGGTGAGCCAGGGGTCCAGCAGGCTGTGCGATACGCGACGGGGCATCAGAGCTTCCTTCCAGGCGGCGTTCGGGCGTGCGGGGGGACGAAAACTCGCGGCGTTTGGGCGCTGGCGGCCAGCCGGTTGCAGCGGCATAGCCGCCGGTTAGTTATACTAAATGGGCCGCATTGATTGAGACTTTCTTCTCCTGCCGCCATGACGGGCCCTCGCAGTTCTATGTCGAAGTTTTTCGCACGCCGTTGCACGATCTTGGTCCTGGTTGCTTGTTGCTGGGGGCTGACGCTTCCGAACGTCGTCAGGTCGGACGAGGGGGCGCCGAGTCATGCGATCATGCGCCCTGACGGGACGATCGTCACGGAGCGTTACTTGACGGCGCCGGATGGATCGGTTGTGCCGGAAACGCTTGAGGCGCCGCCCGCCATCACGTTGGGGCCGACCGCCTCGGCATCGCCAACGACCGCGAGCGCGGGAGACAGCGCCGCGGGGGTCAAGAACGTGATCCTCATGATCGGCGACGGCATGGGACCGCAGCAGGTTGGCCTGCTGGCGCTGTACGCCCGGCACGCGCCCAGTTCGACGGTTCCCGACCGCACGGCGGCTCTGGAGCAGTTGATCAACGAGGGGGGCGTGGGCGTGGTGTTTAACGAGCCCCACGGCGCATTGGTCGTTGATTCCGCCGCCGCGGCCACGCAATTGGCGACCGGGCAATACGCCGGCTCCGAAATGATCGGACTGAACTATCAGGGCGACCCCGCCGAAACGGTGGTCGAGGTCGCCAAAGCGCTTGGCAAGAGCGCCGGGCTGGTCTCCGACACGCGCGCCACGCACGCCACCCCCGCCGCGTTCGCTGCGCATCAGCCGCATCGTTCCATGGAGAACGAGATTGCGGTCGACATGTTGGAAGATCATGTCGACGTGCTGCTCAGCGGCGGACTGCGGCACTGGGTGCCCGAGGCGATCAACAACCGGCAATCGACGGCGTACGCGGCGCTGCTGCAAATGACCGGCGGCGTCTTTCCCGCTACGTCCAAACGCAACGACAATCGCAACCTGCTGCTGGAAGCGCGCGGCGAATACGCGCTTGTGTTCGACCGGTTTGCGCTCGATCGCGTGAAACAGGGCCCCGTGTTGGGGCTCTTCGCCGACTCGGAGATGCACGACGCCCTGCTAGAGCGGGCGGAACTCGACAGCGAGGGCCGCACCCAGCCGACCTTGGTGGAAATGACCGAAAAGGCCCTGGAGGTGCTCAGCCAGAATCCCAACGGCTTCTTTCTGATGGTCGAGGGCGGGCAAATCGATTGGGCCGGTCACAACAACGACGCCGGGACCCTGCTGCACGAATTGCTGCGGTTCGACGCGGCGGTGCGAGCGGTTCACGACTGGGCCCGGCGACGTCGCGACACTGTGGTGCTCGTCACGGCGGACCATGAGACGGGTTCGTTCGGGCTCAGCTATTCCGGTCGGCCGCTGCCATCGCCCATTCGACTGCCGGGAGCCGAGTTTGGCGATGCACGACCGTTCGAACCCAATTTCAACTTTGGCGACGGGGCGTCGCTCGACCGCATCTTCGGACAGCAGAAGAGTTTCAATACGATCATGCTGGAGTTTGACGCCTTGCCCGCCAAGGACCAGTCGGCCGAACGGCTGATGGATATGGTCAACGACGGTTCGCCGGTGAAGATCACGCTAGAGGACGCTGTGGAAGTGCTGACCCGCGCTCCCAATCGCAACTACGCGAAGGGCCACCCGTATCTTGGCACGAAAACGGTGCCGGCCGTGCGCGACTTCGAGGCGTTTTACGTCTACGGCGAAAATCTGCGGATGAACGTGCTGGGTCGCAAGGTCGCCGCGGGGCAGAACGTGGTGTGGGGCACCGGCACTCACACCAGCACGCCCGTGTTGGTCGCCTCGTACGGCCCTGAAGCGGCGATTCGCAGCTTTACCGGCGTGATGCACCAAACGGATTTGGGACAGCGCATGATGGAACTCGTGCGAGCCGGCGCCACGGCCGGTCCCGTCGATGCGGCGCGGCGTTAGAACGATGAGCCTTCGCCCGAAATGCTGGCCTGGAGGCTCCACTAGCCGTTGACGATGTTCTCCGGCGTCTCGCCGCGCAGCATTGCGACGACCTGCTGACCGACGCGCGAGCGCAATTCATGCGTCGCTTCGGACGACTGGAACGCCACATGCGGCGTCACAATCACGCGCGGGTCGTTGTAGGGGGGCTGCGACAGGTCGGGCGGTTCGGGGACCTGCACGTCGAGCGCCGCGCCGGCAATCGCGCCCTTTTCCAGGGCCCGTGCGAGGGCGGCGTGATCGACCAAGCCGCCGCGGGCCGTGTTGACCAGAAACGCCGTCGGTTTCATTTGCGATAACGTTTTGTCGTTGATCAGATTGCGCGTCGCGTCGGTCAACGGCGCCTGGATCGAGACGTAGTCGCTCGCGGCGAGCAACTCTTCCAACGACCGCCAGGGCACGCCGGGGGGCGTCTGCTGCGAACGGTTGTGGCCGATCACGTTCATCCCCGCGGCGGCGGCCAATCGCGCAACCGCCTTGCCAATCTGCCCCACGCCGATCAGCCCCAACGTCTTGCCGGAAATCCGTTCGACCGGCAGCCCGGCGACCAAGCTGTACTGCCCGCGCTTGGTGGCCAGGTGGTAGTCGGCCACCTTGCGGCCCAGCGCGTAGATCAGCGCCATGGCGTGCTCGGCCACCTCGGTCACGCAGTAGTCGGGCACGTTGGTCACCACGATGCCCCGTTGGGTCGCGCGGGGCACGTCGATGTTGTCCAGCCCGATGCCGGTGCGAGCGATGTGTCGACAGCGATCGGCGGCGTCGATCACCCGGGCCGTCACGGGCGCCCAGCACGTGATGATAGCGTCCATCCCCGGCGCCAGACCCATGAGCGTCTCTTCCCGATTGTCGGGCGAGGCGACCAGTTCGCAGTCGACCTCCGCCAACAGGGCTTGCTCGACGTGCGTGTCGGCCCAGGGAAAGTCGGTGTAGAGGGCTCGGTATTTTGGCATGAATTCCTCGCGGTGCGCGTTACGACTCGCAGAGCCGCGCCAAGCGAAACCTGGGGGAGGCGCCGGGGTCGCCTGTCGCGGCCAGGCCCCCTTTCTATCGCGACAGACCATCCTCCCGGCAGGGGCGCCGATTTGCAACTCGCCGCGGTCGCACCCGCGGCAGGGCGGCCGGGGAAGCCACGAAGTTGCCCAGTCACAGTTGATAGCAGGTCGATTGCGAGGGATACTTTGTCATTCCCTCGCGCCGCCGCGTGCGCTGACCGGCCCTTTACCGACTTGCCTGCCGATGAAACCGCTTCGCGCCCGACAAAAGCTCGGCAAGTACGTCATCGAGCGGCGGCTGGGGGAGGGCGGCTTTGCCGTCGTCTACCAGGCCCGCGACACCATCGAAGGGATTCGCGTCGCCCTGAAGATCCCGCATCCTCATATGCTCACGCCGGGAGTGATGGAGGACTTTCGCCGCGAAGTGCGACTGAGCGCCCAGTTGGAGCACCCCAACGTTCTGCCGCTGCGCAATGCCCAGTTCGTCGACGGGCACTTTGTGATCGCCAGCCGCATGGGCGATATGACGCTCGACGAGCGGCTGACCAAGCGGCTGTCGATCGACACGGCGCTCGACTTCGCGCGGCAAATGCTCGCCGCCGTGGCGTTCGCCCACGAGAATAAGATCGTGCACTGCGATATCAAGCCGGATAATTTCATCCTGTTCGAGGGGAATCGGCTGCGGCTGACCGACTTCGGCGTGGCGATGGTGGCTGAGCGCACGCTGCGCGGTTCGGGCTCCGGCACGTTGGGCTACATGGCGCCCGATCAGGCAATGGGTCGGCCTTCGTACCGCAGCGACGTGTTCTCGTTGGGGCTTGTGCTGTATCGCATGTTCAGCGGCCGGTTGCCGGAGTATCCCTTCGCTTGGCCCCCGCCCGCGTATCGGCTGGTGCAACAAAAGTTGTCGCCGGGGTTCATCGCAATCATTCGCAAGGCGATTGAGGTGAATCCCCAGGACCGCTACAGCGACGGCGGCGCCATGCTGGCGGCGTACGACCGGCTCAAGACGCGTCGCCGCGGCCAGGGCGGCGGGGTTCGACGACAGAAACGCACGTCGCGCCGCACCAACGATTGGAAGGCCGTGCTGTGGCGCCAGTTCATGCAGCAGTTCGGTCGGGCGCTGGAAGCCAAGTACCAATGTACGGCGTGCCAGGGACCGGTTTCCGAGGCGATGACCTCCTGTCCCTGGTGCGGCGTGAGCCGCGCCCTGCATGACGGCGGAAGCAACTTTCCGCAAGAATGCCCCCGCTGCCAACGCGGCATGAAGCTCGATTGGACGTATTGCCCCTGGTGTTTCGGCCCGGGGTTCGAGGTGCTGACCAAGCGGCAGTTCAGCGACAAACGCTACGCCGACGGCGCCAAGTGCCGCAATCCCAAGTGTACGCGCAAGGTGCTGATGCCCTTCATGCGGTATTGTCCGTGGTGTCACGCCAAAGTGCGTCGCAAGTGGAAAGTGCCCGACTCGACCGAAACGTGCGCCTGCTGCAAGTGGGGGGCCGCCGACGGGTTCTGGTCATACTGTCCGTGGTGCGGCAAACGACACGGCGGAGGCTGAGCGAAATGACATCCGTGCAAATCAAAGCGGAGATTCAGACGCTGGCAATCGGCGAGGCGCGGACCTACATCGACGCCGACATGCTCGAGCCGCAGTTGTTCGACGTGGCCGGCGGGACCGCCGCCGTGGTGACCGAACGCCGCCCTGAGAAGGAAGGCCCCAACGAAGACGCCGCGGCGATCGTTTGCACCGGCGAAAACTCCGCCGTGTTGATTGTCTCCGACGGTTGCGGCGGCATGGCCAGCGGACAGGCGGCCTCGCGGATTGCCGTCGAGTCGCTGGTGGTCGAGATCACCGCTGCCGTGGAGCACGGCCTGCCGCAGCGGATGGCGATTCTCGACGGCATCGAGAAGGCGAACCGCGACGTCATCGATCTGAAAATCGGCGCCGGCGCCACGCTGGCGGTGGTTCACATCGAGGATGGCGAAGCGCGGTCCTACCACGTGGGCGACTCGCAAATCCTGTTGGTCGGCGGGCGCGGCAAAGTGAAACTACTCACCACCTCCCACTCGCCGGTCGGCTACGCGATGGAGGCCGGCGTCATGGACGAGTCGGAGGCCATCGACCACGAAGATCGGCACCTGGTCTCCAACGTGCTGGGCGCTGAGGAGATGCACGTGGAAGTCGGCAGCGCCCGACGCCTGGCCGACCGCGACGGTCTGCTGGTCGCCAGCGACGGGCTGCTGGACAACCTGCTGCTGGATGAAATCATCGACCTGCTGCGGATGCGCTCGGTGGCTGAGGTCTCCGCCCGCCTGGCCGGCCTGGGCCGCCAGCGGATGCAGAGCCCGCAAGACGGCCAACCACACAAGCCGGACGATCTCACGCTCATCGCGTACAGCCGGCGCGGGCGGCGAACTTCCGGCGGCGCTAGTCCCCGATGATTTTCACCAGGGCTCGTTTCTTGCGTCGGCCATCGAACTCGCCGTAGAAAATCTGTTCCCACCGCCCGAAGTCGAGCTTGCCGTCTGTGACGGCGACTACCACCTCGCGGCCCATGATCTGCCGCTTGTGGTGGGCGTCGGCATTGTCCTCGCCCGTGCGATTGTGGTGGTACCGCTGCGGCGAGGGGTCGAAGGGCGCCAACTCCTCCAGCCACTTCTTGTAGTCGCGATGCAGCCCCGGCTCGTCGTCGTTGATAAACACGCTGGCAGTGATGTGCATGGCGTTGACCAGGCAAAGCCCCTCGGCGATGCCGCTCTCGGCAAGGCACGCCTCGACCTCGGGCGTGATGTTTACGAAATCCATCCGCTCGGGGATGTTGAACCAGAGCTCTTTACGGAAGCTGCGCATGGGCGGGGCGAGGGGTTGGGGCGAGGAGTTCGTGTCAACAAAAATGTGCGAGCCGCGGCGTCTCGCCCGCGGCGGCCCATTCACTCCCAAACCAAAACCTGATCCTCCGTCGGAAACTCCTCCGGCACGGGAATCGTCACCTCGCCGGTGGCCGCCCATTCGGTCCCGCGCAGTAGCGTGGTGACGAATCCCTGGCATCGTAGCGAGTAGTCGGCGTGGCCGAGCACGGTGTGGAACACGCGGCCCTTGCCGTAGTCGAGGGTCATGAGAATCGGCTCGTCGCGCCCCGTGCCGCCGGTGGCCGGGTCGCTGTAGGCAGTGGCCAGCACGGTCAGGTTCTCCGCGGGACCGCGCAGTTGGTCGTACAGTTCGTCCTGCGTGTGCAGCCACTTAGCGGGGATGCCTTGCATGATGGGGTGATCGGCCTTGCGGGTCTCGACGACGTACTCGTGCTGCTTGCCGTGATGCCCGCACGGGCCGGGCGAGTTGTCGCGCACCAGCTCGTCGTTCTTGTAATACACGTACGGCCCCGAGCCGTCGCCGCGCCCGTACCAGCCGCCCAGTCCGATCATCTTGTTGTACTCGGGCCAGGCGGTGAAGGAGTTGTCGGCGGCGTGCACCACGACCAATCCGCCCCCGCCGCGCACGAACTCTTCCAGGGCTCGCATCGCCTCCGCGGGCGGCAGCACCTGGCTGTTGTAGTTGCTCAGCACGACGTCGTAGTTTTTAAAATCGATCTCCGCGTCGCTTTCGTAGTCGTCCGCGGGGTGAAGCGTTACGCGGTCGACCTGGAACTTGCCCGCCCGCCGCAAGATCGACTGCAGGACCGGCGAGGTGGTTTGCCAATCGTGATACGGGTTCTCGCCGTCAATCAACAAAATCTTCAACGGCTCGGCGGCAGGTTCGTCTGCGTCCGCGGCATGCGACATGCTTCCGGTGATTGTGAAGGTGACTGCCAGAATCAGAGCGAGCAGGCGCATCTCGAAACCTCAAATTCGCAGAGGAGCACAGTTTCCAGTCGTGCTGGGACCAACGCGACGATCGCCGCGACGCTTCGAGTTTACCCCACCGGCCGCCGCGTCGGTAGCGACCGCCCGGGACTCGTCGTGATGACGCTTGGATAAACCAAGGGGTGGCTGGGGACGACCGCAGGG
>JAGQOU010000408.1 GCA_020427145.1 Planctomycetales bacterium | reverse complement strand
CCGCCGACCTGTTTGGCGCGGCGCGCAGCGTTACTTGCGCAGCGTGGCTTCGTAATTGCGGGAAATCTCCTCGACCTGGCGCTGTTGCATGGCCCGAAGTGCGACGATGGCCATTTCGGCGCACGCTGCCAGTGCAAACCGTGACGTATCGATTGTGAGGTCGTAGCCGCTGGGATCGCCGGCCTCGCGCTTGAAGTAGCTCTTCACGAAGGCGTTGCGACCCTTGTCCATGTGATCAATCCAGCGGGCCGCATCGTCTTCGCTGATGGCGAGTTGCTGCGCCACGCGAGCGATGCGATAGGGGCGCGGCGCGATCAGTCGCAGCCGCAACGTCGTTTTTGGCGGCAATAGTTGCGCCGCGCCGCGGCCGACGATGACGCATTGTCCGTGCCCCGCGAGTCCCACCAGGACGTCGCGCAGCCGCATGGCGTAGCCCACGCCAGAGAGCGTTTTTTCCAGAGAGGAGAACGACGACGACCCGATGGTGAACCAGTTGGGCCGCTTTTCGTCGAGGCATTCCAGCAGTTGCGCCCGCACGCCCGAATCCTCGGCGATCGAATCGACGAGTTGGCGATCGTAGACAGGCCAGCCGAGACTTTCGCCGACCGCCGCGGCCACCGCGGCTCCGCCGGCTCCGCATTCGCGGCTAATCGCCACGGTCATTGGCTCCGGTTCGGGCTGACCGGGATGCTGCGGGAGCAAGGCTCCCCGCTCGCGCCAATGATGCAGGGCGCGTTCCAGACCGACGCCCGCCGAACGATGAGATGAGACGGCCATCGCACACCTCCTTCAAGTTGCCCCAGGTCAACTAGGCGAGACAGAAAAGTGCAATCGGCGTGCCGCACGCGCACGAACGAAACTGGCGGACAAGTTCCGCAAAATCCGCCGGCTGCCGCCAGGGCAAGGCGTGGCGTCTGTGCGATGTCGCACAGGGATCGGCGCCTCGCCTGGGGTGGGCGGCGTTCGGGGCCAATCCAGGGCAAGCCGCTGCAAAAATGCTACAACTGCGAAAAGTCGGTGGGGACGAGAAACTGCTTGTGAATCTGCGATACCGTGTCGGCGTACTTCGGCAGATCGCGCATCTGCAACCACTCGGGATGTTCGACGAACCGCTTCCAACTCGCCTCGTTCGCCTCGACGTCGGCTGAGGCGAGCATGTATTTCAAATTGGGCAATCGCGGCCCCACGAGCGTTTCGCCAAAGAACACCGGCTCGAAGCCGCACTGGGGAAAGATCTCAATTTCCCCGTCGTTAAACATCTCGATTTTTCGGCGCGCTTTGCTCTCGCTGTGACTCTCGTATGTGCGCAACTCGTACAAGCGAGGTTTTTTCTGCGGCACAATGACTTGGGGCGCGCCGGCGAACGCCAACAGCAGCTCGCTCGCGATGCGCACAAATGCCGGATCTTCTTTGCTGGCCGCGAGATAGTCGGCCGCGGCGGCGCGGTATTTCGTATCCTCCTCGAGCGCAGCGCGCGCGGTGGCGAACTGCGCCGCGTCGGCGTAGGAAAGCAGCAGGTGCAGGCACGACCGGGGATCGTCGCCCACTTCGGTGAACGCGCCAATCGGGCCGACGCCCAGGCGTTCCCAGGCCGGCAATGCCGCATCCTGCAGGTACTTGCTGACGAACGCCAGCTTGTCGGCGTCGGCCACCTCGTAGGTGCGCCACTCCAAGATCGCTTGGGGCGTCGGCGGCTCGGCAGGCTCGGTAGGGGCTGCCGCTTCGGTCGCGGCGTCGTCGGCCGGCGCATCGGGCGATTCTGTCGGGGCGGCAGCCGACTCGCTACTGGCCGCCATCGCCCGGGCCGAGGCGGCCGTCACCGCTGTTGCCGCCGACCAACTCAAAAAATCACGCCGCTTCATGGAAGATGCCTTGTCTGTTGCCGAGAGTAACGCGTAGCGGCTGGGCGAGACGCACTCGCCGAGCTGCGACGCTCGCTCCACGATACTCTCCCGGGGCGGGGCGTCACAAACCTTCGTGTGATTTTTGCGACGCTTTTTCTTCCCCGCCGCCGGCGGCGGAGGCCCCGTTGGCGTGTCCGTTGGACGTGGCGGCACGCGGCTGGGCGGCGGCGATCTCGTCGAGCCAGCCGGAGGGCACGTTGCGGAGGTTGAGATCCCGCTGCGGGAAGGGGATTTCAACGCCCGCCTCGCGGAATTTGCGATCGATCAGCGTGTGCAACGCGTGGATCGTCGCCAGGCGGTTTTCCAGGCTCGGCAGGTAGGCGCGGAGCGTCAGGTTGAGCGAGCTGTCCCCGAAGCTTTCAAACGTGGCGACGGGCGGGGGATCGTCCATCACCGTTGGCTGCTCGCGGGCGGCGTCGATCAGCAATCGGCATGCCGCGTCCGTGTCGGCGCCGTACGCAATGCCGACGTTGACCACGATGCGGTTGGTTTGATCCGTGAGGGTCCAGTTGAGCAAGCGTTCGGTCACCAAATCCTTGTTGGGAACGATGTATTCCTTGCGGTCCCAGTCGACGATCGTGGTGGCGCGCATCCGAATGCGGGTCACGGCTCCGGTCTTATCGCCGAGGGTCACGACGTCGCCCACGCGAATCGGGCGTTCGAACAGCAGGATGATGCCCGAGACGAAGTTGGCGAAGATTTCCTGCAAACCGAAGCCCAAACCGACGCCCATGGCGGCGACCAGCCACTGGATGTTTTCACCCTTGTAGCCGAGCGCACCGTACGCAGCGGCGATGCCGATGGCTGCGATGACGTAGCGCGTGATCGTCGTCAGCGCGTATCGCGAGCCCGAGTCGAGCGGCAGTCGTTGCAGGATCGCCAACTCCAACAGCGCCGGGATGTCGCGCACCGCGACGTAGGTGAAGACCAGCACGATGGCGAACTTGAGGAGTTGGCTCCACGTGAGTTCGAAGCCCAGGATGGCGCTGTCGCCCAGGTAGGCCATTGCGGGCAGCAACTCGTTCCAGATGAGATACAGACCGGTAATGAGCAGCGCCGCCAGAAGCGTGCGGACCAGCGTTTGCGTTTGCTCGCCCAAGGCGGCCAGGTCGACCGTTTCGTCAATCAGTTCGGTGGTGGGCAGTTCGCCGGCGGGGGCCGGCGAGTCGTTGCCTTCATTCTCCGCAGCGGCCGCGGCGGCGGCTGCCGCCGCCAGTTGGGCCCGACGCTGCTTCGCTTGCTCGCGCGCCAAGCTGCGGCGACTTGTCAGCACCCAGCGACGCGTCAGGCCGCCGACCACCAGCACGACGAGCATCAACACGACCGATTGCACCAATTTCGCCGCGGCCTGTTGCGCCGAGAAATAGAACCCGACGGCCGCCAGCAGCGCCAGCGCCGCTGGCAGCGCCACGACCGCCGGACGCCACACGTACTGCAGCGGCGCCAGCCAACCGTCGCTGTGCAGCAACTGTCGAAACGGGCTCTTGCGTCCCAGCAGCATGCGTTCCAGGCGGTAAGCGACCAGCAGCATCAGCACGATGAACAGCGCCCGGCCCAGCGAGGCGCCGTACAGCGCCTCTGTCTCCTGCAGTTCCAGGCCCGCGGTCCACAACAGCAGCGGCAGGCCGGCCATCGTGAGCCACCGCACGTGGCGTCGTACTTGGACAAGGCACGCGTCGGGCCAGTCGAAATGAGCGTCGGCCAAACCGCTACCGCGACAGAGCGCGCGAATCAATTCCAGCAACAAAAGGCATTTGGCCACGATGCGCGTGGATCCTGACAGCGAGCGAACAAAGTCCGACGTTACCGACGGATTGTCCATGGACCAACCGAGCAGCCAAATGAATGCCGGCCACGGAAGCGAAATGAGCAGCGTGAGTCCCAACGCGCGCAACGAAGGCGTGAATTCGGCGCAGGTGCGTTTCTCGGCCGCGGCGCCGATTTCGCGCAGGCGTTGTCGCGCCCCACGTTGGATGGCCAGCAGAGCGACGATTGCCGCCAGCAGGGCGATCGACGAGGCGGGCCGTTCGATGAAAGAGTGCCAGACGGCCATCCCCGCGTCGCGCCACTTGAGCGGATCGAGACTCCAGCGGGCCGCGTCCGCCGCCGGGCCGAGGTCGTTGACGCTGAGGGCGGGGTTGCTGCGGATCCACAGCACGCGCTCGGCGATGTATTCGCTAAACTTGTCCGTCAGGTCGGCGAGCGCGACCTCCTTAGCGGCCAACTCGGCGAGCGTGCGGCTGTAATTGGTGTAGCTGTCGACCAGTCCGTCGAGATACGTGCGCTGGTCTTCCAGCAGCTTGCGGACATCGGCCTCTGAAATCCCCTGGCCCTTGACCTCGGCCATCACGGCGTCGACCCGACTCTCCATATCGGAGAGTTCTTCGCGACGATCCTGAGCTTCGTACAAATCGAACAGCAGGCGATCGTTGATTTCGTTACGCTCCTCTGCATCGTCCCGCAGTTGACGCGAATGCGGCAAGTCCTTCTTCTGCATGAGCAGCAATTTGCCCGCGCTCACGCTCAGTTCTTCGCCGATGCGCGTGCTCGTGTTTTCGAATTGCTTGTTGACCGTCTCGAATTGCGTTTTGCGCTTGCGCAGCTCGTCCTCCAACGCGTTGGTCCTGGCCGTTTGTTCCTTCTGATCCTCGGCCAATTTCGCATTCAAGTCTGCCAATTCGGCAATCGCCTTGGGACGCTTGACGGCGGCCGCCTTGGCGGCCTCCTTCGCTTGACGATCAGCTTCGGCTTGTTGCAGAAGGTTGCGCTCGGCTCGCGCTTGGGCGAGCTGTTTCTCTTTGGCGCCCAACTCGCGATCAATCAGATCCAACTCGAGTTGCAACAACTCGGTCGAGCTGGCCAATTGTTGCTCGACCTGCAGGTTGGCGATCTTGCGCTGCAAGGCTTCGCGCCGATTGACCAGGGCGATCAGAGCGGACACGTCCGTCTCGTCGCTATCGGGAGTCAGCGACGATTTGTCGGCAATCTGTTCTTCGACGTCGCGCAATTGCGCTTGAGCGTCGGTCAACTCGCTCGGAATCTGGCTGACCTGAGCTGTTCGGGTCGTCTTCAACGTCAGTTTCTGTTCGCGAACCGCCTGCAGGTCCTGAACTTGTTGCTCCAGCTGCATCACCAAAGCTTCGAGGTCCGGAAGCTTGTTGGGAAGCGGCGGAGGCGCCGGGAGTGGTTCGTCGAGCTTCTTGCGAGCGTCGAGAACCGCCTGCGGGCGGTTTTCCAACCGCTTGCGCTTCTCGGCCGTCGACTGTCCCAGCGTGTAGGCCGTGTTGCGAGACTTCAGCGCCTGATTGTAATTCTCGGTCGCCGCCTGCAGTTGATCGTCGTCCAGTCCTAGGCCCGCCAATCGATCGAGGCGCGCGGTGAGCGCGTCCTTCTTCATCGGCTCCAGCAGCGAGACTTCGGCGGTCTCGGCGTCGCCGTTGGACGTGACATTGACCTGTCCGTCGGCGGGCGCTGCAGCCGGTTGCGTCGCGGGCGCGGTCGCAGCGGGCTGCTGCCCGGGGGCAGGCTGAACCTGATCGTCCCGCCGCAGGGGATTCGGCGCCCCGGCAACCTGGGCGTCGACGCTGGGGGCAATCAGCAACAAACCGAGCAGCATCGTCGGGACGCAGACGCGGCGGGCAAGTACGCGCATGGGACTCACGAGGGGCGGGATCGAAGGGCGGGTGGGCGCGGGCGACCGTCGATCA
>JAGQOU010000407.1 GCA_020427145.1 Planctomycetales bacterium | reverse complement strand
GGGGTTCGAGTCCCTCCTCCGCTATCGAAGACCCCGAGGAATCGCGCCAGGGCGCGTGTTCTTCGGGGTCTTTCTCTGCGCCGGGTTGGCGATAGTGCATCGTACGGCAGCTGGCCGGAGCTGACCGGGGTGTGATTTATAAGCTTCGCCTGCCGCGGCGTCCGCAAAGTCGGCGCCTCTTGCGGAATTATCACGGTGTGGCTTCAGCCAGTTGAAGGCCCCTCACCCCCATCCACGGCTTTGGCTCCATTCGCAGCTGCCGCGTCTGCATTTGCGGCCGATCCGTCGACTTCGATTCAGCTCGTCCCGATTTTCGGCACAACCGCTCTATTTCTCCTGAGCCGACAGCGAAGCGTTCCTGATGGTTTCATTTTTGCGCTAAGCCACCACCGCAAATCCTCCACACGTTAAAAACGGATGGCATACTGGCATAAACACTCTAAGGAACTTGCCACAATGCCCTCCGCTGACATGAAAAATCTCGTCGCCACCCTCACGCCCCGCCAACGTGAGGTATTGCGCTTGATTAGCTTGGGATGCACGGTCGCCGAGATTGCCGACATTCTCGGCACGGCGACCTCGACGATCGACAACCACCGCACTGCGCTGATGAGGCATCTGGGGATCGGCAAGTCCGTCCTGCTGACGCGCATCGCGATCAAGTATCGCGTTTCGAAAGTCGATGAGACGCTCACATTGAGCGAGAAACGCAAGCGCGGTCGCGGCAAGGACGGCTGGAACTAGCGGCGGCGAGGCGACGGGCTTCAGTCATCGTCCGAGACGCTGCGGACGGCGGCTCGTCTCCACGCAGATTCCATTCGTTGCCCTACAGACGCAAAAAGATACCGCGGCGATACATCCAGTAGCACGCCAACCACAGGACGGCGCCTACGGCCAAATTGTCGAGCAGCGGTTGATAGGCCGGGCCGAGCACAGTGAAGGGCGTTTCACCTAGGTGACGGTGCAGTGTCGTCAGGATCCAGCCGGCGGCGAGGTGCAGCAGGCAATAGACGGCAATCGAGTTGCGGCCCACGACGATCGCGGGGAAAGCCCAGCGTCGCCGGCCGGCGACGTCGATCACGGCAAAGAACGCCGTCAACGCTAGGAAGCATAGGCCGCCCGAAAGCAGGGTGAAGCTCGGCGTCCAGATTCGCTTGACGCTGGGGCACGCCCCTGTGGCGTCGAGCCCCCAACCGAGCGCGAGGCAGACGACGCCGGCGATCGCCAGTCGCCCAATCTTTCTGCGCGTCGGCGCATCGCTCAGCAGCACGTTGCCGGCCACGAGGCCCAGGAGCATCGTCGCCAGCGACGGCACGAAATTGAGCGTGTGATATCCGCCCGCGTTGGCGACGAACGGCTCGGTGCGTGGAAACAGGTTCATCAGCCATTGGTCGAAATAGAGTGCTGGATTGGCGTTCTTGTTCCAATGGGCGGCGAAGCCGTCGTAGTAGGCTTGCCCCGCCGCCGCTTGCCAGTCGTACGTGGAGGACGGCAGCGGCCAGAGCGCAAACAGGGCCCAGTAGGCCGCGAGAATGCCCGCTACTGCGAGGAGCAACGTTCCGTTCGCGGCTCCGCTGAGGAGGAACAAAGGCGCGTAGCCAAGCCCGATCTGTGAAACGACGTCGTCAAATCGCCAATTGGTGATCGGGCTCTCGGCGGAGCGCAAGAAGACTCCCAGTAGTATCAACAGTACGGCGCGCACCACGGCGTGTCGTAGCATTCCCTGCGAGGATTGGCCGCGCCGCCGACGGGCTGCTACCGAGAATGCTAGCGACGTTCCGACGAGGAACATGAAAGAGGGTTGGATCATGTCCCACAGGGCGAGCCCCGACCACTCGACGTGGTCGAATTGCGCTAGCAGCGCGGTCAACCACGTCGCGTCATAATGCGCTTCATGGATCGGCTCCCACCACGCCCAGCGGGGCCCGTCGAAGAAGACCAGCAGCAACATCACGGCGCCCCGGTAGGCGTCGATCGATGCAAGCCGGGGCGACACGGTCGCGGGCCGCTGCGACGCGTCGCTTGCGGGTGCGACAACTTGTCTCATAGGAGTGACAATTTCGCTCATGGACACGCCAGTTGGCCGTTAGTAGGCTCAAATGATTCGACGCGATTCATGTGGAGCATTTCGCGTCACAAGGGCATGTGGGACGCTATGTTCCAGCTTTTCCGGCCCATCAATCTTGGCGAAAAGCCCCTCGGCGCAGTCTGCTTGAAAAAGGCAGCGCGACGGTTCACACTCTTCACGTTCCCTTGTTTCCGAACAACTCGCTAGAGCTTATCAAAATGAAGGCGCGGACTCCGAAAATGATTGTAAATCAATTGAGAACTATTACTTGCGCGTCCATTGCGATCGGTTTGGCCATGGTCGCCTCCTCCGCCTGCAGCGAGGAAGGGCAAGCGTGGAAGGTTGTCGCCGGCGGCATGACAACCGAGTGGGGGCGCGAGGTGACTCCTGAGACGGCCTGGGCCGAGTATCCGCGTCCGCAACTTACGCGGGACAATTGGGACAACCTCAACGGTTTGTGGGACTACGCCGTCACGGCGCGTGACGCCGCGAAGCCGGCTGCTTGGGAGGGCAAGATCCTCGTGCCCTACGCGATCGAATCGAGTCTATCTGGCGTGGGGCGGTTGCTCGAGCCGGACGAAGCGCTGTGGTATCGTCGCACGTTCGCCGCGCCTCGCGATGGCGACAACCGGACGCTACTTCACTTCGAAGCCGTTGATTACCAGTGCAAGGTGTGGGTCAACGGCAAGCAGGTCGGCGAGCACCAGGGCGGTTCGCTGCCGTTTGCAATCGACGTGACCGACGCGCTGCGCGACGGCGAAAACGAGTTGGTGCTGAAGGCGCTCGACGAAACGCGCGGCTGGCAGCTGCGCGGCAAACAAACGCTTTCGCCGCAGGGCATATGGTACACCCGCGTGTCGGGCATTTGGCAAACGGTGTGGCTGGAAACCGTCCCCGCGCGATATATCGAGTCGCTCAAGATCGACGTCGCCGCCGAGGGCGGACTGATTCGCGTGACGGCCGCGATCGTAGGGCAAGGGGGCGGCGACGAGCAGCTGCGCTTGACCGCGCGGTTAAAGGACGATTCCGCTGGTTCCAAGACCGGCAAGGCGGCGGAGGCCGTGGAACTGAACGTTGCCGATGCCAAACTCTGGTCGCCCGCCGAACCGAATCTATACGACTTGACCGTCGCGCTGTTGGCCGCCGATGGCAGCGTGATCGACGAAGTTGGCTCCTACGCTGGCATTCGCACGGTCGGCAAAGAGCAGGATGAGAACGGCGACTGGCGGTTCACCCTCAATGGCAAGCCGATCTTCCATTGGGGCGTGCTCGATCAGGGGTGGTGGCCCGACGGGTTGCTCACTCCTCCCTCGGACGAAGCCATGACCTATGACATCGAGTTCTTGAAGGCGGCCGGATTCAACATGATTCGCAAGCACATCAA
>JAGQOU010000021.1 GCA_020427145.1 Planctomycetales bacterium | reverse complement strand
TCGAGGGGGTCGACATCGCCCACCTGGGGGGCAACGAGACGGTAGCCAGTCTCGTGCAGTTTATCGACGGCCTGCCGTTCAAACCCGGCTACCGCCGCTTCCGCATCCGCGAGGTGACGGGCGTCGACGACTACGCCAGCATCCACGAGGTCGTCAGCCGGCGCTTCAAGCGGCTCGACGACGAGGGGACGGTGCAGCCCGACATCCTGCTGGTCGACGGCGGCAAAGGCCAACTCGGCAAGGCGCTGCAGGCGTTCGACGCGCTGAAGATCACGCCGCCGCTGGTGCTGTCGCTGGCCAAGAAAGAGGAACTCATCTACGTGATGGGCCGCGACGAACCGCTACGGCTGAGCCGCCACGCCTTTGCACTCAGACTGCTGCAATACGTCCGCGACGAAGCCCACCGCTCGGCGCAGCATTATCACCATTTGCTGCGCAGGAAGCGAACGCTGGGGGAGTAGAATGGGTGCCTCTTCTCGGCACGGCGCCGCGTCCGTTACAATAGCGGAATGTATTACAAACGACTCTTCTCGATCCTGTTGCCCCTCGGCATGTTCGCCGCCGCTGCGCCGGCGCTGGCGGGGGAAGCTCGCGATCAATCGGCCGCACCGCGTCCGCGCGTGATTGTCACTTCCGACGGGGAGATTGACGACGAGTGTTCGCTCGTGCGGTTTTTGCTCTATGCCAACGAGTTCGACGTCGAGGCGATTGTCACGTCGAGTTCCCAGTATCACTCGCACGGCCACAACTGGGCCGGGGACGATTGGATCGAGCCGTACCTGGACGCTTACGCGCAGGTCTATCCGAACCTCGTGCAGCACGATCCAGCCTATCCGTCGCCGAAGTTGCTGCGCGAGCGGACGGCGCTGGGCAATGTGAAGGCCGAGGGGGACATGGACCAACAGACGGCCGGGTCGCAGTTGATTGTCCGCGTGCTGCTGGACGACTCCGACGATCGGCCGATTTGGCTGCAGGCGTGGGGCGGGCCCAATACGATCGCGCGGGCGCTGAAGACCATCGAGGAAGACCACCCCGAGCGGATGGCCGAGGTCGTCGCTAAGTTACGATTCTTCTTCATCTGGGAGCAGGACGCGACCTACCAGGATTATATCCGGCCGCACTGGGGCCAATACAACATCCCCACGATCATCTCCGACCAGTTCGAGGCGATTGCGTATCGCTGGAAAGACTGTCAGCCGCGCCGGCTGCATAAGTATTTCGCCGGCCCGTGGATGACCGAACACATCCTCCAGGGCCACGGGCCGTTGTGCTCGTTGTACAAGGCGCACACGGGCAACGACGACGGATTCGCCGCCGGCGACTTTCGCAGCGAGGGGGACTCGCCGGCGTTTATTCACCAGATCCCAACGGGGCTGCGGAGCACGGAGTCGCCCAACTGGGGCGGATGGGGCGGCCGCTATGTCCGCGTGCGCGATAACACGTGGCTCGACCCCGTGCCGGTGACCGGGTATTCGTATCCCGCGGGCCGGTGGTATGCGGACACCGCTTGGGGGCGAAACAGTTCGCGCACCGGCGCCGCGGCCGAGACCAATCAGAATCACCTCGCGTACTTCCGCCCCGTGTGGCGATGGTCTGCCGCGTTGCAAAACGACTTTGCCGCCCGCGCCGATTGGTGCGTCAACCCGCCGGACGCAGCCAACCACCCGCCGGTCGTGCGGCTGACGCACGACCGCGACCTGACAGTTCGGCCGGGCGAAACGGTCGCGCTCGACGCCTCCGAAACGGCCGACCCCGACGGCGACGCGGTGAGTTTTTGCTGGTGGCGCTACGCCGCCGCGGACTCTTACGACGGCGCCGTGCCAATCGCCGGCGCCGACCAACCCCGCGCGACGACGACCGTTCCCGCAGGCGCGCAGGCTGGCCAGACGATCCACATCGTTTGCGAAGCGACCGACGCCGGCGCCCCGCCGCTGACGCGCTATCAGCGCGTCGTGCTGACGGTCGAAGAATAACGACTCCCGGCGATCGACGCCGCCGCGCGCCGCCTGCGGCAGCGCAAGCTTCGAGAAGCCGGGCTTCCGCCTGGGGCGCCGTGAGAATTGTTCAGAACGACGCGGAGCGCACTGAGCAGGATCAGTCAGCTGGTCAACTCGCATCGACTGGTCCGCCGTCCTCGCGACGGTCCTGCGGCACGAACTTGCCAATTCCAAGCGGGATGGGCATGCCCGCGGCGCCCAATCTTCAAAGAGCGACTGGCCCTGTCTGGCGGCCGGGACTGCTTTGGCAGAATGGCGCCGCTCGGCTATGATAGGGTCGCCGCTCGTCTTCTCGCTTATCTCTCGCCCAACCGTTCTGCGCCGATGCCGAAACGTTGCGCTTTTACTCTGATTGAACTGCTGGTCGTGATCGCCATCATCGGCGTTCTCGTCGGGTTGCTGCTGCCGGCGGTGCAGGCGGCGCGCGAGGCGTCGCGCCGTAGCCAGTGCGTCAACAACCTGAAGCAATGGTCGACCGCCATGCACCTGTTTCATGACGCCCAGGGACGTCTTCCCGAAGGGGCCAGTTCGCGGCCGCGGCACACGTGGGTCATGCGGCTCTGGCCGTACATCGAGCAGCGGGTGCTCGACGAAGAAAACGATCTGACGATCCCGTTTTTCGTTGAACCGGGCACGGTCGCCCACACGCTCAACGGCCTGACCGGGCAGTACGTGCCGCTCTACTCCTGCCCCACGGACATCGGCGCGGATCAAACGACCGGCGAGTATCAGCGTCGCCGCGGCAACTACGTCGTCAATTGGGGAAATGTCGCCTACGGCTGGCCGCTGGAAGACATCGGCTTGGCGCCGTTCTCGCAGGTAAAAGGTCAGTCGGGCGAGCCGCGCAAAACCAACTTGGCCGATGTCGTGGACGGCACGTCGCACACGTTGCTGATGAGCGAGACGCTCAAAGCGTGGAGCGAGGAGGACAACGACTGGCGCGGCGACATTCAGAACGATCAGGGCAACTTCCGCTTTCACACGATCACGACGCCAAACACCTCGGCGCCCGACATCATCAAGAGCGGGTGGTATCGGCCGAACGTCGATCCGCTGATGCCCGCCGCGCCGGGGGCCTGGCAGTACTATGCGGCGCGGAGCCGACACCCCGGCGGCGTCAACGCGGCGCTGTGCGACGGGTCGGTGCGCTTCGTCAGCGAAACCGTCGCCCTGCAATCCTGGAAAGAAATGGGCAGCATGAACGGCGGTTTCGACGAGCAGTTCCCGACCTGGGAGAAGTTCTGGTGAACCGCCCGCCGACACGACTCGACCTCGCCGCGCTCATTGCGTTGGGGATCGCCGCCGCTGTTGTCAGCGGTTGCGACGACCCCACGGTCGGGATTATCAGCGGCTCCGTCACCGTCGACGGACAACCGGTGGAGACCGGATCGATCGCCTTCTTTCCGACGGGCGGCGACGCATTCACCGCGGGGGGCGTCATTGCCGGAGGGCAGTACTCGGCGCGAGTTCCGCTGGGCGAGCTGCGGGTGGAGATTCGCGTCCCCAAGCAGGTTGGCGAACAGAAGCTCTATGACGTGCCGGACAGCCCGCTGATGCCGATCTTGGACGAAGCCCTGCCGGCCAAATACAACAACCGCAGCGAGTTGTCCATCACCGTGGAGCCCGGCCGCAGCAAGCACGACTTTGCGCTGACGAGCGAGTGACGCGCCTGGGCGGCGCTGCCCCGCGGAGGTCTTTCATCGTGCGTCGGCCGGGGCCGCAAACCATCTTGGCGCCCCGGCTGTCATGACGCCGGCGATGCCGACATGTAGCGACGATAGGCGGCGGCGATCTCGTCGTCGTCGCTGTGGAATTCGTTTCCACCGATCTCATTCCCGCCGACGCTGACTTGAGGGGCGCCCAGGTCGCCCATGCGCCGCTGGGCTTCTTCTGCGGTGATCTTGCCGTAGGCCAATTCGACACGGGCGCAGAGTCGATCGTCGAATCGCAGATAGTCGGCCAGTCGAGTCGCCTCCTGGTCATCGGCACGGCGCATGGAGGGAAGCTGAGTCGCGATCCCCAGCGGAATCGAAAACACGCCCAACGCGACCATCGTGCGGTAGGTGTTCATCTTTGCGGGGTCGAAGTCGTGGCCTGGACCGTAGATCGTGTTGAGCGCCGCCAGCCCGGCCAAGAAGAAGAGTGCCGAGAAGACGCGGCCGTAGCCAACCAGGACCGACTTCCACTGCAGCCCCAGCGGGGCGCCTTCAAAATGATGGCTCTCCTGACGCGTCACAAAATACGAGTTGAACGGTATGAGCGGTATCCAGAAGAGATGGCCGAACTGGGTGGCGACGAACCCGACATCTTCGATCTCGTCGACTTTTCCATAGAGCTTCGAACCCCAAACCACAAGCATTTGTTGCTCCCCCCAACGTGTTGAGTAGCCGACAAGAGTCGTAGCGACGCACTCAAACTTGGGGTCGGTTCGCGGGTGAGTTCGCCGCGGAAGGACGAACCAACTCAGAATCCCCGCTTTGCGGCGGCGGCAGCGCCGATCACATCGGTTGTAGCGTGTACGAGGGCGGACGCCGCCGCTGGATTGCGGCCGGCGTCGCGCGACGAATCACGCCGCGACGCGCAGCGGCGGGCGGGCGACTTGTTCCTCGGCGCCGTCCCAGCGGCGCAGGGCGACCGCGGCGAGGTGACCGCCGAACGCGATGGAGATTTTCACGGCGTGCTCAAACGCCCGCTGCCGGCCGACGAACGGAATGCAGTCGAGATCGCATTCGGGGTCGGGGGTGACGAGGTTGCGCGTCGGCGGCGCGAAGCCGTCGCGTAACGCCAGCGCCGTGATCGCCAGTTCCACCGCCCCGGCCGCGTTGACCAGGTGGCCGATGTTGCCTTTGATGCTGCTGACGCACAGGTCGTCGGCCGCCGCGCCAAACGCCTGACGAATGCCGCGCGACTCCATGATGTCGTTTTGCGTGGTGCCCGTGCCGTGGGCGTTGATGTACGACACGTCGCCGGGGGCGAGCTTCGCTTTCTTGAGCGTCGAGCCGAGCAGGTGGATTAGCGTCGAGGCGTCGGTGCTGAGGTCAGTCACGTGGTGGGCGTCGCAGGCCAGCTTGCCGGCGGTCAGTTCGGCGTAAATGCGAGCTCCGCGGGCGCGGGCCGAGCTGGCGCGCTCGATCACCAGCATGCCGGCGCCTTCGCCCATGACGAACCCCGTGCGATCGACGTCGAACGGGCGACAGGCCGCGGTCGGGTCGTCGTGCTTGGCCAGCACGCGCATGTTGTAAAAGCCCGCGGCCAGCAGCGGTTGAATCGTTGTGATGGCGCCCGCGAGCACCGCGTCGCACTGGCCGTCTTCGATGGCGCGCATCGCGGTGACGACGCAAATCGTCCCGGTGGCGCAGGCCGTGGCGTTGCCGATGCGCGGTCCCACCAATCCAAAGTCGTTGGCAATGTTGGCCAACGTGGCGGAGGCGAGGAACTCTTCGTGCCAGCGGTCGAGCCCGACTTGGCCGCCGCGCAGCTGCGCCACGCCGGGCGAGTCGCCGTACACGCTCGACATGATCACGCCGATGCGGGTGCGATCGACGCGGCTGCGCAATAGCAGCCCGCTGTCAGCCAGCGCTTCGCCGGCCGCTTGTTTGCCGACGGGATAATCGCGCAGTCGTCCCGGTTCGCCGCGAATGCCGCGCACGTCGGCCGCCAGTAGCATGCCGTCGGGCAGACCGGCGACGCCGGACAATTGACGGACGCCGCTGACGCCCTCGCGGAGGTTGCGCCAGGTGGTTTCGCGGTCGTTGCCGACGGCGGTGACCAAGCCAATTCCGGAAATCACGATCGGGTCGTACATGGATGCGAGACGGGGCGAGCGGCGAACCGCGAGGAATTCGGAGGATTTCGAGACAATGCGGGACGTGGTAAATACCGAATCCGCCGGCTCGCCGCTACGGAGATTTCCTGCCACACCCGGGCGTTGCTGGCGCCCCCCAGGCCGGCCCCAGCCCGCTTTTTTCCTGCGTCTCTCGGCGAACGGCCCGGAGAACCGCAAAGTCGGAAAACAGGCCTGAAAGGCCGCGCGACGAAAGCCCAGGGCACAGCCCTGGGAAACGTCGAGCAGAGGGGCCCCGAGCCCTGAAGGGGCGCGCTACGGTCGCCAGTTTTGCGCCCTTTCTGCGACTCGTCGCCCGAAGGCTGCTCCTCCCGGGCGAAAAGCCCGGAGGGTTGCGTTCAGACCCGGTGAGGGTACAATTCGACCTGTTCTGGGGGGTTAAATGCCCGCAGAACGAAAGATATGTCAGTTTTTGTGGGAAATAGTCCCAATTCAGCAACCACGGAGGTGTTGATCGAATCGATCCGGCGCGAGTCGGGAACCGCTCTATGCCAACTGCCGCCGCACCATTGCTGCTGGGTGAATGGGCTCGCACCGTCGACGAACGGTTCCGCCTGTCGCTGCCTGCCGAATGGGTCGAGGCGATCGCCGGTGACGCTGGCGAGTGTACGCTGGCCAAGGAGCGCCCCGGGTGCGTCAGCCTGTGGAACACGGCCCACTGGAACGCCTGGCTCACCGCCGGCGCCGACCTGTTGGCCAGCAAGGTGGCCAGCGGCCGGCTGAACGATCGGATCGAGAAACTGCAAACGCTGGGGCGCCTGCTCAGCACCCGTCATCGCACGGTCCCCGTGGCCGGCCGAGGGCGGATCGCCATCCCCGAAACGTTTCGCGACTTCCTCGGCGTCGAGCCGGGCGGCGCGGTGCAACTGGTGGGGGCGGCCGTGTGCATCGAGGTCTGGCGGCCCGACGCCTGGAACCAACACATCGGCGAACGGATGCCGACCTTCCGCGAACTGTTTGACGAACTCACCGAATGAGAAGGCTGTAGGCCGTCAGCTCTCGGCTGCACGCCAGAAAAGCAGCAATCGACGACACCCTCCAGCCAATAGCTCACAGCCTACAGCTCACGCCTACACGCCCACACGCCGCGTCCAGTCGGAAAACAAGGCTCGTTTTACCCCGTCCGTTGTCACCCGGTGGGGGATGCAAGTCTCACGTCAACGAGCCTTCGGCTTCGTCAGCCGAACCCGACTGGACGCGGTTTTTTCTTTTCCGGCCCCCCAAGCGGCGACTGCCGCGCATCGGGGCGCCAAGTGGAGGTGCAGCCCAGGTTTGTGCCGTCTTGCACGCGATAGGCCAGCTGCGCCGGCGTTTCACGCCGATGTCAGTTTGCGCGGCCGCTCGTTTCCTGCGAACAGCCTCGCTTCAGATCTCTCAACCACGCCATTCCGCAATGGCCTTTCACCACAGCCATGGCGAACCGGGGAAGAGTTCTTGACGAGGATTGTCTGGCTCCTGAACTCGCGGGACTTCGAGTCCGTCTTGTTGAATTCGAAGCCGAATGGACTCGTCCCAAAGATCCAGGAACTCGTGAATCTGACGAACACATTTCTGCACATGTACGTTTTTTGTCTGTTCGGCGGCGGCTTCACATTCAGTCAGGAGAGTTCGCAGGAGAGGAATCCGGACAAGGTCGTTTACTTCCGCGTCGGTGACATGTGGTGGATGCGTATTCCACTCCGTCATGACCAAATCAAAAGAAATAAATGCATATGCAAAGCTGGAAAATGCGAACTCTCGACCAAGCAGCTTAGAGTGCCACTTCTGGTCGAACGGTTCTTTTCCACTTCCCGGCCACGGGATTTCTTTGGCAACGCAATGCCTATGGCAGTTTGTATGCGCAATCACCGTGCGCCTCGCGACATGCGACTCAGGAAGCTCATGCAGCGGCCGATTCTGTCCGACCATTCGTGAGCTTCGGTATTGGGTCTTCCTCTTGCTCATTTGCATTTGTAGGTGTTTCGCCGCGAAGGCAACGAACTGGCGGCGGATTCAACTGCCCTCCGCATCGGACTCGCACGAATTATACTCGGTGTAGAAAACGCTGCACAAAGGGCGACGCGTTCGAAACCTACCTCGGCTTCATCGTTCGACGGTACCAAGAGGTTCCCAAAATCGTGCGTCCTTGCGACGATAGCCCCGTCGCGACGCACTTGATCGTCAGATGTTTGGGTCTGTTGCCGCTCGGCTTGATTCTTGATCAGGCGTTGAGAGGCAGCAGGGGGCTTCGCATGCAGGCGACCCGGGCGGTCAGCTTGGCTTATCCGCGTGCGAGGCGCCGCTGGTAGAAGTTGCGGAGCGCGTCGTTGTCTCCGCAATTCTCCGCGTGCGCGTGCAAAGCTCATGCAGAATTGCCACGTCACTCATCGGCGCCGGACGCCGGCAGTTCGTTGGCGGGAATCCAAACGACCTGCCCGTTTTGCCATGTCGCCATCGGCAATCCAAGGTGTCGATGAACAGAGATGGCGTCGCCAACGGCTTCGCGAATAGCCGTTTCGAGCGCCCGGCGACGGTTCGCGCTGTCAGGCGATTCGGCGGCGTTGCCGTCCAGGCTTGCGATGGGATCACTCATTGTGCTGAACTGATCGATTGCCACGCGGATGTGTCAAGGATTTCAGTGGATTGCCGTTGCCCGCCTTCGGCAATCGTCCGTGGTTCACCTTCTTGACTATTATCGATGATCGACCAGCGATCGGCCAGCGGAATGTACAGCGAACACAAGTTTGCCAGTCCGGCGGCATAGCGGCGGCGAATGACCGATTCGGGGATCGCATGGCCGCCTGCGGCGACTCGATCGGCGACCCGGGCCACGGCAAGGTCGGGCGACGGGAGCCACAGGAACACCAGCTCCACGAGGTAGCCGTCAGCCTGCAATTGTCGCAGCCACGGTGCATACGACCGGGCGGCAAGCGTCGTTTCGAATGCAAATTCCGCGCGGGCGCGGGCCAGTTCCCGCAGCCGCTCGCGCATGATCCGACCGGCAGTCAGCGCGACAGAGGCTGCGTCGAACGCGGATAGTCCTTGGGCGATCGTATCGGCGTTGACGAACTCCGACACCTGCAGCGGACCAAGTAGTAGCTTGGCGGCCGATGTTGACTTTCCCGATCCATTTGGCCCGGCGAGAATCGCAACGCGTGGAGGACGGTCCGGCATAGATTTCGAACTCAGCCAGAAGTTCTTGGGATACCCTCTGCGACTTCGCGCCTCTGCGCGTCAACACGACGCGAAGAAACGATCTCGCGGCTCGAGCCCTATTGCACGCCGCCCTGGGTTACCGCCACAAACGCCATGCGCAGCTGGTGCAGTAGGTCTTCCAGGCCTGCTTCTTCGCCCGGGTCGAGGTTGCCCTTGGTTTTTTCCTGCAGCACCGCCAGCATGTCGATGGCGTATTGGGCGCGCGGGGGGCTCACTTCCGGTTGGTTGCTCACCGGGTTGGGGATTTGCCCCAGGCCGACCATCGCTTCGGTGGCGAAGGTGCTGACCAACATCGGGAACGACGCGGGGGGCCAGCCGAGTTCAGCGTCGTCGGGGGCGCCGGCCGCTTCCGCCGCCGCGTCGGAGCCGCCTTTGGCGAGTTGTTCCTTCTCGGCCTCGACTTGGCTCTTCCAATCCTCGTCGATGATGATCTTTTTTTCTTCGGCCATGGGACGTGGGGTCTTTCTTTCGCCACGGGGAAGGCTGGGAGGGAATGACGAATGACGAATGACGAATGACGAAGCGCGAGTTCTCGTCATTCGGTTTTCGTCATTCGACATTTCCCGTAAGGGATGGCTTCGTCCGTGGCAAAGTTATGCGTTGCCGGGGCAGGACGGCGTGGCCGCCGTCGCCAACGGTTGGGGGCTACGGTTGTTCGGCGGGTTGGGATTGCGGTTGCGGGGGCGCGGTGCGCGACTTTTTGTCTTTGCGATGATCGACCGCTGCGGCGATGAAGTTGCGGAACAGCGGGTGCGATGCGGTCGGCTTGCTCTTGAACTCCGGGTGATACTGCACGGCCACGAACCAGCGGTGGTTGTCCAGTTCGATCACTTCGGCCAGGGCGCCGTCGGGGCTCGTGCCGGCGATCTGCATGCCGTTGGCGGCGAATTGCTCGCGGTAGCGATTGTTGAATTCGTAGCGATGGCGGTGCCGCTCGGAGACTTGCTCGGCGTCGTAGGCGGCCGCCGCTTTGCTCCCCTCGGCGAGCTTGGCCGGTTGGGCCCCCAGCCGCATCGTGCCTCCCTTGTCGGTCACCGCCCGCTGGGCGTCGAGCAAGCAGATCACCGGGTTGCCAGTGTTCTTGTCGAACTCGGTCGAGTGGGCGTCGGTCAGCCCGCACACGTTGCGGGCGAACTCCACCGCCGCGCACTGCATGCCGAGGCAGATGCCGAAGAAGGGGACGTTTTTTTCGCGGGCGTAACGGATGGCGGCCACCTTGCCTTCGATGCCCCGTTCGCCAAATCCGCCGGGCACCAAGATGCCGTCGTAGCCCGAGAGCATCCGCTCGGGGCCTTCCGCTTCGACCTCTTCGCTGCGAATCCGGGAGATGCGAATCTGCGCCGCGTTGGCGATTCCCGCGTGGTCGATCGATTCGTAAATCGACTTGTACGCATCGCGATGCTCGGCGTACTTGCCGACCACGGCAATGCTGATTTCGTGCTGCGGAT
>JAGQOU010000406.1 GCA_020427145.1 Planctomycetales bacterium | reverse complement strand
ACGTGCGTCAATATCGCGGTGGCGTGATGGCACAGCTGTGGCGCATGTCGACCGGCGCCGATTCGGCCGAGCGGCTGGCCGCCGACTTCGACGCCCCGATCCGTGACCCAATGTGGTGGCAGGGCCGCGTCTATTTCATCAGCGACAAATCAGGGCATGACAACATCTGGTCAGTCGACCCGAGTGGTCACGACGCCCAGCAGCACACGAGCTTAAGCAGTTGGTCGTTGCGATACGCCAGGATGCGCGATGGCGTCATCTACTACCAACGCGGCGTTGATCTCTACCGGCACGACCTCGCCGCCGAGCAACAGTCGAAGATCGACATCCGAATCGTCAGCGACCGCGACGATGCACGGCTCCGCTGGCTCGAAAAGCCGCTCGACTACTTCGAATCAGCCCGTCCAGGCGGAGAGGGAAAATCAGCCGCCGTCGTCGCCCGTGGACGCGTGGCCGTCCTCTTCCCGAGCCCCAGGAGGCGTGTCGACCTCGACATCCCTGTCGCCGGTCGCGCTCGATCCGCGATCATTGGGCCCAAAGGGGAATGGGTGTACCTTGTGCTCGACCAAGATCGATTCGGTGAGCTCTGGCGTTTCCCGTCAAACGGTCTCGCGAAGCCGGAACAGCTCACAAGCGACTCCGACTCGCTGATCTGGAGCGTCTACCCGTCGCCCAACGGACGACACGTCCTCTACACCGACAAGAGGAAGCGGCTCTGGTCCTTCGATCTCAACACGCGAGTGAAGACGGTTCTAGAAACTGCCGATTGCTCCACCGACGATCCCTTCGGTGGCTTCGCGTGGTCAACCACCGGGCGCTACGTCGCTTACGCGACAAATGACGAACGATCGATCCGGCGCGTCGTGCTTCGTGACATGGAAAGCGGCCGACGCGAGGTCGTCACGACCGGCAAGTACGAGTCCTACGCACCCGCCTTCTCCAATGATGCGAGCTGGCTTTACTTCGTGTCGGATCGCCATTTCGATCCCAATCCTTCGTCGCCGTGGGGGGATCGCAATCTGGGGCCCGCCTTCAACCGCCGCAGCAAGCTCTACGCCCTGCAGCTCGATCCCACCGCCACCTTCCCGTTCGCACCGGAAAACGAGCTCCGCCAGGCGGAAAAGGAAGAAGCCAGCAAAGAGCAACAAGACACAGAGGACGGAGACAAAGCGTCGGAGGACCCACAGGCCAATGGCAAAACAAAGGCTGAGGAGCAGGACAAACCTAAAGAAGCCAACGTCGTCTTCGACGGCCTCGCCGATCGCCTGTGGTCTGTCCCGATTGGCCCGGGCGAGTACCGCGCGCTCGCCGCGAGTTCGGACTTCCTCTACGTACTCGATCGTGAAGCCGACGAGTCACAACTGAAGAGCATCTCGATCGACTCGCAGAATCCCGCTGTCGAAGTGTTTGCGAAGAAGGTCTCCGACTTTGAGTTGTCGATTGACCGCAAGACGCTCTACTATCGCAGCGGGCAAGGCACCGACGCGACGTTGGCGCTAGTCCCCGCCAAAGAGAAGGCCCCCAGCGAACTCGACAAGTATCGCCTCCGCATCGGCGGTTGGCGGCTCGGCGTCGCACCGCGGGACGAGTGGCGGCAGATGCTGCTCGACGCTTGGCGGCTGCACCGCGAGTACGCGTACGACGCCAACCTTCGCGGACTCGACTGGGAAGCCGTGCTCGAAAAATACCTACCACTAGTTGAGCGAGTTGGCTGTCGTGCTGAACTTAGCGATCTACTTAGTCAGATGGTCGGCGAGCTAGGCATCCTGCACAGTCAGGTCCGCGGCGGCGACCAGCCGCACGACGACGAGAGCGGCGTTGCCGCGTCGCTGGGCGCGGCCTTTGAGCCGGTCGATGGGGGCTTGCGGCTCACGCTAATCTTCGACGGCGAACGCAACCTCCCCGAAACCCTCGGCCCGCTCCGCA
>JAGQOU010000405.1 GCA_020427145.1 Planctomycetales bacterium | reverse complement strand
GATGTCGGCCGGCATCAGGTCGGGCGTGAACTGGATGCGGGAGAAGTTCAGATCAAGCGCCTGGGCCAGCGTGCGCACCAGCAGCGTCTTGCCCAGACCCGGCACGCCCTCCAGTAGCACGTGCCCGCCGACGAACAGGCAGGTCAACACGCCGTGCACAATGTCGTTGTGCCCGACGATCACCCGCCCGATCTGCTCCCGCACCGCCTTGTACCGCGAGGCGAACTCCTCGGCTTGTTTTTCGATCGAATCGCTAATGCTCATGCGCGGGGCCCGAAGACTGGGGAGGACAACAGGATCAGCAAGTTTAACAGGATCGGGGAGCGGCGAGCAGAAGTCAATTCACACTGTACGAATCGGCAAATTCCCCGTAGGCGGCGGACACCAGTCCGCTCCCACATTGCAATTTGCCACTTGGGAGAATAGGGCGCGGAGGGACGCGGATTTGGCGGATGTGCGCGGATCGAGATTCCAATTTTCCAGGACGTGCCGATCAAACGCCAACTTGGACCAGCTGCGACAATCTCCGATCTGATCAGCGACCACCCGCTCAATCCGCGTCCCTCCGCGTTCTATTCTTCTCTCTATTCTCCTCTCTGGCGCCGACCAACAGGGGGCTTACGCCCCCCGCTCGCTATTCGGGCGGGGGGGTTGCTTTTTGTCTTGATCGCGCTCGTCCCACACCTTTTTCTTGGCTTTGAGCAAGCGTTCGGTGTACGACTCGGCTTGCGGCGCGTCGGCGGCGGGGCCGGTCGGCGGGGTTGTCGGTTTCGGTTTACGCGGGGCGTCGGGCCGGGTCGAATCGACCGGCGGCAGGTCAGCGGTTCCGCGGGCTTCGGCCTCTTCCAGCGAGAACCGCGTCGCCGCGCGGCGGCCCTCGATCTCGCTGGAGACTTGCTGCTTGCGACTGCGGAGGCGGCTCATGGTCTCGGGGACGGGGGCGGCCCGCTGGCGGCGAAGCACAAAGTCGCGCCCCCGCGCCAACAGCGGCGGCAGCCACGCCATGTTCACCTGCACGCGCCGAACGAACACGTCGCTCCAAAACAACACGCTGCCCGCGACGATAATCCAGGGCCAAATGGATTGATTCGAAACCGCCGGCGGCAGGTCGTCGCGGAATGGATTGAGGTCCGAGTCCTCGGCGGTTTCACCCGGTTTGTGGCCGACGGCCGCGAGTCCGTCCGTAACGAACACGCCCTCGGGCCCCGCGCCGGCCGGCAACTCGGCCAGCGATTTCAAGAGCGGCAGATTCGTCTCGGCCGCGCGGTACTCGGCCGAATAGCCAATGTTCACGCCGGTGATGATCGGCGGTTTGCCCGGCCCCGGGTTAACGACCACCATGTAGCTGCCGGCTTCTTCCGAGGGAAAGCTGCCGACATAGCGGCCCGGCGCCACCTGGTCGATGGTCATCGGCAGCGTCGCCGCGCCCTCGCCCGCGGCGTTGCCCGGGGTTACCACGCTGGCTGCCATCGACTGGTTGTTGAGAAACTCGCCCGACTCGTCCATCGCGGTGATGATCACCTCGGTGCGACCGTCGCCCACGTTGGTGGCCACCGTGTAATTGCCCGTGTCGCCGGTGGGTCGCATGGCCCAACGCACAATCTGGCTGAAGAGTTTGTCGTAGCCGTCCCAGCCGCTCCACGCGGTCGCCCAGCGGTGCCCGGCGTCGGTCGTGAGCGCGACCGTCTTGCCGGCGCCGTAATTCCACGCGGCCAACACCGTGGAGGTTTTCTCGTCCACGGGGATCGGCGAGCGGAGAATCACTTCGACCAGCGGGTTCTGCTTCACGTCGGTCAACACGAAGCCGTTGATCGGCGGCAGCGCATCGACGTCGAGCCCGCGAATGATTTCATGCGTGGGGGCGGTCACCTGCGGCTGCACCGGCGGCTTGGGTTCGTACACCAGCGGACGGGCGATGCGGCGGGCCTCGCGTTGATAAATCTTGGGCAACGCGTTGGCGCTCTTCACCACGTAGTACTTGCCGCCGGTCGCGGTCGCGATGTCCTGCATCGTCTTGCTGCCGATCGAACCGTGCGACCCCACCGCCACGGTGCTGACCTTGGCGCCCTGGGCCTTGAGCGCATTGATCGTCGCCCGCGTCGGAGGCGTGGCATCCCCGTCGCTGATGATGATCATGTGCTTGACCGCCGCATCGGGCAGCCCGGCGAACGCCGTGGCGGCCATCTTCATCCCGCCGTCGAAGGCCGGCATATCGCCGATGGTCATCCGGTCGACCGTCGAGAGCATCCGCTGCCGGTAAGGTCCGACCCGTACCACGCCCCCTTCACTGCGGCCCCACAGCCATTGGTCGGTGCCGTTCCATTGCACCAGGCCGCAGTAGTCGCGGCTCCCTAGCAGCTTGATCGACTCCACGGCGATCTTTTTCATCCAGTAGTTGCCCTTGGGCATCTCGCCGCCGTGCATCATCAGCGCCAGGGCGCCCACCGGCGTCACTTTCGCGCTCTTGATCTGGAAATCGACCGGCATGGCCTTTTCCAGTTCGGTGTTGGCCCAGCCGCCGGCGCCAAACGACTCCGCCCCGCCGATCATGATCAGCCCGCAACCCAGTTCGCTCGTATTGCGCACGAGCATGTCGATCTGCGCATCGCTGAAGTTCGCCACGTTGTCGGCGTCGCTGCCGCTGGAGCGGGGCACGTTGCCGAGGATCACGCAGTCGTAGCGCTGCAGTTCGGCCAACGAGTTGAACAACTCGGCGGTGGTGCGGACGGTGACCTCCAGACCCTCGGTGCGCAACCGATCGACCAGATAGTCGAATTCGCCGGGCGTATCGAAGTTCTCGATCAGCAGCACCTGGCCGCGCCCGCGGATGTGCGTGAACGCGCTGGCCGTGTTGTTCTGGGCCATGCCGTCGTCGGCGGGCGTGGCGGGGCTGAACCGGGCTTCGTAGGTGTAAAAGTCGGCCTGGTCGATCTCCTCGGGGATCGTGAACACCCGTTTGCCCGGCGGGATCGTCACCTCCTGCTCGGCGACCACCTGCTCGTTGTCGCCCGACTTGCGAACGATTCGCAGCGTCCCCTTCACCGTGGCCCCCGAGCCCTCCGGGGCGTCGTTGTCCACCACCACGCGCATCTCAAACGGCTGCCCGCGTCGCACGCCGGCGGGCAGGTCGACCTTTTCGACCGACACCTCGGTGCGGGCTTCGAGGTAAACCGGCACCACGTCGATGCTCACGCCGGAGTCGGCCGCCGCGCGGGCCTCGCGATACGCGTTGCCCAGGTTCTGATTGCCGTCGGTCACCAGCACGATCCGCCGGGCGGCGTCGTGCGGGAAGATCGCCTTGGCCCGCTGAATAGCGGTGCCCACGTCGGTGTATTCGGGATCGAGCAGCGACTCAACACGCGTGTGCAGCGCCAGCTCGGTCTGCACCAACGGAATTTCGACCTCGGCGTCGCGGCCAAAAACAATCACGGCGTAGCGGTCGCCCCGGTCGGCGTCGCGATGCTCGGTGATCGACTCCTTGACGACCTCCATCATCGCCGAGCGCGTCGCCGCGGGGATGCTCAGCGACTGGTCGAGCAAGTACACGACCGTCAGCTGGTCGTTCTTCCGCTGGTACTGCACATCCGCCAGTGCCAGCACGATGGCCGTTAGCACCAGCGACCGCAACGCCAGCGCCATCCCCCGCCGCCACTTTCCCAGCCCGGCAAGACTGCGATACCCCCACAACCAAAGCACCGGAATCAGCAACAGCAACCACAGATAGTGCGGGCTGTCGAAGGCGAGGGTGTGGTTGAACATGGGGGAGAGGTGACTGGTTAGCGGTGATCGGTGATCGGTGGGGATGTTTGAATGTGTGGTCGGAACGAGGTCGCAACGAGGTCGCAACGTGATATCTAAAGATAATCGCCAGGCGACTACGTTGCCGGCGAATCGCGGACGGAGTCGGAGCCATTCCGCACAGACGCTGGTTTGAAGCCTACAAATCGAACGATGCGATTCGACGCGATGCCCAACCCAATCCCAACTAACACGCCAAGCGGCGCTGAGTACTTGATCGCGAATGGCGCTGAGTCAAATCTTTCTTGCCATTGTCCAGGAAGGGGGGCTGCGGGAGTCGTTGCAACGCTTGCAAGCCAGCCTGTTAAAACGGCCAAGGCTGCGGCAAAGCCAAGGCCTGTACCAACGATTGCTGCTAAACGGTCGGAACTCGCGGGCAACACGAATAACAACACGAGAATTGAACTAATGAACCACCCACCGCGAATGAATTCGAAATTCAATACCAGGATTCCACCGGCCACCACAGCAGCTAGCAATAGCAGGCGTGACAATGAGAATTGCGTCCTGCCTTGGGTCATGGTCTCTCATCCAACTCTTCGCGAACGCCCGTGAACCAATCAGTATGAAACTCGCGATCGCTTCCAGTCCGGTCCCCTCACCCGAAAGGGGAGGAGGCCGAAGCGTTCCACGACGCACTTTCGCACGGCACAGCCACCGGCAAGCTCGTCGCCTCGCGGCTACTTGCGATCCTCTCTGACATCAACAATCCCACATCAAACATCCCACATGCTGCGGCCGCGTCATTGTACCGACTTCTCGCGCCGCCCGCGCCGTTTCCACGCCACTCCCGCCATCAAGCCGATCGCCGCGCCCAGCGTGATGCAGGTTTGAAATACCGCCAAGACGGTCTCCAGGTAGCGAGGGTCCACTGGGGGAGACTGCAGCGGCTGCCCGCCAGCCAGTTGCGGTAGGGCAAAGAACTGCACCCAGGCAAGCTGAACCACCGCCCCGGCAAACGCCCCCGCAGCCGCCCCGCTGGCCGCCCCCACGACAACCGGCCGCCGCCAGATGACCGCCGCGGCGATGAGCCCCAACATCAGGTGGCCAAACACCACCGCCCACACGCCCAGCGGCGCCTGTGCCAACGTCAACCCCAGGCACGCGACCGCCGTCGCCGCGAGCAAGTCGCGGAGCGAGAACTGCAGCGGTGCGGCGGGGGCGTTCACAGGTGGATAGTCTTTCGGCAAGCCGACGGGCGATCTCGTAAGGTCGCGGGCTCGGTTTCGCCAGCGTTCCGGTCCCCTCCCCTTGATGGGGAGGGTCAGGGAGGGGTGATGATCCTACGTTGCTGTCTGTGAACCAGAGAATTCGATCAAGCCAAACGCGACGCCGCCCCCCTCCCCAACCCTCCCCGCCAGGGGGAGGGAGCCGGAACGATTGATGAGGCAACGTCTCTCGGCAAGGCCGCCGGCGACCTCGTAAGGTCGCGGCTTCCGGCGCTGTTGATCACATCGACGATCGCACGTCAAACATCCCACATTTCAAAACCCAACAATCCGTTGCACGCGGTGGTTCATGCTGTCGGCCACATGCAGCCGGCCCTGGCTGTCGCGCACCAGCGCCCAGGGGTTGTGCAGTTGCCCAGGGCCGCGGCCGTGGGTTCCCCAGGTTCCCAGCGATTTGCCGTCCAACGTGAACTTCTGAATCCGGTGGTTGCCGTACTCGCAGACGTACACGTGCCCCTGACCGTCGAGCACCAGGTCGTAGGGATAGTACATTTGCCCCGGCTCGCTGCCCGACTCTCCCCACATCTTCAGCAATTCGCCGTTGCCGTCGAACACTTGGATGCGATGGTTGCAAGCGTCGACGACCCACAAGTGATCCTCGTCATCGATCGCCAGGTTCTGCGGCCGGCGAAATTTGCCCGGCTCTTCGCCGTGGCCGCCCCATTGGAGGAGAAACTCGCCGTCGGGCGAGAATTTCTGCACGCGGTCGTTGTCGCCGTACTCGGCCACGAAGAAGTTGCCGTGGCTGTCCTCGACCGCGTCGGTGACAAAACCGAATTGCCCCGGCTCCTGCCCCATCTCGCCGCCGATCGTGTCGTCGTCAAGCAGTTCGCCCTCGGGCGTGTAGAACAGCACACGGTAGTAGTGCGTGTCGGCGACCATCAGCCGGCCGTCGCGCGAGAAGCTCAGCCCCGAGGGCCGGCCGTTGGCGCTGACAGGAGTGCGCCAGCTGCGCAAGAACTTGCCGTCGGCGTCGAACACCTGGATTCGGGCCGTCATATCGACCAAATACAGGCGATCGTCGGCGTCGATCGCCATGGCCCGGGGCTTTTCAAACTCGCCGTCGAGCAGCCCCTGCTTGCCCCACACCAAATCGGGCTGCCCTGGGTCGCCGCCGCCGGTGCAGCCAACGGCCGCTAGTACCACCGCAGCAACAACAAAAACGGCGGCGGCCGAGAGCGACCGCAACGGGCGAACCTTCCGTAACGTGTTGTCCTGTAGCAACTTCCACCTCGCCGGCTGCACTCAAGCCGGTTGACCAACCGGCGATTCCGCCTTAATATCCACCGTTTCGCGAGCGGCGTTCGTAGCTCGCTGTCATCATTGTGGCCCGGCCGACGGGCCGTGTCACCTGCGGCTTTCTTCCCATCGACTCGCTGTGAGCCTATGCCGCCGGTCGTCATCAATCTACGCAAGGCGGACGACAGCCGCGATGTCGTGCATCGGGCTGTGCAAACCCTCTCCGAAGGCAAGCTGGTCGTGTTTCCCACGGAAACCGTCTACGGGGTCGGAGCGTTGGCGCGTTCAGCCAAGGCGGTCGCGCGGATCTACGACGCGAAGGGACGGGGCCAGGACGCTCCGCTGGCGCTGGCGATTCGCGGCGTGGAGGACGCTCTGGACTACGCTCCGCGACTGAACGCTCGGGCCGAGCGGCTCGCGCGTCGCTGTTGGCCGGGGCCGGTGACGCTGGTCGTGGCCCACGGACAACCGAGCCTGGTGGACCAACTTCCCGCCGAAGTTCGGCAAGCCGTGGCGCCCAGCGGCGAGGTGGGGCTGCGCGTGCCGGCTCACTGGGCCGTGCTCGACGTGCTGCAAATGATCGCCGGCCCGATCGCCCTGACCAGCGCCAACCGCAGCGGCGAACCGCCCGCCACCACGGCCGAAGACGCCCTCAGACAGCTGGGCGACAAGGTCAGCCTGGTGCTGAACGACGGTCCCTGCCACTACGGGCAGGCCTCCACTGTAGTGCGGGCTACCGCCGACGGGATCGAATGTCTGCGCGAAGGGGTCGTTTCTCGCGAAACATTGGATAGGCTAGCCAGCATGTTGATTGTGGTCGTTTGCACCGGCAACACCTGCCGCAGCCCGATGGCCGAGGCGATGCTCCGGCAAATGATCGCCCAGAAGGCGGGCTGCCAGGTGGACGAATTGGAAAGCCGAGGCCTGACGATCGCGTCGGCAGGGATCGCCGCTGCCGCCGGAGGGCCCGCTGCGACGGAGGCAGTCGAGGTGATGAAGTCCCAGGGGCTCGACATTACCTGTCACCAGTCGCAGCCGCTGACTGATAAACTAGCGCACCACGCCGACATGCTGCTGACGCTGACCGCGGCGCATCGCAACGCGATCCTCCGCCGGTGGCCCGAGGTCGCCGCGCGAACCCACACGCTGCGGCCCGACGGAGGCGACATCGCCGACCCCATCGGCGGGCCGCTGGAAGTGTACAAACAGTGTGCGTCCCAAATCGAGCAAGCGCTCCGCGAGCGCGTCGAAGAGATTGATTTGAATTAGTCCGCGGGCCGTTGATCATTTTCCCCGCCGGGGGCCAACGACAACGGTCGCATCACGCCGGACGACTGACTACCAACGACGGACAAGTCCCATGCGCGTATCCATCGGCAGCGACCACCGCGGGTTCCACCTCAAAGAACAGATCACCGCCTACCTGCGGCAACACGGGCACGAGGTTCAGGATGAAGGCGCACGCTCCACCGAGAGCGCCGACTACCCTGACTTCGCCAAACTGGTCGCCAAAAAAGTCAGCGAAGGCACGGTCGATCGCGGCGTGCTCATCTGCGGCACGGGCATCGGCATGGCGATCACCGCCAATAAGTTCCCGCACGTCCGGGCCGCCACCTGCACCGACGAGGTGACCGCCGAGATCAGCCGTCGGCACAACGATCTCAATGTGCTGTGCCTGTCGGCCGACATGCTCAGCCCGCGCACCGTCGAGCGGATGGTCGACGTCTGGATGACCACTCCGTTCGAGGGCGGCCGCCACCAACGTCGCGTTGACAAGATCAGCGCGTTGGAGGAAGAACTCGAGGAGAAGTGACGACCGCGAATCGCTCAAGCCGCCATGCGGCCCTCGCGACGAACCTCGCCCAGTAGCCGCTGCAGCTCGCGCTGGTACTCGCCCCGCTCCGCCTGCCAACGCAGTTCAGCCCGCTGGAACTCGGTCGCCTGGCATTCCAGGGCCTTCTCGCGTTCCACGAGCCGGTCGGTCTGCTGGGCGAGTTCCGACTCGCGGCCGGCGAGCCACTGGTCTAACTCGTCGCGGCGAGCGGCAACCTTCGCGAGCTGCTCGGTCAGCTCCAGACGGATGCTCTCCAACTCGTTACGGCGAATTCGCACCTCCTCCGACGCCAGCCGGAAGTGATCGCTCAGCTTGGCGCGGACCTGGGCGATCGACCGCGACAGCGTGGCGGGAGCCAACGCGCCCTGTAGTTGCAGCCAGGTTTCTTCGGTCGCCAGCCGCATCTCCAACGCCTCGCGCTGCACGGCGCGCAATTCCTCGGCAAGGTCTTCCAGCGCTGCGGCTCGGCGCTCGATCTCCGCCTCGCGTCGATCAAGATTCTCGCGGCGTCGGTCGGCCTCAATTCGAGCTTCTTCGCGCTGCGTCTCAACGCCCCGACGATCTTTCGTCACGCGGTTTTCAAAGGCGAGGGTCTGCCGCTCCAATTCGCGGCGTTCACCGGCCAACTCAGCCTGCTGCTCCGCCAACAGCGCCTCGGCTTGCTCCAGGTAAACGGTGCGCATATCGAGCTGCTCGGCGAATTCGTCGAGTTGCACCATCCGCTCTTCAACCACGCCGAGCCGTTTGAAACGCTCCAGCGCCGTTTCAATCTCCCGCTGGCGGGCTTTCAGGCGCCGATCGTCGGCTTGTTGCTGCTCGGCGCGTGCCGCGAGGTCCGCTGCCTCTTGGTCCAGCTGAGTGCGGCGCGATTCCAGTTCGCCCGTCTCATCCCGGAGCCGCTGCTCCCACTCCCGACTTGCGGCATCGCGTTTGGTCAGTTCGCTCTGCGCCGCGGCAAGCCGCTGTTCGCGCTGTTCTAGCTCCAACTGATCGTGCGTAATCCGCTCGCGGTCGACGTATAACTGGGCCTCGCGGGAGTCGAGCTCCCGCTGGCGCGATTCGTACTTGTCGCGGGCCGCTTCGTGCTCGGCTTGGCGCGATCGGCACGCGGCCGTTTCGAATTCCAGCGCGGCCGTCTTGGTTTGCTGCTCGGTCAGCCCGACTTCCAGCTCAATCTCCTGCGCCGCGACGGCTTTCTCGCGCTGCGCCACTTCGGCAAGCGACTGCTCTAGCTCCGCCGCCTGAGAAATGGTCGCTTCCGCCTCCTCGCGGGCTTGCCGCAGCGTTTCTTCCGCCGTGGCCAGCTTCGACTCCCGCTCGACCAGATCGGCTTCGCGTTCTTCCACCCATAGTCGCGCATTGCGGATCCGGGCGTCGAACTCCGCTTCCTGCGAATTGAGCCGCGCTTCGCGACGATCAATGTCCGCGAGTCGTCGCTGCAGGCGTTCGGCCAGTTCGGCGGCGTGCTTCGAGATCGGTTGCGGCGCCGGCGCTGGATTCGCGGCGGGGGCGCCAGCCAACTCGGGCAAGTCCCAACTCTCCGCAACGTCCTGCAGCGCCGCTGCCGTCACGTTGGCGGCGGATTGGGCGAGGGACGCGGCGGGAACCGCCTCGGGCGTTCCCGCCCGGCGCAGCGATTGGGCCGGGTCAACGCGGGTCTCGCGCGGAGCCTGCTTGCCGTGCCCTGGCGTCGGTTCCGGCGGATTGGCGCCGTCGTGTGAGAGATCGTTCGCCATGCGCAGCGTCCCTGCTAGCAGTCGCGCTTGCGCAGCACCATGCCGCGCACCGCGGGACCGCAAGGTCTTCCTAATCGGAACCATCGGCACGGGCGGGCCGCAAAGTTTCGCCCGTTTACCGATTTTTCGCTGAAGATCGATTCGCGAACCGGGACGAAGCGCTGGGGGCGTCACGCCGCGCAAAAAGAACGGCAGCCGGCCCCAATCAATATTTGGAACCGGCTGCCGTCATCGCTGGCAAAAACTCGTCGGCGCGGCGGCCGTTACGCCTTGGCCGCGTCGATCGCTTCCTGCAGGCGGGTCTTCGGCTGCACGCCGACGAAGCGGTCCACGACCTCGCCCCCTTTGAACACCATGATGGTCGGAATGCTGCTCACGCCGTAGTTCT
>JAGQOU010000404.1 GCA_020427145.1 Planctomycetales bacterium | reverse complement strand
TCACCAAATGGGATCGCAAGCAGTACTACTACCCCGATCTACCCAAGGGGTACCAGATTAGCCAGTACGACTTGCCGATGTCGGACGACGGTTATCTGGAAATCAGCGACGCCAAGGATCGGTTCGAGCCCAAGCGCGTGCGGATCATCCGCGCTCACCTGGAAGAAGACGCCGGCAAGAGCATTCACGACGAAGCGGCCGGCAAGGCGGACAGCGAGATCGACTTGAACCGCACCGGGACGCCGCTGCTGGAAATCGTGTCACAGCCCGACATGCGCAGCGCCGCCGAAGCGCGGGCGTACCTGGAAGAACTCAAGCTGCTGCTCACCTACATCGGCGTGTCCGACTGCAACATGCAGGAAGGATCGCTGCGGTGCGACGCCAACGTCAATCTGCACATCGATCACGACGGCGAGCATGTGGCGACCCCGATCGTCGAGGTGAAGAACCTCAACAGCTTCCGTGCCGTGGAGCGGGCCGTCGAGTACGAAGCTCAGCGGCAGTTCGACGAGTGGCAGGAGACGCGCCGCCGCATCGGCGAAATGCCGAAGCAAACTCGCGGCTGGGACGATGCCGCGGGCGTCACGCGAGCCCAGCGCGAAAAGGAAGAGTCGAGCGACTACCGCTACTTCCCCGACCCCGACCTGGCGCCGGTGCTCACCAAGGCCGACGAAGTGCAGGCGGTGCGCGAAGCCTTGCCGGAATTGCCCGCGGCGCTGCGCACGCGGCTGGGCGAAGACTATGGCCTGGGGACCTACGACGCCGACGTGTTGGTCAACCAAGGCCGCGACGTGGTCGATTACTATCTCACCGTGGCCGACCAGTCGGGCGACCCCAAGGTCGCCTGCAATTGGGTCACGCAGGACGTGCTGCGCGTGCTCAAAGAGAGCGAGGGAACCATCGACGATTTCGGCATCCCCGCCGAGCGGCTCGCCGGCATGCTCCAGGCAATCGACGCGGGAACGCTGCCCAGCCCCCGCGCACGCGAGGCGTTCCACGTGATGCTCGCCGAAGGCGTCGCCGTAGATGCGGCGATCGAAAAGCTGGGCATTGAACAGGTCGACGAATCGGCGCTGGTGGAACTATGCCGCGAGTTGCTTGCGGCCAATCCCAGGATCGTGGCCGACGTGCAGGGCGGCAAGCAGCAAGCGATCGGTGCGTTGATCGGCCAGGCGAAGAAGAAGAACCCCAACGTCGACCCGGGCCGTTTGCGGGAGATTTGCCTGGAACTCATCGCCGCCGGCGAAGCATAACGAACAAATTAGCCCCCGGTCATTGACCGGGGGCTAAATAGACGGACCGGGGGCTAAGTGAGCGATTTTCATGACCGCGCCGATCATCACCCTCACCACCGACTTTGGCGCGAGCAGCCCTTACGTCGCGGCGATGAAGGGCGTCATTCTTTCGATTTGCCCCGCGGCACGGATCGTCGATCTGACGCACGCAATTGCGCCGCAGGATGTGCGGCAGGGCGCGCGGGCGCTGGCGGACGTGGCGCCGTTGTTTCCGGCGGGCACGATTCACGTGGCGGTCGTCGACCCCGGCGTGGGCACCAAGCGTGCGATCGTGTACGCCGAGATCGGCGAGCAGCGTTACGTCTGCCCGGACAACGGCCTGCTGACGCAGTTGGCGAGCCGGGAAAAGCCCCGTAAGATACGCACTGTCAGCGACGCGCGATGGATGCGATCCGAAGTTTCGGCCACGTTCCACGGTCGCGACGTGATGGCGCCCGCGGCGGCGCACTTGGCGACGGGCGTCGACCCCGACGAACTCGGCCCGCCGCGCGACGAATTGATTTTCCTCGACTTGCCTGGAGCGGAGAAGGTGGCCAACTCGATCTCTGGCGAGGTGACGTCGATCGATTCGTTCGGCAACCTCGTCACCAACATCAGCCGCGACATGCTCGCCGACGTGCCGACCGACGAAGCGGTGGCGATCGCCTGCGACGAGCACGAGACGCGCGGCATCTTCGCCACCTACGGCGATCAGCCCGCCATGACGCTGATCGCGCTAATCGGCTCGACCGACATGCTTGAGATCGCCATCGTCGGCGACAGCGCCGCGATGATGCTCGGCGTCGCGGTCGGGACGCCGGTGACGGTGACGTGGTAATCGATGTTTGATGTATGATGTGCGATTGCTGAGCTGATCAGGCCACGACCGCGGGAATCGGCTGCCGTCGTTGCGAAGCACGGCCGTACATCAACAATCGAACATCTCACATCGAACATTCACATGACTCGCCCCGCGTCACCCGCCGAATTTGCCGCCTGGGACGTCGCCCACGTTTGGCACGGCTTCACCCAGATGGCCGAGTACGAGCCGTTGGTCATTGAGCGGGCCGAGGGATGCTGGTTGACCACGGTCGACGGGCGGCGTTTGTTCGACGGGGTGAGCAGCCTGTGGTGCAATCTGCACGGGCATCGCCATCCGGCGATCGATGCGGCGGTGCGCGAGCAGTTGGATCGCGTCGCCCATGTGACCACGCTCGGGATGGTCGCCGCGCCGGCGGTCGAGCTTTCGCGGCGACTGGCTGAGTTGGCGCCCGGCGACCTCAACCATGCGTTCTACGCCAGCGACGGCGCGGCGGCCGTGGAAGCGGCGCTGAAGATGGCGTTTCAATACTGGCGGCAGTGCAAAGCCACAACTGGGGTGGCTGGGGACGACCAGCGGGAACCCCCAGGGAATTCCCAGTCCAGCGCGGCGCCACTGGGGGCTGCGCTACGCTCCGTCCCCAGCCACCCTGAATACAAGACCAAGTACCTGGCCTACGGAGGCGCCTACCACGGCGACACGCTCGGCAGCACGGCGGTGGGCGGCGTGGCGGCGTTTCATGCGATGTTCGCACCGCTGTTGTGCGACGTGGTGCGGCTGGAGGCGCCCGACCGCCGCGTCCCCGCGGGCGCCGCGCCGGCGGAGTCGACCGCTTACCATCTCGGCAAGCTCGAAGAGGTCCTTGCCGCGCGGCACGCCGAGATCGCCGCGCTGGTGATCGAGCCCTTGGTGCAAGGCGCCGCGGGGATGGTCATGCAACCACCGGGGTATCTGCGGGGCGTGCGCGAGCTGACCGAGCGGTACGGCGTGCTGATGATTGCCGACGAAATCGTGACCGGCTTCGGCCGCACCGGCGC
>JAGQOU010000403.1 GCA_020427145.1 Planctomycetales bacterium | reverse complement strand
GTGCTGATCTCGCCGAACACGGCAATCTCGACCCGCCCCGCGGCGAGCTTGTCGCTCATCCGAGCGAGTTGATCCAGATCGCTCGCCAGCAAATCGAGCTCCGCCGGCCGGCAGCCCTCAAACTCGCGCACCGCGCGGCGAATCGCCGCCAGCGAGGCGTCGTAATCGGCGTCGGCAACATTGGTCGGCGGGTCAATGGTCACGTCGGACATGGGCGGGTGTTTTGTTGAACCACGGAGGCACGGTGGGCACGGAGGGTTAACGGCGAGAGTCATTCGCCTCGCAGGGCCCTGTCGACGATTTCTTCGGCGGTTGGATTGTCGTGGCCAAAGACTTCGTTCGGATAGAAAATCAGATCGCTCCCGGCAGGGTGTCGGCAGTTCTTCTTGAACTTCACGACTGCCTGTACCGCCCCGCCTTCGGTGTCGAATTGTCCGGGCTCGGTGCATAGCAGCTTGCGGACCAATTCGAGCAACTCGTCACGCGTGCATCGTTGCTCGGCTGCTGGCGTTCCCAGGCAAACATCGACCATCGTTTCCGCGGCCCCATCCGAGTGGCATAGGTTGAGTATTTCCGTTCCTGGCAGAATCATCCCAAATTCGTCCAGCGCTTGGCGATGGTCGGTTCCCAGGTCGATGCAATTGCGAATCTCGCCTGCAAGTTCAATCAGCCGTTCGCGTTCGTAGGGTGTGATTTGATCGGCCATTTTCTTTCCGTTCCCACTCGCAGCAAGCTGTCACGTTCTTGTACGTCTTTCCGTGTCCTCCGTGCCTCCGTGGTCAATCCGCCTCGCTCAGCTTCTCTCGCCCGCGGTGGATTAGCTTCCGCAGTTCCTCGGGCGTGGTGACCTTCGCCCATTCGCGGCGGGCGGTTTCGGCCAGTCCGCCTGCGGGCGGGTTCATTTCGTTCTGGAAGTAAACTTTAAACACGCGGCCGATCCACTTGGTCACCAGCGCTTGGACCAGGCCCTGTACCAAGCCGCCGGCGAGCGTGCCGATGCCGGGGACCGTCTTGAGCAGCGAACCCACGAGGCTCGCCAGTGCGGGGGTGGCCGCCGTGGCGCCGACCATAGCGATCAGGTTCTTGCTGAGCCCTTCGAGCATCTTCGCGGCGATGTCGGCGTCGAGCGGCTGCTGGTAGACCTTTGCCAACTCCAGCACCATCTTCACGGTGATCGCGCTGCCGCCGGCCAGATCCAACAGCGGAATCGGGTTGATCCCCGCCACGCCCCCCGCGGCCCACATGTAGCGCGAGATGATCTGCTCGGCTCGCTCGTCCAGATGGGCTCGCACTTGCCGTTTGGCGTCGTCGACCATCCCGCGGGATTGCAGCAGTAGGTTGGCCAGCAGCAGGTCGCCGCCGTCGCGCTTGACCACCGACAGCATCCGCCGGGCAAGCGGCTGGACGTTCGGCGGCACGTCGACCAGGACGGTTTCCTCGCGGCCGTCGGCCAGCACGCGCACCTGCGGCCGCTGCGTGGCGCCGGCACGCACGGCCACCACGTCGTCGCGGGCCACGCCGGGCAGCTGCTCGCTGATCTGATCCAGCAGCTCGCGCTCCTGCGATTCGTCGTACCAGTCCTCTTTGTTGAGACACACGATCAGCCGCTTCTCCATCGCCAGCAGCGCCTCGGCCAGCTCGACCTCGTAAGCCTTCAGCGGTCCGTCAACGACCAGCAGCACCAAATCGGCGTTCTTAGCGACTGCAGCCGCTTCAGCGGCCCGGGCCTCCCCGCGCACCTCCGCCAACCCGGGCGTATCGACGAGCGTGACCTGGTCGGCCCCCGGCCACGGCAACTCGCTGCGCGTGGTCGTGGTGCCGCCGACCACGTTGGCGGCAAAAGCCTCGCGCCCGGCGAGCGCGTTGAGCAGCGTGCTCTTGCCGCTGGAGATCGTGCCGAACGCGGCAATCTCCAACTGCTGGGCCGTTTGTTTCGCTTCCAGTTCGGTGAGCGCTTCGCGCAGCTTTGCGCGGACCTCGGGGTCGCCGTGCTCGCTCTCGGCAAAGTCGCGGCTGGCGGCCAGGTTGTCGGCGATTTCGCCTGCGCGCTCGCTTGCGCTCATCGCGCTGGGATCGCGGCTGCGGCGCTGCTCGCGGCGAGCTTTCCCGGCTGAGTTCTTCCACAGGTGGGCGATGATCCCCACGCTGAGCCCCGCAAGCGTGAGCCCCCCGAACCCCACCACGGCCAAGTAGGCGTAGGCCACCCACGGCTGATCGGTCGACAACCGCTGGTAGATGTCCACAACGGTCGGAAACCAAGCGACCGCCGCATACGCCCACCCCGCCGCAAACGCGAGCAGCACCCAACCTAATTTTCGGGGAAGTAAGGCCATGCTGTCAGTATAGCCGCTTCGCGGGAGGCGGTAGTCTGTAGTCGGTAGGGGGTAGTCGGTAGGAAATGGCGCGGGACAATGGGCGGCGATGCTATCGCACGCAAGCGGGTGGCCCGGCTTCTCGAAGCTGGGTCGCCGCAGGCGACAAGAGGCGTCGCATTTCACATGAGCAGCGCCTCGTGCAGTCGCACCGCCAAGGTTCGAGGGCCTTGGCAACTCACTACCCCCAACCGACCATCCCCAACCGACTCGAAAACCCATGCGAGCTGCCTACATCAACCAGCCCGGCCCCGTCGAAAATATCATCGTGGGCGAACTGCCCGACCCGCAGCCAGGTCCCGGGCAGGCGCTGGTGCGGGTGACTTACGCGGCGGTCAACCCCATCGACACGTACGTGCGCAGCGGCGCCGTGGCGATGGAGTTGCCCGTGCCGTTTGTCGTTGGCTGCGATCTGGCGGGCGTGGTCGAAGCGGTCGGCCCCGGCGTGACGGACCTGGCGCCGGGGACGCGCGTGTGGTGCTCCAACCAAGGATTGCTGGGGCGGCAGGGAACCTTTGCCGAACTGTGCGCGATCGACCGCCAGTGGCTCTATCCGATTCCCACTGGCGTGAGCGACGAGCAGGCCGCCGCCACCGCGCTGGTGGGCATCACCGCGGCGCTGGGATTGTTCGAAGAAGCCAACCTGCAGCCGGGCGAGCGGCTGGTGGTGCATGGCGGCGGCGGGGCCGTGGGGTCCGCGGTCGTTCAAATGGCGGCGGCTCACGGAGCTCCGGTGCTGGCCGTTTGCGGCGGGCCCGAAAAGTGCGCGGCTTGCCAAGAGCTGGGCGCGGCGGCCACCGTCGACTATCGCCACGAGGACGCCAACCACGTCGCCGCGTCGATTTCCGCCTGGGCGCCCGCGGGAGTCGACGTGTGGTGGGAAACCAGCCGCGAGCCGCAGTTGGAACTGGCGGTGGGTGCGCTGGCCCGCCGCGGACGCATGATCGTGATGGCCGGCCGCGACGCCCGGCCCGTGCTACCGATTGGACCGTTCTACTCCAAGAGCTGCCGACTGCTGGGGTTCGTCATGTTCCAAGCCGACGCCGAGACCCAAGCCCGCGCCGCGGCGAAGGTGAACGAACTGCTCGCCGCCGGAACGCTGCACACGCCGATTGCGAAAATCGCCGCACTTGACGAAACGGCCGCCCTGCACGACCTGCAGCACAATAGCACCGTGCTGGGCAAGCACTCGATCCGCGGCAAGCTGTTGGTGAAGTTCTGAGCGGCGGCGGATGACGCGGATTTCTCGCACGAACCGGAGTTGGCCACAGAAGGCGCAGAGGATGCAAAACGGACGGGGCGATTGGACGGGTGCGTGGAGTGCAGCGCAATCCGCCGAGAACGTCGTGTCGGTTTGTGACGCGCTCAACAACCATTACGAGTAATACGAGCTAATATTACTCCGTTAACTATGGCGGTT
>JAGQOU010000402.1 GCA_020427145.1 Planctomycetales bacterium | reverse complement strand
CTCTACCGAAGATACAAGGGCGAGGTTCTACCGAGCCGTGCGCGGCGTGGATCGGCGGAGCCTCGCCCTCCCGTTGCATTACGGGCGGTCGCTTACTGCGGAGCGACAGCGGGGACTGCCGCCGGCAGCTCTGGATTTTCGAGAATCGGCTGCTTGGATTCCGGCGTGACGAAGTAGCCGTTTTGCAGAAAGGCGAGCGTGGCGGCGCGCACGACCTTGTACCGCGCCATCAGCTGATGGATGCCGCCGGTCTGCACAAAGTCGCTGGCTCCGGCGAGCTTCATGGTGTCAATCGACAGCAGCGCGTCGTCGTCGCCGGGGATGCCGGGCAGGTAGCCTTCGTCGTCGCCGCGTCCGCCGGCAATGACGCCGAATTCAAAATCGGGCGTCGCGAGCGTCTCTTCTAGCGCCGGCCAGCCCTTGTCGCGGGCGAGTTCCTCGACCGGTTCTCCAGCGGCCATTTGCACCAGCTTGTTGTCGCCCAACTTGTCAGCGATCTCGGCGCCGTGGTTGGGCGGCGAGATCATCACCATTCGCTGGAAGGTCACCGGCGGCCGCATGGCGGGCGTCAGGTGCTCGACGTCGTACAGATACTTGCGCACCACGATGTTGCCCATACTGTGGGCGACGAAGCTGATGTTTTTCGTGCCTTCGAGATGCCGGATCACGCTGTCGAGCGACGCGGCGTAATCCTCCATCTTGCCCATGGTTGAGGGGTAGCCGACGTTCACCACCGTCATACCGCCCTCGGTCTGCAGGTAGTCGGCGAGCCCCTGCATGTACTGCCGCCCGGCGCCCAGGCCGTGCAACATCACCACCACGTTTTCGGGCATGGGGCCAAGGTTTTTCTCGGCTTTGATCTTTTCCAGCTCGCTCATGCAATCGGCGAACGAGCCGAATGTCAGCCGATTGTTGCCCGGGTCGAGCAAACGATAGTGGCCGATGACCGCATGCTTTTGAATGCGATAGTCGTGAAACACGACCTCGTCGGACCAAACGAAGACGCCGCCCATGGTCGGTGCGCCACGGCGGAGCAGGCCGCCGCGCAAGGGACCTTCGGCGCGCACCACGCGCGAGGCGCAGCCGGCTGAAACCAGCAGCAGCAAAGTGGCGGCGAGGAGGGGGCGAAGCGAAGTCATGAAACTCTCCCAGAATGCGAATTTGCCGCCAGCGAACCGTTGTCGGGCCTGCCGGCGGCGCAGGGTGTGATTGTAGCCCCCTCGGCGATCACCCCCAACCGCGGTACGCGATGACGCCCTGAATAGTTCAGCGGAAGCCCGTGGACTCCTGTTTTTTAGCGTGAGAAGAGGATTGTGCGTTACGCGGAGTCAGCGTGGCGTTGCAATCGGGTCGGTTTCCCAGGCAAGTGACTGGCCAAACCGGGCGACGTAGGTAACCTAAGCGGTATGTCAGCCAGCACTTACGATTTTGACGTCATCGTCATCGGCGCCGGTCACGCGGGGACCGAGGCGGCGCTGGCCGCTGCGCGGATGGGCGCCCGCACCGTGCTGCTGACCACCAATTGCGACACCGTGGGACAAATGAGCTGCAACCCAGCCATCGGCGGGGTCGGCAAGGGACAGATCGTCCGCGAGATCGACGCCCTGGGCGGTGCCATGGGCCGCGCGATCGACGCCACCGGCATTCAGTTCCGCATGCTCAACCAGCGCAAAGGCCCGGCGATGCACGGCCCGCGCGCCCAGGCGGACAAAAAACTGTACCAGGCGGAGATCAAGCGCATCGTCGAGGAGCAGGAGAATCTTACGCTGAAGCAGGAGGTGGTTGAGGAGCTGCTCGTCGAGGTTGCAGGAGCCACGAAGAGCAATGACGAATGCCAAATGACGAATGACGAAGACGGCGCCGTTGTTCGACATTCGACATTCGACATTCGACATTCCCAGCGGGTCACTGGCGTGCGCGTGCGCGGCGACGCCGTCTATCGGGCTCGCGCGGTCGTGCTCACGACCGGCACGTTCTTGCAGGCGCTGATGCACACCGGCGAGGCGCAAACGCCCGGCGGGCGCGCCGGCGAGGGCACCTCCAGCGGCATCAGCGGCTCGCTCGCGCGGCTGGGAATCCGCTTGGCGCGCTTCAAGACAGGGACGCCCCCGCGACTCAACGGACGGACGATCGACTACGCCCGCACCGAGTTGCAGCCGGGCGACGAGCAACCGCGGCCGTTCTCGTTTCTCACCGACGAATTGCGCGTCGAGCAGCTGCCCTGCCATATCACCTACACCAACGAGGCGGTGCATGGTCTGATTCGCGCCAACTTGTCGCGCGCCCCGATGTACAGCGGGCAGGTGAAATCGAGCGGACCGCGATACTGCCCGTCGATCGAAGACAAGATTGTGCGGTTTGCCGACAAGTCGCAGCATCAGCTGTTTCTGGAACCCGAGGGCCGCCACACTCGCGAAGTCTACGTCAACGGCGTTTCGACCAGCCTGCCCCGCGACGTGCAGGACGCGATGCTGCGGCTGGTGCCGGGGTTGGAACGCGCCGAGATCATGCGGTACGGCTACGCGGTGGAGTACGACTACGCACCGCCCGAGCAGTTGCAGCCGACGCTCGAATCGAAGCTCGCGCGCGGGCTGTACCTCGCAGGACAGATCAACGGCACCACCGGCT